>DAOUDD010000278.1:0-6063 GCA_034431765.1 Ktedonobacteraceae bacterium | reverse complement strand
AGCATCTCCTTGCCAAGGAGAAAGTCGCGGGTTCGATCCCCGTCTCCCGCTTTGAATCGTTTAGACAGAGAGCAATTTCTGCACCGAATTGCTCTTGTTGGGTAGGCGTAACAGTATGCAACCCACAAATCGACATAGATCACATTGCTTTCGATATTTAGAATGGGGAAGTAACACATGTTTTTGTGGTGGTGGTCTATGGGTGGGTCTCCCTCTCTACGTAGCCCTCTGTCTATTACCAGACAAATGTCTTTCCATAGAATCATTGTCGAGTACACTACAGTCAAAAACAGGGTTATTGATGAGTCATACAAGAAGGGCAGTCAACTCCTTGTCTGAGAACTCTGCTCCACATTCTCTTCTCTCTGTTTCTGATACAACGAGAGAAAGATTTGTCACTAGCCTGAGTAAAGAAGCAAAAAGCTGTTGGAGGAAACGTGAAGGTCTCTGTTGAAAAGTTGCCAAGCAGCGAGGCCGTCCTGAACGTAGATGTAACCTGGGACGAGATGGAAAAAGCCTCAGAGAAGGCGTATCGCAAGCTAGTACAGAAGGTAGACATTCAAGGATTTCGGCGTGGTAAGGCCCCACGGGCTATCTTAGAACGCCGCTTAGGAAAAGAATATATCTATCAAGAAGGTCTTGATGAGCTTATTTCGGACACATATCGAGATGCTCTTCGGGAACATGATTTAACTCCTATCAGCCAACCCAAGCTTGAAGCTCCTGTGTTTGAGATGGGCCAGCCGTATCATTTTAGCCTGACGGTTCCCATTATTACTCCTGTCGAGTTGCCTGATTATCACTCTCTCCATTTTGAACGTGAAGAGGCGACTGTCACCTCCGAGGAGGTTGATAAAGAGCTAGAGTCTCTTCGTAACCGTTCAATAACCTGGGAAACAGTCGAGCGTCCCGTTCAATACGATGATCGGATCAAAGCGGATCTTAAGCTGACCTCAGGTGAGCAGCAGATCTCAGATTTGAAAGATAATACTTTTGAGATCACGCATGAGCGTCATGGTCTGTTTACTGGTATGGATGAACATCTTGTCGGCATGAATACTGGTGAGACAAAGACATTTTCGACAACCATCCCCACTGACTATAGCAATGAGAAGCTTGCAGGTCAGCAGGCCGATTACGTTGTAACTGTCCACTCGATAGAAGAGAAAAAAGTGCCGGAGCTTGACGATGCCTTTGCTGCTAAAGTCAGCGATAGTCAGGTCGAGACCGTCGAAGATTTGAGCAAGGTTCTGAGCGATAATTTGCTTGAGAATAAGAAACGGAAGATTACAGAAGAGCTGCGCGAAAAAGCGTTAGATACTCTGATTGAACAATCTACATTTGTCCTTCATCCGCTATTAGTAGAGGAAGAGGCAGAGGAGATGGCGCATCAGTTTGGGCATATGCTTGAGCAACAGCACCTCAACATGGATCAGTATCTCAAGATGGTGAACAAGACCCGCGAGCAGTATCTTGAAGAGGTTCGTCCAGATGCGGAGAAGCGTATCAAGCGTCAGTTGCTTCTGGAAGAGGTTGCAACTCGTGAGAATATCACGGTTCAGCCGGAAGAGATCGAGGCGCTCTATAATGCCTATGCTCAGATGGGTCAACAGCTCCCTCGCACACAAGAGCAGATACGTTCACTTATGATAAGCTACCGACGTGAGAAGGCGCTTTCACATCTTATCGAGTTAACAACTGATCCCGATCCTGATGCGGAAAGTGAGACGGAGGCCGAGCAAGAAGCCAGTATTGCGAACGCCGAAGCCGCCGCAGTCGTTGGCGAAACCGTTGAAGAGCAAAATCAGCAAGAGACCTCTGCTGAAGCTGCAGTAGAGACAATGCTTTCCAATGAAGTCGAGACAGGGGCAGTTGAGTAGTATGCAACTTCCAGCGACTTTGTTGCATCTGCAGGAAAGGTAATAGACGTGCCAAACTCAAAAAATATGCGTACGACCTATCGTTGCTCGTTTTGCGGCAAAAGCCAGGAGCAGGTACAGCGTTTGATAGCGGGACCTGGTGGTGTCTATATATGCGATGAATGTATTGACCTTTGCCGTGAGATCATCGAGGAGGAGCAAGCGACGGTGACAAAGCCGCGTTTGCAGGCAGGCAAAATTCCTGCTCCGAAGAAGATTTATGAGCAGCTTAGTCAGTATGTGATTGGTCAAGAACGTGCAAAGAAAACCCTATCAGTGGCCGTCTATAACCACTATAAGCGAATCAGCGTAGGGATGCAAATTGACGATGTGGAGCTGGGAAAAAGCAACATCCTGTTAATTGGTCCAACTGGTAGTGGTAAAACATTACTGGCTCAAACACTTGCAAAGGTTCTGGATGTTCCTTTCTGCATTGCAGATGCAACAGCGCTGACGGAAGCAGGATATGTGGGAGAAGATGTTGAGAACATCCTTCTTCGACTTATTCAGACTGCTGATTTTGATGTGGCGCGTGCCGAGCGTGGTATTGTTTATATCGACGAAATCGATAAGATTGCTCGCAAGTCAGATAACCCTTCGATCACACGTGATGTTTCTGGTGAAGGTGTGCAGCAAGCCTTGCTGAAAATCATTGAGGGAACTGTTGCGAATGTTCCTCCACAGGGTGGACGTAAGCATCCTCACCAGGATTTCATCCAGATTAATACAGGGAATATCCTGTTCATCTGTGGTGGAGCGTTTGAAGGTCTGGACAAGATGGTGGAGCAGCGACTTGGCAGCAACAAGTCAATTGGCTTCCGTCCGAAGAACGACACAAAGAACGATGCCGAGGTAAACTCTGCTCACGCTGAGAACGTTCTGACCCATCTTATTCCTGACGACTTGCTTAAATATGGCCTCATTCCTGAGTTCGTTGGTCGTCTCCCTGTCCAGGTATCGCTCGATAATCTCGACAAAGATGCCCTGATACGGATTCTGACAGAGCCGAAGAACGCTATTGTCAAGCAGTATCAGAAATTTTTGCAGCTTGACCGCGTGGAACTGGTCTTTACTAATGATGCTCTGGATGCGGCTGCTGAGCGAGCACTCAAACAGCGCACAGGTGCACGTGGGCTACGTACAATTATCGAGGATGTCTTGCTTGAGGTTATGTACGAGATTCCTTCTCGTGCGGATGTTAAAAAGGTCATCATAAACGGTGATGTCATCAAACTGCGGAACAAACCCCTACTTGTGACACGAGGGGAACGTAACACCGCATATTCTGAAGATGAGTCTGCTTGACGCAGGCTCTTCTGTTTTTATAAAAGCAACCGCGTAAGCACGTGGGAAATTAGCGAGAGAGTAGGTGGAAACCAATGAGTGAGCAACAACACCCGGATGTCGTGGAAGAGACTACAGCCGAGTACGCGTTGGTCGCATTAAAGAGTATAGTTGCGTTTCCGCATAATCGTCAGGCTCTTCCTATTGCACGCGAGAAAACGGTACGCGCTGTTGAAGAGGCGATGCTTCATCCTAACCGCTTGCTTGTAGCAGTCACGCAAAGAGATGTTGCGCTGGATGATCCTCAGCCCAAAGATATTTTCTCGATGGGGACATTGGTCGAGATTAAGACGCTGCATCGTCAGCCTGACGGTGGCCTTCAGGTGTTGCTGAATGGCTTACAGCGCGTCCGTGTTGATGACTACATTGATACAGAGCCTTTCTTGCGGGCAAAAGTAACTCATCTTCCTGACAATCAAGCCAGTGGTCCTCAGGCCGATGCCCTGGTACGTCATACCACTCATCTCTTTGAGCGTTACGCTCAGTTGAGCAGACGTTTCTCGGTTGAAGATATCAATTCAATTGTAGGATTAAAAACTCCCGCCCGCCTCTCTGATACACTCGCGGCTCATCTTGTATCACAGGCAGAGCAACAACAGGATCTTCTAGAGACGCTTGATCCAATGGAGCGGCTAGAGAAGATCTGCGTGATCATGGGTAACGAGATTGAAATTCTCGATCTGGAAACGACTATCCGCAGTCGAGTACGCTCCCAGGTAGATCGCTCACAAAAGGAGTTTTATCTGCGTGAGCAGTTACGCGCTATCCAGGAAGAGCTGGGGATGGAGTCCTCTTCAGAAGCAGACGAGTTACGCTCTAAACTGAAGGAGAAGGATCTCCCTGCCGAAGCGTCTTTAAAAGTTGCTAAAGAGATTGACCGCCTGGAGCGTACTGCACAGCAATCGGCAGAACTTACGGTAATTCGCTCGTATATTGACTGGTTATTAGCTCTTCCCTGGAACGAGCGTACTGAAGAGCACTTTGATATCGAAGCGACGCGGCGAATTCTCGATGAGGACCACTACGGGTTAGAAGGTATCAAGGAACGCATCATCGAGTTTCTCGCTGTACGGCAGCTACGCTTACGAGCTGCACAGCAAGGAAGAACAGCTAAGAGCGAGAGCCAGGGACAGATTCTCTGCTTTATTGGACCTCCTGGAGTTGGAAAGACTTCGCTGGGACAATCTATCGCGCGTGCGCTTGGTCGTAAGTTTGCTCGTATCTCACTGGGTGGTGTTCACGATGAAGCAGAAATTCGTGGGCATCGTCGTACCTATGTCGGCGCTCTCCCAGGTCGTATTATTCAAAGTATGAAGACTGTGGGTGTGCGTAATCCGGTCTTTCTGTTGGATGAGATAGACAAACTCTCCTCGGAGTATCGCGGTGATCCAGCGGCCGCTCTGCTGGAAGTGCTTGATCCAGAACAGAATAATACCTTTGCGGATCATTATCTTGAGATGCCTTTTGATCTTTCGGAAGTCTTTTTCATCTGCACTGGTAACGTGAAATATCAGATTCCGCGTCCCCTTGCTGATCGCATGGATATCATTGATTTGCCTGGCTATATGCTTGAGGAGAAGATTAATATTGGCCTGCGTTACCTCTTGCCAAGAGTATTGCAGGAGCATGGTCTGACTCCTGAACAGGTAAAGATTCCGCAGACAGTTATAAAACGCATCATCACTGATTACACCCGTGAAGCCGGTGTGCGCAACCTGGATCGCCAGCTTGCAGCTATTTGTAGGAGGAGTGCGTCGCGCGTTCTGAAGAATCCAGATACACATATTCGTCTCTCTGTGCCGAATCTTGAGCAATATCTAGGTACTCCACGCTTTAGCAGTACACCGCCCCTACAACAGGCGCAGGTAGGTGCAGCGATGGGCCTGGCAGTAACCGAGATGGGTGGGATTCTCCTACCTGTGGAGGTCGTAACAATGGTTGGTAAGGGCGATCTGTTTACGACGGGCCAGCTTGGAGATGTGATGCGTGAATCTGTGATTGCTGGCCTCTCGTACATCCGCACACGGGCGCAGCAGCTTCATATCGACCCTAGCTTTCAGGATAACACCGACCTGCATATCCACTTACCTGAAAGCGCGATTCCCAAGGACGGTCCTTCTGCTGGTATCACTATCGTGACAGCCCTCGTTTCAGCTCTCACTCGTCGCCCTGTGCGTAACGATCTCGCCATGACTGGTGAGCTAACGCTGCTGGGTAGCGTGCTGGGAATTGGTGGGCTAAAGGAGAAGGTGCTGGCGGCGCAGCAAGCTAACATTCATACGCTGATCATTCCAGCCGCGAATAAGAAAGATCTGGCTGACATTCCGCAGAAGGTGCGTCAGCGCATGCAATTCTTCCTCGTTGATAATATGGATCAGGTAATTGAAAAAGCGCTTCTCAATGCCCCTGCTGGTCATAAAATCGAGCCGCAGAGTGAGGAGAAACGCGTTCCACTCATTTCCAATGAGTATTCTCCTGTTCAGCAAGATAGCTACCGTAAAAATTCGGATATCGCTGCTGATGAAGATGGCGAAATGGATCTTAACGACCCCGCTTTCCTAGTCCCACCGGATACCTCGAAGCGAAGTCTCTACCCTTCAGCTCAAGCCGGGCGCGATAACGAAAAGTAGCGGAGGCGTAAGAGCGAGAGCAAGACGCGAGGACAGATATATTGTCCTCATGTCTTGCTGTTTTTTGCTTCTATGCTGAATTGGCAAAAAAGAACCGCCCATACAGGCAGGTGAAACGGCGATGTCCTATTTTCCCAGGGGGCTGCCCCCCAAGTATCGTTGGAGCTGAA
>DAOUDD010000277.1:0-10371 GCA_034431765.1 Ktedonobacteraceae bacterium | reverse complement strand
CCCGAAGATCCCGTCGCAGAAGTCCTGGCGCAATCCGAGATGCAGCAACGCCTTGCCGCACGCAAAGCACGCCTCGGCCTTGGACCTGCTGGAACTACAAAGGTAACAGAAGAGCCAGAGCAATAAAAAAAACACATCCGAAAATGTGCATCATTGCGGTGCAATGGTGCACATTTTCGGATGTATTTTCCAAGGGTATAATATGCACTTCACCTTCACCCTCATGAACTAGGGGTGATATGCGCGAAGCTGACATGAAGTGCAAGGTAGCCCTGTAGCTCTTCCATAGAAATATCCCCTCTGTTTCTCATCAAGCGGCTTCTTACTTGCATTTCTCCAATAGTGCTGCTACACTCACTGGTAGCAGAAAACTGGCAGCAGAAAGTGCTTTCTGCTGCTAGTTTGTAGCCAGAGAGTTTGATTCAAACTTCTCTCTCCGCTCATTCTTTCATCTCTTTCCCTCATACTCTACACTAGGAGAAAGAAATGAGGACGCAAAACTGGCAGCAGAAAATTTTGTAAGGGGAAATGACGAAAAATGACAGAGCCATCAAACCTAGTTTCCTTTCCTTCTCTTGGAAATCACGAGTGGATCGACGACTATCATCAGGCATGTCTCAGCAAACGCAACGATGCAACTGTTGATGCCTATCTTCGTATTTTGCGTCAGTTTACTGAATGGGTTGCCAAACGCCCAGGGCATCACAAACACTTTTTGCCTGAATATCTCACGACAACGGTTGCCGAAGGATATCTCTCGTTCCTCAAGGACCAAGGATATAGTATCAGTCATCGTCAGAGAGTTAAATCGGTCATCAACCAGTTTTGTCAGTGGCTCATTGACGAAAAGGAGGCACTCAAACGCAATCCCATGCGTGGCATCGAGATCGCAGCACAACAGCAACTTTCTCCACGTGTCCTCTCACCAGATCAACGCTTTGTGCTTCGTAATCTGGTTGAGAAAGCGGATGATCTGCGTGGACAAGCCCTCTTCGCACTCGGCTATTGGGCGGGATGCCGGGTGAGTGATGTCTCGCACTTGCTCGTCGAGCATACTCATGTCGGTCCGAAGATTGGTTGGCTCCACGTTGGGTATAAAGGGGAGAAGTTTCGCGATATTGATCTCTTGAATGAGGTACGCCGTCCTCTCTATGAGTATCTTCAGCATGGTGGGCGTGATACCACGAGTTCCTATGTGTTCACCTCTCAACGCAGTTCACGTCTGACAGAAGACGGCATTCACGCATGGTTTCGCACCCTGAAACGACAGGCCAATAAGGAAGAATGGGAACTTATTGCTGACCTCTCATTTCATGATCTGCGTCATGATTTTGCTCATCGTGCTCGTTCTGCTAGCTGGTCCTTGGAAGAAGTTGCTTATTATCTAGGTCATGTTACAATGAAAGGCACGCCAGCCATTCAGACAACGGTACGTTACACTCAGGTTAATCGGGCGCACGTCAAAGAGAAACTGAAGTTACTTAAAGGATGAGCGGTTCAAAGGCGAGGCTCTCTTTGAGGAACGAGGTGAATCAGAATGATGGTACGAACACGACCGTGGGAAGTCAGCGATGAACTGTGGGAGCGAGTGCTTCCCTTGATGCCACCACATCCTGCACATCCCAAAGGAGGACGACCTGTTGCTGATGATAGAGATGTTCGCCGCCATCGTGTATGTGCTGTGGTCTAGCATCCAGTGGAATGCGTTGCCTCATGAGCTGGGATCATCGAGCACGGTCTAGCTCTTGAGAAGTGCAAGGCTTCTTTGATCGGTTGTAGCAAGCTGAGTTGTAGCACTACGACGAACTGGTTGGCATCGCTTGCGAATGGCAAAGCCCCCTTCGCACAAGCCGATATCGGACCCACTCCCACTGACCGTGGCAAACAGGAAAACAAACGGAGCGTGTTGTGTGATGATCGTGGGTTGCGATTGGCTCTGTGTCTTGAGGAAGCTAATCGTCATGGCAGCAAACTGCCTGTCTCAAGTCGATGCAGATGTAAACATGTCGTATCGGGAACAGTGTTGGATCAGCCATCTGGACGTTCCTTCTTGATACCAGGAGCTAATATACGATAAAGGATACTCAATGGCTATAAAAAATGTGTCCCTTCTTAGATATAAGGAAGAGAGCGGTGTTTTTCAGCAACTTTGCGGATGATCCAGCATCATACTGCGAGGTGTCCCCACTTTTCTTCTAGGTTAAGACTACATTCGATAATCAAGAGACGGTATCAGCATCCTTTTTGTACCCTTCATACTCTCTTTTCTTCTTTTTCCTGCTCGTCCCATCTTCACCACTTTTCCGTGAGAGAAATCAAGACAAATCACCCTTCCCCTTCTCTTGTCTGAAAGAGAGTTGATAGGCTCTACAATAGCTAAACACTTTTAGGAGAATCAGGGCCAAGGAGAGCTTCTTGGATGGCAAGTGCATGCTGTAGAAACTGCATAGATTCAAGAGAACGCCCACGTCTCAACAGATAGTTTCCGGTTTTCTCTAACACCTGTGCCATCTCTGGTATCACTATTCCCTCTTGTTCTCCTAGCAGAATACAGGTCTGAACATGAGGAATGTAGCGCTCATACATTGCCCAGGGTGCGAACCCTTCTTCAGGAAAAACAGCGTCTACGGTCTGGATTGCTCGCACAAGCCACTGGTGACCCTCTGTCGAATCCAGGATATCCCGGATCACTACTTGCACTAAATGGTGGAGACTGAAGGCATGTGTTTCTGCATGACGAGAGACGAGCGAGAAGCTGCGGAGCGTCATAAATGCCTCATCTAGGTGATAGGAATTATCTGGAGATGTTAGTGTGTCGATACCGAGAGAGGAAATACCAGCCGTAATGATCTCTTCCGGGATGTGATCAGGATGTAAAAAGGAGCAGAGACGCAAAATCTCTGTGGCTACAGGGTTCAGGTGCGCGACCTGCTCATAAGACAAGCGTAGGGTGGCAAGCACGGAGCGAGGGTGATCTTCTCCTACAACGCCTCGGCGACCAAGAAGTTGCAGATACTTGTGCTCATAATGCTGAAGATAGTCCGAGATACTACATCCAGATTCATCAATATAAACTCCAGCTTGATCGAGGGCTAATGGTAAACCTCCTAGCTCTTGTACGATCTTTTTTGTGGAAGAGAGCAATAACTCTGGAACCGCTTCGAGTGTTAGGTTCAATTGGAGCAGCTTACTGCGATGCAAGAGGAATAAACTTCCCTCATCTTCCGGCAGTGGATCCAGGTTTATCCGCTCAGCCAAGGTTCCGGTAAACTGTGAATGCGTCGTGAGCAGAAGGTGCCCATTTGTTTTTGGGAGACCAAGGTGCTGCACCTGGGCAATATCTTCTACATTATCTAGAATGAGTAACCAACGTGTATGCATACGCAACCACTGCTTGACGGCCTCAACAATCTGGATATCTTCCTCATGATGAGCTTCGGATAACTGCAGAATGTCTGCCAATGCCACCAGTTCCGTTAGGAGTATCTCATACGTCTCAGCTTGAATCCAGAGGATAGCATCATAGTCATGGGCAAAGCGGTAAGCATACTCCAAGACAATCTGCGTTTTGCCGATCCCCCCCAACCCACTAATCGCTTGGGGTTGCGGAACTGCACCGATCTGGGAGGCATGCAACGCAGTAGCAATCTGTTGTACTATCGCAGTTCGTCCAGTAAAATATGGATTGCGCGGATAGGGCACGTTCCAAATGGCAGGGGCAACAACGGGCGTTGAATACTGCTGTTCCCGCGTTGGCAGAGCCTGAAATAACTCTTCGGGGTGAATATCAAAAAACCGACTTAACTGAAGGCGATAATGGGCCTGCGGAATGGTCTCCTCACGTTCCCACCGACTAATGCTTTGTACAGAAATACCCAACGCTTCAGCTAGAGCTTCCTGTGATAAGTGACGGTAGTGTCTTTCCTGGCGCAACCGTTCTCCGATGCCCACGACACGCTCCTTTCCTCTCAAACACTTCCATGCAAACCCTGTTAGAGGATGCTTGACGTCGTGGAAATGGCACCGGCACAAAAATCCGTGTTTTGAGCACTTCTCTTACCTTGTTTACGCTCAAAGCATGATGAAAGAAGGAAGCAAACTGTGCCATTTCCATCGCATCAAGTATCCCTTGGCGGTGTTTGCTTCCATGCTTTATTTCTATAAAGACTGGTTCCTAGTCACCATCATGAGTGAACCATGTAGATCAGTCATAGCTGATTATATGACAATAAAGGGCATAAAACAATATACTTGCAAGTATTCTGGTAAGAAGGTGTCTAGCTTCTGGTATGGCAGAGGAACGCTTCTTAGAGTAATATTAAATCAGAAGTTACAAACATGTATGTCGCTATTTAAAAGAGTAAAATGTGTGATTAGTGCGTGAGAAGATAGTTATTATAAAGATAGAGAAGGCGTAGACTACATTAATATACGATAATTTACGCACGGCGAGTAGCGATTGCAAGCCAGTTCGAAGAATTTCGGCAAACGACATTTTGTATGTACTCTGAATGTGAAAGGCTTTTTTCTATGGGCATTCTCTTGCTCGGCTTGCAAATAACTCTTGCGGCAATTCTGATAATTGCCGCCACTAGTAAACTTGCGTTTCCTCAACAGCTACTAGTGGCTCTTCGTCAAAGCCCAATCCCAATTTGGCTTGCTTCAGGTGTCGTATACCTAGTCATTCTTCTCGAAATAGAAAATGCTCTTGCTTTACTGTTTAGTGCGACTTGGTTACTACCGCTTGCGTTTTTAAGTGCCTTCATCCTCTTAGGAGTATTCACAAGCTGGATTCTGTGGGTCCTATACCAGAACCTTCAGGTATCTTGTGGCTGTTTCGGCCCGAGTCACGCACATATTAATAAGAGGTATCTTATTCGCAATAGCTGTTTCATGAGCATCGCTCTTGGCGGCTTCATCCTCTCTTTTTTCACTACAAGTGTTTTACCTGGCCCATCAGTGTATACGCTCATTCTAGCGGTATTCTGTGTTTTTACCACTGTGGGTTTGCTGAGATTTCGTCTTAGTCATACAGATCACCAATTGGAAACCGCTGTGTAAACGCATATTAATCAGGGTTTCTTCTTCCCAGAAGTTGGTACTTGATTGAGTCACCCCAGAAAGCGAGATAGGTTTATGATATATCGATACCCATAGTTTGTTTTCTTTCTCAAAAGGATGAAGTTGTTTTGACAACACGAAGACGTTTATCTACCATACGTGTTTATAGGATAGGGGTACATATGTTTTCCACCATATCGTAGGAGTACATGTGGTATCAACAATGAGTACTTGTAGATAAATTGTACATGTTATTTTACACACCAGGAAAGGGATTCCCACCATGTCTCACGAAGATGAAAAGAAAGAACAGCCAAACATGGATGATCAGCAAAGTGCTAAGGACTCAAGCCGTCGTAGTCTCTTAAAACGGGGAGTGCTTTGGGGAGGTGTATCTGCGCTCGCAGGCGCGTTCGGCCTCTCGCCACTTACTGCAGATGCAGCAACTCAGTCGAATTCTTCCACAACTATCGTTGAACTTAACGGTCCAGAAGCGCAACAATATATCAACGTAACGCTCGCCTCCAACCAGTATAAATCCTTTCAAACACAGCAAAGCAGCCTACTGCAAGGATTTACGCTGAACGAGAGCGAAACGAAGGCACAGTTGATCACGACTACAACAGAAAAAGTGGTTTTTGTCCGGGTTCCTATCGTGGGAGGCGCAGGCAACAGCTTCTACGCAGAAGCTATTCCATATGGTTCTTCCACGATATCTGATAGCCTTGCAGGATTGTTCCTCACTCGCTCAGACCACAACATCGCAGCTCACCTGTGGAGACAGAACAAAGAAGTTCTCAATATAGTCATAACACCAGATGGCAAAATAATCACTCAGGGCTATGCCGTCCATGCTAATGGGCAACGCCAGCTCCTAAGCGGTACTGCTATTCCTGAGATAAATGTCGGTTGTTTCTTGAGTACATTGAACTCCTGTTTGTCCGGTGCAGGAATAGCGGCATGGGCGATAGCACTCATTGCAGTTTTCTGTGGTGTCGCTTGTGCTATTACCATCGGCGCAGGCTGTGTTGTCTGCCTCCTTGCCATCTCTGCCATCAGCGGTGCTACAATGGGAGCTTGCATAGCATATGCCCAGAAACGGTGTCCATAGCAGAAAATGTCTACACAAGTGTTAGTCGTGAGAGACTTGACAGAGCACTCTCACAGACTCTTTATCGCTCTATAGCGAGGAGAGGAAAATATTCAGCGACTATTAAGAGGTTTATTACACGCTCTTTTGAGTATATGCTTCTCCGGGTACCATTGGAATATGGTATACTGATACCTATCCACCAGATATCGAAGCGAGCACCATAAAAGAAGGCACATGGCATTCTTGTTTCTCCCTTTGAATGCATATGTCTCGAAGAAAGCAAATAGTTTGTTTCCCAAAAAAGGAGTGGAAAAATGATGTTCCATCAAACGAACTCAGGTCAGATGCAAAACAACAGAGAACTGACTTTAATTTTGAGTATTATAACACTCATAGCATTCTCTTGCTACTTTTTTACCTCGTGGTCCTATCGAGGGCTGATCCTGTTCTTTGTTTACCCAATTGTGTTTATTACAGTCACACTATGGTATCATTTCTCAAAAAAGAGGAATAGGGCCTAGTAGTGTAGTCTTGATGAAAAAGTATTACATACTTAGACCCCAATTATTCCTCTCTCACTTCAGGTGGTTCATCCACCTGCAAGTGTGAGAACTTTCTTTGTATGACAAAGCAGCCGATCTTTCCATTTTCTGCTTGTATCAGTCTTTGTTAGAGTTGTTGTTCTCGTTGTCATCTGTACGACTGTCAACACATTCATCACGCTAAGAGAGCTTCCTCAATCTGCATCCGTTCAGAGAGATCCAAGCGGAAGACCCCGTAAGGGGTGACGTGGCTATAGATGAGCGGAGTCAGAGCACGCAAATCGTCCTTTTTCATCTGTTGGAACTGCTGTGGTTCAGCGAGGACGCGCTGGATCAGCAGGGTGTTCACGTACACAAGACAGATTTGCAAGAGGTGCAGTGAGAGAACTGCTACTTCCTGCTCATCCAGGCGATTCGTCGCGAAATCTCCACTATGCCCATAAAAGATAAATCCATTCGCTCCGTTCCAATTCTCAATGACGTTTAGACCCTCATGAATTTCACGACGCAAGGCTTCCGATTGTAAATACCGACAGAGAAAAATGGTTTTGACGGCCCGCCCAAGTTCGGCAAAGGCTCGATAGGTGGGATGCTGCAATTCTGTTCGGGTAAACCGACGCAAGAGTGCCTCCGTCTCTGCAGTTCCAAGTCGGAGTGCCGTCGCATATTTGATCATCTGATCGTACTGCTCTTTGATGAGGTCCCAGTCAATGGGGTGTGAGAGGATCAGCTGAAGGTTGGGATAGTCACTTGGTTTTCCTGTCTCAGGTCGGGCGAGCCGCTGTGCATAGATGTTTTTGAGCCGGGGCATGAGTTGAAACCCCAATAGATGGCAAAACCCAAACGCGACCTCGTTTTGCCCATGCGTGTCTACAAATTGTTTCTCGACTTTCATCTGGGTACAATGGCGTAGCACTCCTTGAATCATCGCTGCAACTTCAGAAGAGGAGCAGGTTTTGAGTTGGGAATAGATACAGGTGGCATGTTTTTCGACATGCCAATACACCATCACTCCTTTGCCTCCATAGCGCAGATGCCATTCCGTCATGAGGTTTTGATCCCACGAGCCGAATTGGGTGGAGTCCGAGGCGCAGGTCGTCGTGCCTTCGCCCCAAATATGGGGCTGACGTACTTGAAAAGTGGCATTGGCAATATCGATAATCGCGGTCCGTAAATGTTCCTGATTGATATAGCGGCGACGGGTATAAATCAGTTCATTATGTGTTTGCCCATGATCGCCTTGACTGACGCGTTTGAGACCTGTATTGGTTCCCATTCCATAGAGGCACAGGAGCAAGCGTTTCTGTAAGGTCTCGCGATCAAGTACTTCCCGCACCGCTGGACTCTTGAAGTGCTGAGTGAAGTTGATGCGTAAATCGGCTTCCTTGAGAATATCCAGAAGAGAGGTAACGCCCCATCGTTTGATGATTTCTGCCTTGAGTTTTCTCAGGTTCTGCGGCTCAGGTTGAGCCGTGAGCGGAGTCAGGCTAATCCAGCCACCTTTCTTGTCGAGGATGCGGACCTGCGAAGAGAGCTTAGGAAGAGCTTGGTCAAACGAGGTTAATGCGTCGATCATCTGTTGACGTAACGTGTTCACAAATTCCTCTGCCTGTTGTGGATGTCCAAGTGCCTCGTAGTACTCCATGCGCTTCTCTATCAAAATCTTTGGGCAAGTCATCATCAGGATTGCGGTATTTGTTGGCTCCCACCACCCACAACTCACGACTACGGAGTTTCTCGTGTAAGGCATCAAGCACACACAGTTCATAGTTGACACGGTTGATACGCGTCTCACCTTCCTTATCTTTTTCTTGCACGAGGTCTCGCCACATTGGGCGTACTACTCCAACGAGAGGAACCATCTCTGACACAGGGAAGTAGGCACCAGATGTTCCCGCATAGCGTTTGACGAGAGTAAGTGCATCAATGACAGGACGATGCGCCGTATTATTAGAGCGGACATCGAGCATGTTGACCAAGAGTGGCACCATGCGACGATAATGATCGCGATAGGAGGAGCGCATGCGCTGATAGACTTGTTCCTGATACTCGCCTTTTGCCTGATATTCCTTGAGGATGGCTTTACATTTCTCTTCACTCATCACCGGAAAAATTCCTGCCCGAACCGTCTTGTCAGGACTCTCCAACGCCGCCTCAGCGACCTTACGGAGCAAGTGCTGCTTGCCTTCAACCGTTTGGATGTCGTCGAGATACTGCTTCTTGATATGCTTTTCGGCCTTGGCTCCAATACGGCGAATGACGAGCAGTAAGAGATCAACGAGGCTGTCGGTCACTTCTCCAGTCCGCTGCTGACAAAAGGCTGCAAGCAAGGTATACCGCGTCGCATCAGGATGACGGCGCAGTTCGTAGAGCGTTTCTGTAGCAGCGCGCTCTCGATAGAGCGCGATCACTTTGGGGGAGACCTGCCCAAACAACTCAGCAGGGAGGGCGAGTTGCGTCAAGACCCGAAGCTTATCAATCTCATACAGCATACTTTCCAGACCAACCGCTCCCGGATTGGTTTTTAAGTCCTGCCAGGTAATGGACGTTTGACGTGGAAGAGACGGAGCAGCAGTTGGTTCATCATCGAGTCTTTGTGCTTCTTGTTCTGCGGCAACCACGCTGCGTGTGAGCAGGTCATCAAGCAAGGTACGAGTCGTAGTAGGCAACTGCTGCATGATCTCTGTAAAGAGTGTCTGCTCATAGCTGCTACAGGCCGAGCGAATCAAGCGTTCAAGACGGTCAGTGGTGGGAGGCTCGATCTTGAGATCACGAAAGCGCGTGATCACACCCACCTTGAGGTGCTCCATGTTCTGATCGGCTGCAAGTTTCTCAGAGATCAGCCAACTCTTCATCTCCTCCGTATCAAGAACGGTCGCCTCACGAAATTCGAGCAGTTCCCGAATCTGCGTTCGATGGCCTTTAATGGTACGCCCTTCCCAATCGTACTGAGCATACAACGTGGGGTCAAGTTTGAGTTGACGAGCCACATAGTCTACAACCGCTTTGGGGATATCATATTTGGCAGGAGGAAATCTCCCTTCATACTGGAAGCATTTGAGTAAGAGTGCGTAGCCAAGACGCGTGGGGCCAATCTTATTGACGAGGGCATCCAAGTCCTCTTTCACAAGAGTAAAGTGTTCAATCAGTTCTTCAATATCCCATTGACGTTTCATCGATAGTCGTCTCTCCATTTCTGAGCCGCGATTCGGGTAGGTGTAGGAAAAGGAACACCTCCCAACGGTTTGTGCGTTGATGCACGTACTATATCCAGATCAGAACTGAAAAACAATCGAGAAGCGGAGAGAGGGGACTTTTACGCTATGCCTTCGCACATCTGTGAGAAGGACGGAGAGATAAACTGGGAGCAGAAAGTATTTTCTGCTGCGACTTTTCTGCTACGAGTCAGTCTAGCAAAGACAGGGGAGAAATGCAACTGGGAAGCGGAGTGGTGAGACATATGCAATGTGCTGGGGTGGTAGGGCTAATGGCCTACCTTGCACTTCATATCAGCTTCGCGCATATCGCCCCAACTAGGCCGGAGGGAGATCGGATGTTCATCCAGATGCAATGCGACGCATAATGTAACAACCTGTCCTTTCGTTCAGATTTTTACGCTTCTCCTTGACATGTGTCCTACCTATGGCATACAACTATTTTAAGGGAAGGAACACA
>DAOUDD010000276.1:0-3931 GCA_034431765.1 Ktedonobacteraceae bacterium | reverse complement strand
TCTCTATCGCATCGGCTCTATCAGCGTCGGCACCGTTTTTCTCTTCTTCTCCTTTTCCAACGTTTCGTTCTCCTACCAGCCGGACGAACCTGTGCTCTCGAACGTTTCGTTCAATCTGCCAGCGGGACGTGTCCTCGGCCTGCTGGGTCGAACTGGTAGTGGGAAGACAACGATTATGCGCCTGCTCTGTCGCCTCTACGATGTACAGAGCGGCACTATATCTGTCGGGGGACATGACCTGCGTACGCTCCCTCTCGCCGAACTGCGCCGCCATGTTGGAGTCGTGACGCAGGAGGTACAGATCTTTCAGGCCTCGGTACGTGACAACCTTACCTTCTTCGATAAGAGCATCGCGGATGAGGATGTGCTGCGAGTCCTTCACGAGCTGGGCTTGGGGCGCTGGTATGCCGCCTTGCCTGAAGGTCTCGATACCAGTCTCTCATATGGCAGTCACGGACTCTCAGCAGGTGAGGCGCAGTTGCTCGCCTTTGCCCGCGTCTTCCTCAGAGACCCTGGCCTGGTCATTCTCGACGAGGCCACCTCGCGCCTCGACCCGGCCACCGAAGACTTGATCGAGCGTGCGATTGATCACCTGCTACACAATCGCACCGTTATCATCATTGCCCATCGTCTGGCAACGGTTCAGCGTGCCGACCAGATCTTGATTCTCGATAAAGGCCACATCCGTGAGCAGGGAGCGCGTTCAGAACTGGTGGCAGACCCGCACTCCTACTTCTCCGCTCTGCTCAAAACCTCTGCAAAGGAGCTGCTCGTATGACTACTGTACCTACTGAAAAATTAAATACTGAACAATTGACCTGGCAACTGGTGCGCTTTCGCCCCTGGAACTTCCTGGCCGAGATACTGCTCTCGAACTGTTTCTACGGTATCCCGCTGCTGAGCGGCTGGCTCACGAGTCTGGTTTTCGATGCCTTGCCCTTATCACATGCCGCCCCTCTCGGCATCAATCTGCAGAGCCTGATCCTGCTCGTCCTTGTTGTCGGGGCCGTGCACATCCTCTCTGCCATTGCCTACTCCCTTTTCTGGATCGGGTACTGGCAGGGCATACATGTGCTTTTGCGCAAGAATATGCTCGATTGGCTCGTTCACTCGCCGCAGCCCTGTCTGCTCTCAACCTCTCCGAGCGAAGCCATCACCTACTTCCGCGACGATGTCGAAGGCGTTGTAGAATATCTCGAAGCCTGGATCGACACCTGGGGTCAGACAGGCACCGCCATCATCGCGCTGGTGGTACTTGTGCGTATCAACCTTCCACTCACCCTGCTCGTCTTTGCGCCTATCCTTGCAATTGTGACGCTTACCAACGCGCTGCGGACGCGTCTCACGACCTATCGCCAGCGCAACCGTGCCACTACCGAGAAAGTCACAGGCTTTCTCGGCGAACTGTTCGGCGCTGTTCAGGCAATCAAAGTCGCGTCAGCCGAGCCGAAGGTGCTTGACCACCTGCGCGTTCTCAACCGCAAACGCGCTAGCGCCATCGTGCGCGATAGCACCCTGACACAACTGCTCGATTCGGTGAACTGGAATATTGTCGATATCGGAACCGGAGCAATTCTGCTACTGGCGGGACAGGCGATGCTGGGCGGCGTCTTCTCACTTGGCACGTTCTCTCTCTTCGTCAGCTACCTCGACATCGTGACCGGCTTTCCCCGCTGGGTAGGTCGCTTACTTGCGCGGCGCAAGCAGGCCGAGGTCGCTCTGCGCCGTATGACCGATCTCTTGCCAGGTGCACAGCCGCTTGCAGTTGTGCAGCCATCCCCTATCCACCTGCACGGAGAACTGCCCGAAGTCTCCTACACGCTCAAAGACGCCTTGCACACGCTCCACCGCCTGGATGTGCGCAATCTCACCTATCACTATCCCGGCACCGACCACGGTGTGCAGGACATCAACCTGAGCATCGAACGTGGCTCGTTCACCGTCATCACTGGACGTATCGGCTCTGGCAAGACGACGCTCCTACATACCCTGCTCGGCGTGCTCCCACATGACTCCGGCGAAATTCTCTGGAACGACGAACTCGTGTCCTCACCCGCGCTCTTCCTGGCCCCACCGCGCTGCGCCTACACCCCGCAGGTCCCGCGCCTCGTCAGTGAATCCTTGCGCGACAACATCCTGCTCGGCGTCTCTGAAGAGCATGTCGATCTCCAGTCTGCCATCAGCCTGGCCGTCCTCGAACCCGACATCGCGACGATGGCGCAAGGACTCGACACCATCATCGGGCCACGCGGCGTCCGTCTCTCCGGTGGACAGATCCAGCGTAGCGCCGCCGCACGCATGTTCGCCCGCAACGCCGAACTGCTCGTCTTCGACGACCTCTCCAGCGCCCTCGATGTCGAAACCGAGCACTTGCTCTGGACCCGTCTCTTCGCCGAGCACGAGCGCACCTGCCTCGTCGTCTCCTGCCGCCAGGCCGTCCTCGAACGAGCCGACACCATCCTCGTCCTCAAAGACGGCCACATCCTCGCACGCGGTACCCTCCCCCACCTCCTCGCCACCTGCGAGGAGATGCGCTCGCTGTGGAGCGAAGCAAGCCATGTTTCCGTAAGTGGAAAGGGACATGAATGAATTGTTGTATATGGATCTACAAATGTAGACCCACAGGAGATTGTAGGGAAAGAGGGTCCAGGCAGAGTTCCTCGCCTGGACCCTGGGAGGTGTCCCTCGTCTTTTCCTTTTTCCCAAAGAAGGCTTTTCTATGAATGAAGACACATTTGACAGCCTGCTAGGTTTCAGGTACAGTCGCTCTCAAAGAGGAGGAATCGATGCTTGAGAGACCATTCATACCAACAGGCCAGCACAAATGGTTGCCACATATGCCCACCGAGTTAAAAGAGATCCTTGCCGATACTGCCTGGGAAGCCGATGAGTGGGGAGCATCAGGCACCCACATCTATTACGTAGGTCAACACTATCTTAAAATCTTGCCCTATACCATCGCTCCCTATCAAGAACAAAGTCCGCTTGAGGCCGAAGCTGCCCGCTTGCAATGGCTCGCCAACCGTTTGCCTGTCCCTGAAGTACACTATTATGGACACAATGAACAGTATGAATTTCTCCTGATATCCGAACTGAGCGGCATCGTCTCCTGTGATCAAACCCTCTCTGACCGCGTTCCAGAGGTCGTTAGGAGGCTCGCGGAGGGCATGCATATGATCCATCGTGTCAATATTAGCACCTGTCCTTTCGATATGCGCCGCGATAAGCAGCTCGAACTGGCTCGTCAGTATCTCGCGCAGGGCATGATTGATGCAACGCAATTCAACGTTGAATTTCAGGGCTTGAGCGCTCAAGAGGTGTACGAGCTGGCGCTGCAACACAGCTCTTTCAACGAGGATCTGGTCTTTACTCATGGGGATTATTGCCTGCCAAATATTCTCGTGGATCAGCAGCTCAACAGGGTAAACGGCTTCATCGATTGGGGGCGCGCAGGGCTTGCTGACCGCTATACCGATCTCGCTCTAGCCGCACGCAGCCTCGGACGCAACTTTGGTGAACAGTGGGTCCCATTGCTTTTTGCAGAATACGGTCTTACTTCACCCGATCAAATCAAGTTGCAATTCTATCGAGCGTTAGATGAGCTTACCCTCTAGGAAGGCAACGCCTCAATGACCAAAGATCACTCTTCCTTTGAAGAATCATATCTGGGACAACTACGCCTACTGGTGGGTTCACGGCCCCTGATCACTCCTGCTGCACGCGCTATCATTCGAGACGAACACGGGCGGGTGTTACTGATCCAACGCAGCGATAATGGCACATGGGGGATGCCCGCTGGCTTCATGGAACTGGACGAATCCATCCTGGATTGCCTCAAACGAGAGGTAAGGGAAGAGACGGGATTAGAAGTCCTGGCCGCCTCCCCGATTGCTCTGTACACCGAGCCTCGTTTTGCTCATATCACTCCATC
>DAOUDD010000275.1:0-9897 GCA_034431765.1 Ktedonobacteraceae bacterium | reverse complement strand
ACTCCACGAGTGACGCGTAGATGGTCTGCTTTTTTAGGGTGTGCTGCTGATCTACAACAAAATGTGATTTCGTTTGGTGATAGAATCTGGCGGGAATACGGAGATTATGTCAAGGATCGCCTTCTACTCACAACAGAATGCCTGTTCCTATTTCATCCCGATGCTATAGCGCATGTATTGCAGAAGGAATATAAACGATACTCTCGGGATGCTTTTATACTGCAAGCGTTGAAAGTTCTGGTGGGCGAGGGATTAATAACAAGCGATGGCGATCTATGGCGAGACCAGCGGCGTTTAGTCCAACCCTTTTTTCATCGAGCTAAGATTAATGCCTTTATACCCATTATCGTTGTGGAAGTGCAGCGCTACCTTGACGAGATAGAGTCTCGTGCAGGGAGTGTTGTTGATATGGTGGATGAGATGAATTGCTTATTTCTATCCATAAGTCTTCGAACACTATTTGCCAACACACACCTGGATGTAACAGCTTTTGTACAAGCTTTGCGAAGCCTGGGGCCAGATATCACCTCATATATTCGTCTCCCGTTTCCTCCCCTTGCTGTACCCACCTTACGTAACCAGCGTGTGAAGCACAACCTTGCCGTTCTCGATAGCCTTATTGCACATGTGATCGAGGAACGCAAAGCTCATCCTGTATGTGGCGCGCCTGACATCGTGCAATCTCTTATCCAACACAACAATCCTCAGCAGGTGCGCGATGAACTTATCACGCTCGTGATTGCCAGCTACCAGACAACCTCGCTCGCTCTCTCGTTCATCTGGAGTTTGCTCGCTCAACATCCCGAAGCGGCTCAAAAGCTGAAAGATGAGCTTGATATGGTGTTAGGGAATGAGGGAGTCTCTCTGGAGAGCCTTGCCCAATTGGAATATGCGAAAGCCATCTTCATGGAAACTGTTCGCCTGTATCCACCGTCATTTGGAATTATTCGCCAGGCAACTGAGAATGATAGTATCTGTGGTCACGCTGTTGCGGCAGGAACGCTTGTTGTCATCTCGCCATACTTCACGCATCGCCATCCGGCTTTCTGGACGGACCCGGACTGCTTCAAGCCGGAGCGTTTCTTGCCTCAAGGAACAAGACCGGAGCATAAGTTCGCGTATCTCCCATTTGGTGGAGGTCCTCATATGTGCATCGGAAGCCATCTAGCACATATAGAGGCGCTGATTGTCCTGGCAATGATTGCGCAACGCTACCACGTGCGTTTTGCTGACCCTGCATTTCGTCCACAGGTGCAGGCATTATCGTTCACGACTATGAAGGAACTACCCATGATATTTGAGAAAAGGGGTAACTGGTAGAAACCTCTTCAAGTAGTCATCTCCCCCGAAAGGGGGAGACGAAGATACCCCCTCTCTGTGATGTGGTCAAACCTCAACTCCTTTACACTAGAGCTATAGACGGAAACAAATGGCTCTAGTGTAAAGGAGATATTATATCGTGATCACATCATTTTTCGCTCAAACGGGTGAGAAGACGCATCTGGAGCAGCCAACCAGTTCGTTACGCTATGACTGGATAGCCGCTGTCCTGAGTCTCCTGGGAGTGGGAGGAAGCTATCTGGATCTGTGGGCGCACACGCATATACCGCAGTTGGAGACGTTTTTCACTCCCTGGCATGCCGTCCTGTATGGGAGTTTTCTGCTCTACACCGCCTTTCTGGTAGGAACAGCGCTATTCTACTCTCGCCATGGCTACCCCTGGCAGCTTGCGATGCCGAAGGGCTACGGGCTATCACTCCTCGGTGCACTGGTCTTCGCAATCGCTGGCGTTGTTGACCTGCTCTGGCACACGTTCTTCGGCATCGAGAAAAGTATCGATGCGCTGCTCAGCCCGACGCATCTTGGTCTGGCAGCCAATTGCTACCGAGCAGGAGCCGAAAGCAACAATGGCAGGTAGTGCATAGGGAGCGCGCTTGCCTCACCCCAACGTCCTGCTGCACGTGTCCCTTAGGATATGTATTTAGAGTATTTCATGCTTTAGCATCTTCGTAGGGACGGCACTTCAGGCGTCCGTTGCCTCGGAAGGTACCCACATCAGCCATACACGTAGAAATACATTCACGAGAACGTGCACTTCGTGTTAATTATGGAGAAGGAAAAAGCAATGGCAGAGAAGATTCGAGTTGTGCTGGTCGATGACCACACTATTGTGCGACGCGGCTTGCAAAGCTTCTTGAAAGCGTTTGAGGATGTCCAGGTTGTCGGTGAAGCAGTCAGCGGAGAAGCGGCACTTCAGCACGTCGAAGAATGGTTGCCAGAGGTGGTGGTGATGGATATGCTGATGCCTGGAGGTATAGATGGTATCGAGACGATTCGCCGCGTACAGGCAATCCTGCCGAATACAAAAATTGTCGTATTAACTAGCTTTGCCGACGATGCGCGGGTTGTGGCAGCTTTGCGTGCAGGAGCGATTGGCTATGTGCGCAAGGAGGCTGATCCCGAACTGCTGCTCGCCTCGATACGTGCAGCAGCCAAAGGACAATCTCTGCTCGATCCAGCAGTAGCGTCGGCGGTTATGCAGGAGCTAGGGCGCGGCAGCAAGCACAACGCGAGGCTGACTGAGCGTGAGCAAGAGGTGCTGCGCCAGTTAGCTGTGGGACGGACTAATAGCGAGATCGCGAAAGCGCTGGTGGTGACTGAAGAGACGGTGAAAACGCATGTGGGAAACATTCTCACAAAACTGCACCTGGCTCATCGCGCTCAGGCTATAGTTTACGCGCTCAAAAAAGGCTTGATCTCGTTAGATGAGATCGAGCTACCTTGAAAATGCGGCTCCTCTACCTTCTCTACCGATGGAGCCGTGGGAGAAGGTTAACGAGACGTGAGGCTGGAAGCTGTCCTGCCATCAATGTATCGAGCATTGAGAACATCGTTTGGACCAGTCTGCACTAGTATACGCTATTGGTTCCAGCACTGTTAAGAACTTCCAATCTCTGGGTTGCGCTTCACCCTGGAAGTTTGATACACTAACAAGTGTTCGGGGTGCACACATTGAATATCGCTCAATGGACGAGCTATAATTCCATCGTTGTTGTTGGCAATGCGAGTAGAGTTCTGTGCCCCAAAGGAGAAATATCTATGACAATGATGATGAGCCGGAAAGCGCTGGAAGAGTATGGACTGGTCAATCTTGGCAAGCTGAACTGGAATCTTTCCCCGGCTGTGCTGGTGGAGCATGCACTTGCACGGGGCGAGGGACTATTGGCGGCGAATGGTGCTTTCGGTGCGACAACGGGATCACATACGGGACGATCACCAAAAGATAAATTTATTGTATCAAATGAGGAGTCGGCGGCACGGATCTGGTGGGGTGATAATAATCATCCAATGACTCAAGAGGCCTTTGAGATTGTGCGCAGGAGCCTGGCAGACTATTTACAGGGACGTGATGTTTATATTCTTGATGCGGCAGCAGGAGCCGATCCGCGCTATCGCATGCCGATCCAGGTGATTACCGAGCTTGCCTGGCATAATCTTTTCGCGCGTCAGCTCTTCTTGCGCGCCACTGAGAGTGATCTCAGCAGTGATCGTCCAGGTTTTACTATTCTCTGTGTCCCCAACTTTCATACCAATCCACGTACACATGGGACACGTTCTGAAGCTGCAATTATCATTGATTTTGAAGAGCGCCTGGTCTTAATTGCTGGCACACAATACGCTGGCGAAATGAAGAAGTCTATCTTTACCGTCCTCAATTTTATTCTTCCTGCTCAAGGTGTGCTGCCCATGCACTGCTCAGCGAATGTGGGGCCGGAAGGAGATGTAGCGCTCTTCTTTGGCCTGTCGGGAACCGGTAAAACAAGCCTCTCCGCTGATCCCAGTCGTCGCTTGATCGGTGACGATGAACATGGCTGGGGCGAGAACGGTGTCTTCAATTTTGAAGGGGGCTGTTACGCCAAGTGTATCAATCTCTCACAGGAATTTGAGCCACAGATCTGGAACGCGGTGCGCTTTGGCGCGGTCTATGAGAACGTTGTCTTGAACGAGAAGACACGAGAACCGGATTACGCCGACGCCTCGTTGACAGAGAATACACGCGCTGCCTATCCCGTCGAGTACATTGACAACGTGGTAACCTCAGGTATGGGTGAGCATCCACAGGCGCTCATCTTCCTCTCGGCTGATTCGTTTGGTGTTCTGCCCCCCATCTCGTTGTTGAGCACGGAGCAGGCGATGTACTACTTCCTATCGGGCTATACCAGCAAACTGGCTGGAACTGAAGCGGGGGTCACGACGCCACAGGCCACCTTCAGCTCCTGCTTTGGGGCAGCTTTCCTGCCGCGCCGTCCCAAGGAGTATGCAAACCTATTGCGTGAGCGTATTGAGAAGCATAACGTCCGCTGCTATCTGCTAAACACCGGCTGGACGGGTGGTCCATATGGTGTTGGCTCGCGCATCAACATTAACTATACTCGTGCTATGGTGCGAGCTGCAATCAGCGGGCAGATCGATTCAGCGGAAATCGTAACCGAGCCCGTTTTTGGCTTACGCGTTCCAACTTCCTGCCCTGATGTTCCGAGCAATGTGCTTCTCCCTCGTAATACCTGGAGCGATCCAGCAGCGTATGATCAGCAGGCGCATCAACTGGCCGATCTTTTTAAGAAAAACTTTGCCCAGTTTGAAGTCTCCTCTGAAACAGTTCTGGCCGCTGGTCCGCGTTAAATAATAATTTCTCTGTGGGCGGTGAGTCTGTTGCACCCACCGCCCACAGAGAAAGAAGATTGTCAGCGCGTTACGCGAGCATGAAACTCCTAGTACAAGCACTTATCCAATCCACTTCCATCGCCAAAGCAATGTCCCGCGTTTGTCAGAATGATCACCTTTTTAATTGTTGCGAACTGTGTCAGCGTTGCTGTAATCTCGGACTGAATACGTGCATCGGTCCCAATCCCCGCAGAGGAAAGCCCTCGGCAAAATTGCAGTGTAGCAGTCCCCTGCACATTTGATAGCCCTTTTTTATTGAGCGCAAGCGTAAAATCTTGTCCGGCGCAGGTAGAGATACCTTGCAGTGCATTATGCAGGTCTGTAAAGTAGCCGGCTCTTTGTTCTGATGCCGTTGGGCCAGCAATAAGTTGCTGCATCGCAAAGGTCGCCGTCGCACTCGTTGGTGAAACTCGATTGACAGGAAAAACGGCTGTGAAATCGTTCTTCGATTGCGGCGTTTTAGAGAAGTAGATCTTGACCGGATAACTTTTTGCATCCTGTATATTCGCATCTTGCTGTGTAAGCAGTGGCGAAGTCGTTGCAGGCGTTGGAGCACTAATCGTTGTATTGCTTGTTTGCGTATTTGCAGACATACTAGCGCTGCTTTCACTGTTGCAGGCACCTAGCAACAGGGCTAGCAGGAGACAGAGAGAGGTAACGAGAACAATACCGAACCTGTGAAGATGCGAATTACCCGACTGAACATAGTTTGACAGACTCTTTTTCATAATAATCTCCTGTAGCTATAAATCAGTAGAGGAACAAACAGAGTGGGGACATATACACACGCACACACTCACATACACACATCCAACTTCCGATCTTACTATGTATTCATTTCCGCTGAGCTTGTGATCTAGCTACACACGCGCTCATAATACAATTATACCATGATATGATCAGAAATACAGTGAACTATTTCACACCTGCATTTGTGAGAAAATATATACGAATGAACAAAATTTGTATTTTAGTATAAATCAAGCAGATTTTTAATATACTCCTCTTGCTCTTAGGGAAGTAAAGAGGCAAAGCGACAGTAAAAGTCTGAGAAAAGTATCCTTTACTCAATCTAAATAAATACATCAACCCGTTCCACTTAAAATTCCCTCTCTATTTTATGGTATTTCCATTTGGTCTAGGGCTTTTTGCCGTCAATCATGGTCAGCCGACCACTGTGCGCTTCGATAACTTCCAGTTTTGGAAAGTGAACACCTAAACGAAGTGGGAGAAGACGGCAGAAGACAAAGCTACGGCCGTCTCTCACCTCGTTTATTCTGACCTTACAATTCATTGATCACAATTGGCACACCTATTTCACAGAGAGACTGGATATCGCAAAAAATTGTGCGTTTTGAGACCTCGAAGCGCTGCTTAACCTCATTTGCCGTCCCCGGCGGCCTTCCTGTAACAGCAGCATGATAAGAACGGCTAAACAGCCAATCCGTTCATGTTCTTCTGTACCCGCTCAGTCTAGAACCAGCGTGGCACCTGCGCCTGATATTGCTGGTATGGCTGCCCAAATTTGCCCTCCAGATACTTCTCCTCACGCTCAACTACTCCCTTGGTCAGGATACGGAGTACGATTGGTAGAACAAGTGCTGCCCATAGCGAGTTGAAGAGCAGTGTCAGACCCGCGTAAAGTAGCGTGAGCGAGACGTAGATGGGATTGCGCGTGTAGTGGAATGGACCTTCGGTGACAAGCGCTGTACTCGGCTGTTCCGGGTCTATGTTCGTTCCAGCTTTGCGCATTGTGCGAAATGCAGAACGGATCAGTGTTACTGCCGCCCCTATGAGAACGGCTGCGAGTGTCACTCGTCGTCGGCGCACGAGTCGTAACGGAAAAAATAACTGCAAAATCAAACTAGCTGCGAAGCCAGTGGCGAAAATGCGTGGTGGAAATGTCACCACGCCCGGTTTATCAAGGGTCTTGTCTTGCATAGAACCCCTCCTTAAAGTTTTCTCTCATTTAGAATACGGTCCACGTGCAAAATAATAACGCTCTACCACTGTCTTCAAGAGAGAAGCATGAACGTGGTATGATTGGTAGCTGTAATGAACAATCAGCATAAAGAATAGAGGGTCATAACCTGTTTCATAGGTGTTATACGTGTTATAGAGTGTGATATTCAAGACTCTGCCGAAGAGTGAAATATTTGGAGGAAGGTAAGGACAAGTATGCCTACAACATCATCTCTGCCCGAATTGGTGCAAAAGAAACTAACTGCCTTTGACGCATTAGAGGCTGAATTTATCGCGTTGTTTCAATTTCTTGAGGCCGTGCATGGGCAGCGACGCTTCTCAACCTTTTCTATTGCCGATACTGTGCGTTACCTGCACGCGCTCTGGGTTGCGGAATGCAAGACCTGTTTACTGAGCGTCTCCAAAACCGTCAAGGAATACGAGGGTCGGCGTAGTCTGGAACTGCTGCGACAATGGCAACAGGAGAGAGATACGGAGGGCATTGTTGCATTCTTGCAGCATCGCCTGGATATGTTGCCTCTGACCGATATTACTCGGCAGGTCCATCAGGCATGGACAGTTGAGGGGAATGACAAACTGGCGCAGCGCTTGCTTCATGGACGGCTCGTTATGCTCAATCGCGGCTTCAACTTGCTGTATGCGCTCGATGCCCTCTTTGCTCTTCCTGAGGAAGACTTGTTTGCTGCTCTGCACAACGCTTGTGAGCAGTATGGACATCTGCCCGATCAGATCGAGCAGCAGCTTGCACAGATGGAGACCCCACTGTATTCGTTTGCTCCTCACCAGGTCCTGGCGCAACGCAACATGCTGGTGATGAATAGTCTCGGTATCAGCACACTGCAAACACCTGCCGACCTGCCTCAAAATCGTACTGAACGGGTAGAGAAGCCGACAGAGCCTATCCCTCCCTTCGCCGAGCATGTCATCGAGGGCTACCGAGAGCTCACCGCGCCCGCGCACAACAATCTCAACGCGCAGCGTTTCATTGATCGTCCTGAGGCGAGCGATAGTGGAACCGTCTGATCGGCTGCTGTCTATCGTACAACGTATGTACGCTGGATATCTACCGAACAGAACACGTTACGAGAAGCCTGTCTCCATCGGAGCATACAAATTGGCTTTTGTATACAGTAACCACTCAGAAAAGGGGAGTACAAGTAATGTCAACCTCAAAATTCAACAATAACAAACAGGCACAGCAGCGTCCCTGGTTGCTCGTCGGGGTCTGGTTTGGAACTATTGCGCTCATCGGAGTGCTCAAACGCATTCTCGATCAGCAGGGAAAAACAGAATAGTCTGCTTTCACCTCAAAGCGAAGCTAAGCCTGCTCGCGTAATGGAAGCCCTTTCTTCACGCGCGTGGAAAGCACGATAGAGGTACGTGTCTCATCGTAACGACTGATCTTTTCGAGCAGCCGCTTGTAAAGCTATATGGATGAACACAGCAGAGTGTTACTTATAAACCAATGTGAAAGAAGCATGAACTTTGCTACTGGACTTTCTGCTTAAGGGCTTTTTGCTTGGACTTTCAGTTGCAGCAACTATCGGACCAATGGCGATGCTCTGTATCCAGCGTACGCTGGAACGAGGATTCCGTTACGGCCTCTTCTCGGGTCTTGGAGTCGCCACCGCCGATCGTGTAGATTATAGAGAGGTCGTCGTACGCGGAAAAGCGACCGTCACGGCGCAGGCGTACCTCCTGAATGTGTTGATAGGGGATGCTTTGTCTGCGTCCAGCCGTATCCTTATAATCACCATCCTGTATGACCCGTTCGCTGTATTTCTCACCCCATATGCCGCCTCGATCCTTCCCCTCCATCTCGATGCGCGACATCGAATCGAACGCGCGCATAAGCCTGTTCATTACTGACATAGTGGTCCCCATTCATTTCTTGTGTGTTATATTACCTGATACCATCTGGAAAAAAGAACTTCTTTCCTGTTTTTGGGGTAGGAAAGGCTATGCTAGATACTACTATAGTAGCATAAGAACTTGCTATATTTTGCGCAGCAATGGGTATAATTTCTTATCAGATCTACATCTTGACAGGTGACACCAAGGTCACGTATACTAGAAAGGTGACAGAATGGTCACGTATTCTTTACAGAGGGATAGTATGGATCAACTGAACCAGCCAGACGAGATGGACACAATCTTTAAAGCGTTAGCGGACCCGCATCGACGCTTGCTCCTTGATGCACTGTTTGAGCAAGATGGGCAGACGCTGTTGCAATTGCAGCAACGGCTCCCGATGACGCGCTTCGGTTGCATGAAGCACCTCAAGGTGTTAGAGGAGGCTGGATTGATCGCATCCCGCAAGGTTGGGCGCGAGAAATTCCACTATCTCAATCCGGTCCCGATCCGACAAATTCAAGAGCGTTGGGTCAGTAAGTATGCTAAGCCCTGGACGCAGGCGCTTCTAGGCCTTAAAGCTACATTGGAGGGAACATCTATGAATCAGAAACCATCACGAGTCTATGAACTGTTTATTCGCACAACTCCCGAACGTCTCTGGCAAGCCATCACTGACGGAGACCTGACACGTCAGTATTTCTTCGGCTCACGCGCAGAGTCTACCTGGCAATCCGGCTCTACCTACCAGTTCCGCAGTCCACAGGGGGATATTAACCTGGAGGGTGAAGTGCTAGAGTCCGATCCCCCACGACGGCTCGTGACCACCTTTAAACCCGCATGGGGTTCTCACTCCTCAAACACTACCCCTTCGACCGTCACGTGGGAGATCACCCCGATGGGAGAATCCTGCAAGCTTTCGCTTCTGCACGAAGGCTTTGATCCAGAGACCTTTGAAGCCAGTGGCCTGCACCAGGGCTGGGTCCAGGTCCTCTCCGGCCTCAAAACCTTGCTAGAGACCGGCCAACCACTCGTTGTTGGCAACTAGCACTAACAAACAATCTTTGTAAACAAGTTGTTCGTACAACAGTACACGAATCAGGTTGCATCTCTAGAGTGACTTAATACAGATGCATATCCTGAAGGATAGGCGAAAAACAAATAATCAGACGGTAATTGCAAAAACTCTCCGATCGAGAGTTTTTGCAATTTTCCTTCTAGAGGCAAGGGTAGTTTCTCTTTGCGAGAATATACTTTATAATGTACAGATAACTACGTCTTTATTATCAGAAGCTCTTATCGTTATGGAATTTATTTTAAGAAACGTAATACTATAAG
>DAOUDD010000274.1:0-5758 GCA_034431765.1 Ktedonobacteraceae bacterium | reverse complement strand
TTCGAGAGAGTATATTTCATGTTTGACTACTCCATCAAATCGGGGCAAGGTCACTCTGTATATACGATCAGGGATGGTTACTTCTCCTATGAACTCAGTTCCGTGTACTTCTTCTTCTCTATCGCTCTTCTTTATGTCATCAAAATCCAACTTGGGAACGTTTATTTTGAACTTATCAACCTGCAAGTTTACGTATTTATCTTCGTTTTCTCCAGTCTGAACTGCTTTATAAATCTCCTTATCAAGCCTTAATCTCATGTCCTGGCTTTTTTTCTGCAAGATTTGCTGTAATGAAATTCCACTAAACACAGATTGAAAGTTTATCGTGTGTCCTTTTAGCAATGGTTAACTCCTTAGATGATTTAAGTTTTTGAATGTATGTTCAATCCTAACTGAGTAAACATTATTTGTCAATAATTATTTATATTGATGTCAGAAATTGCTATGTTAGATTAACTTAAAATCTTGCTTGACGTGCGGCTGTGTATGCTTCTGTAATGTAAAGAGATTTACTCAGTTCTTTGCCTTTTCCTCTACTTTTACAATAACGCTTATGAACTACATCTTCATAACCGAGGCTTACTTGTTTGCACTCCTGACAAGCTGCACAGAAAACAGTTGTCCATAAGTATCCTCTTCTTTTGTCAATTCCAAAAAGTGTTTTATCTGAATTAATGTTGATAAATTCGTCTTTGGAAATCCAGCACTCAGGGTTATCATCTAGTTCAGCCATTTTCACAATTTCTTTAGCTTCTTTTTTGTCGCTTGGAAATGGATGAAATCCGTATCCTTTTACGTCATGCCATACATCACCTGCAAAAAGTAGGACTTCTTGTTGTGTATGAATGCAAACTCTAATTGCTTTTTCTCTTTCTTCTCCGTTTGGTCTTTCCGGTTTGATTTCGATCCAATAGGAATAGTCGGGCAAATAAAAGTCGGGCAGGTACCATTTACCGTCCAAGTCAAAACCTTCATGTTCATATTTATACGTTATATTGAGTTTATCAAAAAATACAGCCCAACGAGCTTCAAGACGACTGCGAAAACGATATCCGTTATAGATTGTTTCAATTGCTTTAACCATTGCGTCCTCCACACTTCTACTAATTCTTTAAGAGAAACGTATGTATAGGATTTTGGTAACAAGTTTTTGAAGAGATTATACCAGACCTGCTGCCTACTCATTGAACACAGCAGGTCTAGGGGGTACAAAACGGCTCTACAGGCTAATCGTGGGGTCGTTCGAGAAGCGATGCTTTACACCAGTAGGTCTGGGGTTCGAATCCCTAATCGCCCATCTCCCCATCCCCTATAAAGTCGCTCTACAGGTCGTCCTAACCAACATTTGCTTAGCTCTTTACAACTGCCTTTTTTGTCCGATTTTTCTACTTTGGAACTCCTGTGTTCCACTTTCTTATTTCTCGCTAACACCTTCTTTACTACCTGTTTATACTCTGCAAAAAGCGGATTGTTGGTCGTCTCTAAGTCTAGCTCAAAGCGCAACAGGGTATCCCGTTCGGAGTCGGGCGTCACTACTTTGAAGTGAAGGGACTTAGCCAGCTTGATACCGTCTTGCGTCCTGCTTGTGCCGTCCAATCTTTTGCTGAGAGTACCCTCTCATGCGAATTGCTCCATAACTTCTATTGCACCTGTTATCAATCTGAAACCATAGATCTTGCTCTTAGGTAAACCCTGTCTTGCTCCTAATATTAGGAACAAGTTGCGGCGGTACAGAGTCTACTATTTAATTTAACCGCATTTTTACTAGGATGATTAGTTAATACTACTGTGTTAGTTTTGGCATCGCCGCAACTAACACAGTAGTATTAATGAAACTGGAGTGAGTTTATCACTGGTTGACAGCCTGATGAAGTAGGGTCCAGAATTGCTGGTCAGCTTGCAGGTACTGTCTCTGACCAGAGTCGAAATCCCGCTCAACAAAGACACAACTTGCTTCATAGGCACTTACGTGAAGAAGAGTCAAGTTCCACTGTAGGAAAGTCAGTTCATACCATTTCTGTTTTCCAGCTACTTTGTCGTTGCCGAGACAGCTGTCTGGTGGAGGTTGCGTCGTTGAAAACGTAAAAATCCGAGTGTAGAATTCCTGAACCAGTTTGGTATCTCTTACCGTCAGTGCTCTGCTATCTTTGTTTGTGGAGAGGCTGAGCAAAAGTGTATCAGGTCGTGCAGGTGAAAAGACGATCCCAGCCAGTACCTTTGTCCATAACTGCTCGAACTGCTCGTTCATGCGAGAGACGCCGCCGCGAGAATGATACTCACCGTGGAGGTCAACGAGCTTCTGTTTCATATCAATGACCGCCACAACAGGCTGGTCAGAAGTATGAAAGACGAGTTGGTAGTCCCCCGGTCCCAAATAGCTGTTGTTTTCCATCACGGTTGGCAGGGCCAGGATTGCATTATAGAGGTGCTGAGCAGTGTCGGCAGAGGTGATGCGTGCGGTTTGAGGATGATGCGGAGTGGAAGACAAAGGCCTCAAGGAGGACCAAGCAATTGTCGCTGTCGGACTCGCTTCATAGATGGCATGATCGAGCTGTTTCCAGAAGGAGGGGTTGTTCATAGCAGTGCGAACTTGCGGTTCCCCTGAAAGGGAGATGCAACGACAGCCATCGTTTTCGGCCACGACCGTGACAAGCTTCTTGTGTCCTTGATAGAATGTCAAGGTATAGTGTATACCCATTTCTAGTGTGCAAGGGATGTTCTCAGGCATCTGTGGGAGAGCGTAGATGGTGGCGAAGAGCTGCTGCACCATGTTGGCAATTGTCAGGTTCACCACTGGGTTTTGCCTAGTAGACTGGTGGAAGAGGTCTATCTCAATCTGTACATGATCTGGCTTGCTGCTCGGCTGACTTCCTGAGATGCCGGTAGATGATCCGCAATTACTCAAGCAGATTAGGGGTATCAGCATCAACACTGAAGATACGACATGCTGGCTTTTAGTGAGTCTCATAATCCTCTCCTTCCGGAAATATAGGTTCCATCCTCCTCATCAAAAGCTTTACTCACATCACGCACTTTCTCTGCTACACCTTGAACATGTAACCATCTGTTACCAAGAGGTGACAGCAGTCTCTCGGCTTGCTCCTTTGCCCACCCAACAATATCTTGCATAGCGTTCCTCCGATACTTAAACATGTCGTTCTTTGCTCAATATGGGTCATTTACCCCATGCCTGCTTATCTCTGCATAGAGTATGTTTCTCTCTCAGCCGCAAATAGTGTTCACCGTTGCTGAAAGTAAGAAGGGAGAAACCATCCATGTATAATAACACCTCTTTTTCATCCTCGGCAATGAGTCGATGGCTAGGCAAGGCAATTCTTATTCCTACTCTTCTCCAAATCGTGCTAGCAATTGTCAGCATTGTATTCTCATTCGTATGGCCTCTCTATACAGAACCAACTTTTAATATAGGAATAGGAATGTTCCTGTTTTTCCCACTGCTGAGTACTGTAACAGTGGGCTACTTTTTTCTCAAGCCCTCAGTGCTGTCACGATCTCGGCTAGCAGGAGTAAGTAGTCTGATTGGTCTCATGCTGGGCGGGATATTCGGAGTAGTCGTTATGTTGCCTGGTCAAGACTTAGGTTCTTGCCCTGGTTTTAGTTTGATAATGCTTTTCTTGGTTCCTTTGTTTGTTCCTGGATTGTTTTTAGAATTGTTAAACGGCGAACATATCCCAATTTATCAGGTAGCTGTACCTCTTTCTCTCGCTCTGTTGACCCTGCTCGTCTATGCTGGAATAGCGTGGTGGGTCACTCGTCGTACTGGTCGTTGGGTCTACGGACTTTGGAATACTTTGCTCGCTGCGTTGCTCACCTCTGTGACAACTTCAGCAGTTGCTGCTCTTATCCGTTACCTTCCCCTACTTTGGTCTCCTCATCAGGTGACTCCTATGTGTTTTTACGGAGATGGGGCTGGACTCCCTGCTTTCAAATACTACTACGACTTTCTAAACTCAACGATGTATCCCTTGTTTTCTCAACTAGTCCTTGCATGTGCTATAGGCTTGCTCGGGGGTGCATTTCAAAGCTGGCGTCGTGCAAGGACTCATTCCAAGTTGGACTGCTCCCATTTGACCACTCCATAGCCAAAATCAATACTTCTGAATTCTTCTACACACACCTTGATTTACAGAAACGCTATGTACCTGCTCTTCGTCTTTTGTTTATATAGGTCATTTGCACCATGCGTTCTTCTAGGTACTTTGTTATGATAACAGAACAAAAAGGTGAAGACGACAGAGAGCGAAAGGAATTTCCTCGAATGAAACGCTTTGGAGTTGAACACGCGATTGCGCTTGCAGTGCTTATGTTGTTACTGCTGCTCTTGTTGCTCTCGCTTGTTGGTTTGGTTGCCTCGTACCTGGACCCATATCCATATAGCTTACACCAGCACGATTATGTCACCTTCTTGACTTTATTAAGTAGTCTTGTTGCGAGCCTTTACGCGCTAAAAAACTATTGGAACCAAATCAGAGGTATGCTGCTGCTTGCAGGGATTGCAGGACTCGTCGTAGGCATATTTCTTGGGAGCATTTCTAATCTTCCCTATTATCTCGGTGTGACCCTCTGCTTAGGAGCGTTTGGTCCTTTTTTAGAGTTGTTCTCTAATGGACCAAGTACTGTTGCACAAGACTACAAGCTCCTTGATATTTCACTCTCGACGCTGGCTGTACTCCTCTCATGCACCTTCTATGCACTGGTAGCTTTCTTCGTCACATATAGAGCGAGAAATGTGGAGCAAGGTATAGCGGGAGCCTTCCTCGCGGCGTTCATTTGTGTTGTGGTCGCCACGTTCACATTCACTACGTTGGCAGTTTTCTCAGTATTCCCCACATTTTTCTCACAGCGCGCTCTTACGAATTTAGCGTGGTGCCAGTCGCTTCCATTGGACACATTTCTTCTAAGCTTTGCACAAGCAGTTCATGCTTTTCTAGGTGGCTTCGTCGGTTCTCATGCTGCACTGAGATATCTACGCAAGAAAAATGTGAGTGGATGAAAAGTTCCGCTGCTGCCGTCTCATATGCTACCCTTCGATCAACGTTTTCAAGCCAACTAAGACGCTATTTTCGCTCTCTTGGGCTTGTTCTTGTGGCTGCTGTTCCCTGGGATCGTCCTGGATAATAAAGAGCGTCGTTTTTCCGTTGGTCTCCTCTAACAGATAAGTCATGGTAAAGGAATTTTCTGGCGTATCCTCTAGCCCGGGACGTGGAGCGAAGAGCGTGTATTTCACCAGTGTATTTGGCTCAACCTCAAGAATTGTTCCTCTTTGCTCAAACACGTTGCCTTCCCACTCGCTGCGGAAGACAATCGGACTCCCTTTTTGCCAATCAGTAATCACATTGGCTCCGTACTGCCACTGCTTTACCAATTCTGGCTTCGTGAGTGCTCCCCAAACCCGAGTAGCTGGGGCGTTAATAGTAATTTTCGATGTGGTTGTATGATTACTCATGGATGTTCCTTTACAAATATTTGCTCTATGACCATTCCTCGTCTCAGTATACTAACACCAATCATTTTTTATCAATGAAGAAGTAGGAGGAGTAACCAATGACCTCTGAGAAAATCCACTTTATGGAAGAAAAAAAACAAATAACAATCCTACTCCACATCTCCAACCTTCAAGAACTGCTAATGTAGGTATAGCTTCATGCCATATATTCGCTCCAAACATCAACTACGACCTTGCATTCGACCCTTCGTAGGGACCACGTTCACGGCGTCTGCGGCCAATTCATTGGCT
>DAOUDD010000273.1:0-28125 GCA_034431765.1 Ktedonobacteraceae bacterium | reverse complement strand
TTACCCTCTTCCGACATCTCGGGTGTAGCGAGCGAGAGCATCATCTAGCTCTGGAAGCAACTGCCCTCGTTTGCTTGAGAGTGCTCGACAACGCGCAGAGGATGGAGCATGATCTGAGCGTCGAATAGACTGTTTGAGCACGTTCATCTCTGCGCTATCTACAGTCTGGGCTAAGCGATCTATCAACGTAGACAGGCTTAGCATTCCTGCACTGGGAAGGTGCCGGATTCCGCGCTCTTCATCGATCAGCAGGTCGAGGCTGACATGGACAAGGTCAGGAACGTAGCCCGGTGAGATAAGCACCTCGTAGTCAGGAAAGGTCCTGCTCAGCAAGAAGTGCAACCGTTGCACTGTGGCAGGCGCATCCTCCCAGGGGCTTAGTAAAGGGCCGGAGCGGATGAGCAGCGTTTTCGGATGCTGGTGCACGATCCGTTGCTCCATTCCCACCTGTGCACGACCTATAAGGCTAGCCGGGGAAACGGGATCATCTTCCACGTAAGGCGTTGTCCTGTTGCCATCAAAAACAGTATCTGATGAGAAGAAGACAAAAGGAAGGTTGAGCCTGAAACAGGCGTTAGCGAGAGCTGTCAGCCACGCTATCTGTTCACTGTACCAGTGCTCAGCCTCACGGTCAGATATATCTCCCGGATAGCTAAAGTCAGTTGTACTTACAACAGCCCATGGTTGCAGTTGCGTAAGTGTACCGTGAAGAGAGTGTGTATTCGCGCCGTGTGTTTCCTCCTGGTTTAAACAAGAATAGGAGAGACCTCGGTACTCACAAATGCGCGTAAATGCTCTTCCCAGAATGCCTTTAGCGTTTGTGATGAGCAATGGATGCACTTGTTGCGTACTCCCCTGCTCATATGAGAACTTCAGATGAAGCTTCTGGCTGCTCTTGTCAAATGGATAGAGGAAACGGTCTGGACGATGCCACCAGCCGGGCTGCGCAAGAACGGGATGGGTAGGAGGTGAGCCTGAGGCTAATGCGCGTATCACCCTGGCAAGCGCAGTCGGCCTGGGGGAGTCACCGCGTATATCGAAGGCACCCGGTTCATAGAAGTTTGTAGCGAAACGAACCAGATTGCACCAGTCATAGGCCCCCAGCAAGGACCAGACCGTCAGCGCTCGAATATCTGCTCCTTCATCCCGTAACGTTTGCGCGGCATTCCAACCTTCTACAAGCCAGCGCAGTTGTTCCTCACGTGAACTGCCAAGATGAGCTTCTGTGATTGCAATGGGGAGGCGATAGCGCTCCCATACCTCGCGTAAACGCTCATAAAAGCCGACGGGGAAACTCTGTTCTGTGTTCACACGGACCAGTTCGGCGTCGGCATAGCTATGGCGTCCATTGCCTCCATGATAGTGAGCAGGATACCCTTCCAGGTTCTCATCGAGGAAGCGTTCGCTTGTAACGTAGTAGTTAATGCCAAGGATGTCAGGCGGGCAGGGATGCTCAAGAAACCACTCCAGTTCAGCCTCGTTAGAGACCCTGGCGAGGTCATGCCATAGTGGATGATCCCGATTCAAGCGACCACACAGGAGATCGAAACTCAGCCAGCGCCGCTCGTTTTCGTGCTGTGCCTGGTAACTCAGTAGTGGCGTACTGAAGACCTTGCCAACATCTTCTGTCTGAATCAGTTGTGCGCTGGGATGAATGCTGCGAATTGCCCTCATCGCCAGCACTGTGGCTCGGCATTGGATGAGGAGCGCTTGCACAAAGGTAGCGTAGTCACGCCCGTGGGGATACCAGTGTCCATATAAGCCGCTGAAGCGAGCCGTAGTTAGCGGCTCATTCACAGGAGTATAGGCATCCACCCACGGATAGCGCTGAGCAACGGCTTCCGCGAATCGAGCAAGACCTTCTGCAAAGGCCGGATCGATCAGACTGGTGTGGCGGGGACCACTTCCATGGTGGACCAGGCCGACGATAAGTCGTATGCCTAGCGAACGTAACTCGGCGAGCCGCTGGTCGGCCCATTGCCAGTCTGCTGAAGCGAGTCCATCGGGAGCTATGCGTTCCCATTGTAGCGGGTAACGCAGCGTACGTATACCCAGTTCGGCGAAGCGCGAGAGGTCGTCCAGGCGGCTGGTGTGCCCCGTGCGTTCTAATTGATCAAAGTAGTTATCCCCCACGCGATTGATCGTGCACTCAGGCCCTCCCCACAATTCAAGAGGCCGGGGAGGAAAGGGAAAGCTCATTGTTGCCATCCTTTGCATCTGCATCTTGCCGAGCTATCTTCTGGAACAGACTCAACGCCTGACCAACTACCTGATCCATATTGTAGTATTTGTAGGTGCCGAGCCGACCAACAAAGTGCACCCCAGGAGTTGCTTCGGCGAGCAGTTTATACTGTTTGTATCTCTGCGTGTTCTCCTCGCGTGGAATGGGATAGTACGGATCTCCACAGGATTGAGGGTATTCATATGCTATGCACGTCTTGGAGTGCTCCTGTCCGGTCAAGTACTTGAACTCGGTTATACGTGTATAGGTGTAGTTGTTCGGATAGTTCACGCTGGCACTCTGTTGAAAGACAGGGGTGTTGAGCGTCTTGAACTCGAATTTGAGCGAACGATATGGCAGCTTTCCATAGCAGTAGTCAAAAAACTCGTCTATTGGTCCGGTATAGATAATCTCCTTATAGGGCAAGTAGTCTTTTATCTCCCGGTAGTTTGTATTGAGCATCAGATGGATATTCGGATGGGCTATTATCTGCTCAAACATTCGTGTGTAGCCATGGAGCGGCATGGATTGATAGGTATCGGTGAAGTAGCGATCATCGCGATTCGTCCTGATTGGAACGCGAGCGGTGACGCTGGCATCGAGTTCTGAGGGATCAAGCTCCCACTGTTTACGTGTATAGTTGCGAAAGAACTTTTCGTAGAGATCACGTCCAACCTGGCTTATGACAACATCTTCAGACGTGCGGATCTGCTCGCGTGGCTCAGCGACAGATTTGAAGAACTCCTCAAGCTGGAATGCGTTGAGATTCAGCCCGTAGAGGGTGTTAATCGTATCCAGGTTGATGGGGACCGGCAGCAACTTTCCATCGACGCTGGTAAGAACGCGATGCTGATAGGGACGCCACTGTGTGAACTGTGAGAGGTACTCGAAGATACTCAACGAGTTGGTATGAAAGATGTGTGGACCATAGTTGTGAACGAGGATGCCCTCTTCATTGTAAGAGTCATAGGCATTGCCAGCGATATGGCGTCGTTTGTCGATAAGCAGAATACGTTTGTTCAGTTGGCTTGCCAGACGCTCGGCCAGAACGCAGCCGGCAAAACCGGCTCCTACAATAAGATAATCGAACATGCAACTTTTCTCCTGCACTTCTATTGCTTGCTTGTCGAGACAACACTGGAATCAGTTGAAGAGATAGACCTCTGTATTTCGTTCTGAGAGAGCGTGGGAGCATTTTTTCGCTGAGCAAGGTGCTCTCGCACAGCGTCTTCGATCAGTCTATTCATGTGGCTCCAGGTAATATCCCAGGAGGTGCGCGCGAGCAGGTCGTCAACTTTTGCCAGGCGTGTCGCTCTGTCTTCCTGCAAAGCCTCTTTAACGGCGGTGACGAATGCAGACGGGCTAGCGGCAATATGCACGAGTCCAGAGTCTGCATATGCGCTGATCACATCATGGATCGGTGTGGAGACGACGGGCTTGCCTCCGGCCAAATATTCCAATGTCTTGGTCGGGCTGATAAAGCGTGTCGCGTCATTGAGCGCGAACAGGAGCAGTGCAGCATCCCATCCGGCAAGATAGGCGGGCAATTCCTGATAGGATTTGGGTCCCAAATAGTGAATGTTTTCTCGTCGAGGGAGGTCGCTCTCCTCTATTTTGACGATAGGACCGATCAGGACAAATTGCCAGTCTGGTTCAGCATCGGCAAGTGCCTGGAGGAGCGCAATGTCAAAGCGCTCGTCTAACACGCCATAAAAGCCAAGGCGAGGATGCGCGATCTGTACCTGATCGGCTGGCTCTGGTAGCTGCTCACGAGCCTGGCGAAAATGGTCAGACTCTACAGTGCTGGGGAAAACATAGACTGCCGGATGCTGCTGGCGCTTGACCTCATAGAGGCTGTGACCACCCGTGAAGATGAGGTCCGCACGCTGGAAGAGTTCCCGTTCCCGTTCCCGCAGCGCTTCTGGGGCATTTTTGAACGCGGAGAGTTCGTCCATACAGTCAAAAACCGTGGCTATGGGCTGTAAATGTCGGGAGAAAGGAAGCGCCATCGGAGTGTAGTACCAGAGCACGTATGTCTCGATCTTGTACTCGGCAAGCAACCTGTCTAAAAACTGCTTTTGCTCGTTCTCGATCTGTGGGCGCAGCGCTTCATCGATGAGCAACTGCTCAGAAACGTGTGTTCCTCGTGGAAGGTGAGGTGTGACGACGTAGAGCTCGTCTTGCCTATGATCTACGCTAAGATGCGCGGGACCGTCACCATAGAGTGGCTCCTCCACAAAAAACACACGTCGCTGTTGTGCACAACGGCTCAACAGGTGTTGCGGTCGCTGATAGACGAAGTCCCAGCGCAAATGAGAGAGACAGACCAGATCAAAGGCAGGCGAGACCGATTCTTGCATGACAATACTCCTTTACTCTGTCATAGAACATGAAGAAACAGCACAGAGAGCTGTAAAACAGCTTTTCTCTGCTCCACTCGTAATAAGTTGTGTTTCTATCTTCGACGAGGAGACATGTGAGACGAACACTCAGGTTCGCAACTCGTGGAGTAAAATTTGCTTTGCAGTAGGAAAAGCAAATTTACTATTTCCTGATACTACCCTGCATTCAGGTGAAAAATGTGCCCGGCACATTTTTCGAAACTACCTCTCAGTCAGAGACACGAAGCTAGCCATGCAGTGGCGTTTGCAATAGCTATCAAGCTTGCGAAACAGTGTTTCTAACTGCAGTTGGACAAATAACTCTTCTATGAGTCTCTACAATATCTTTACGGAGGTTATACGCTTTGGAAGGACAAAAGGTAACAGCTATTCGACTATAACCAGGATGAGATACGTAAATACATAGCTGTGGTATAACTCCGGTCGTGATCTCAGAAATATACAATCGGTCTTTTGGGAGAGATCGAGAGGGGGAATTGCGTCAAAAGATTGGCAAATTTGTGCGTTTTCCCCTTTCTATAAGTCCTCGCAACAATCCTTTTTGCAAAACGGCCAAATTTTGCTGGCAAAGGATTGCAATTGATGAGAAGATTGTGTATTCTCTGGAAGAAGAGGAAGAGCCTTCCTCCAGGTGAATGAGTGCATCAATTGGGAGAAAGTGTTGCGAAAGATAGATACATATTTGCAGATAGGAAAATGCATCTTTTATCATGATACATGAAGATGGTCGCGGAAAAAAGCTATTATATGGGATATTTAGCAGCATAAAAGAGGTGAACGGTGAGTAACTATCCATTCGATGTCTTTATCTCGTATGCTCACAAGGACAAAGAATTACGTAACGCCCTTGACGTACATCTGAGCAATCTAAAGCGGCAGAACCTCATCCGTTCCTGGTATGATGGGGATATTCTGCCGGGGAGCGAGTGGCGAAAAGAGATCGAAAAGAATCTGGAGAATGCGCAGATCATTCTCCTGTTGATAAGCGCTGATTTTATCCATTCCGACTTTTGCTACAGTATCGAGATGAATCGTGCTCTCGAACGACACCAGTTGAACGAGGCTCGTGTGATTCCTATTTTGCTGCGGCCCGTTGACTATGAGGGAACGCCTTTTGCGGAGCTAGAGATGCTGCCCGAAGGGGCAAAACCCATCGCAAGATGGAGTGACCGCGATGAGGCGTACAGCAACGTTGCCAGAGGGATTCGGCGCACTATTGAGAATCTGGCAACGGTGAGATGAGTGTCTTCTTCAGGCGAGTGGCAGCGTGAACCAGAATATTGAACCGTGGCCCGGAGTGCTCTGCACACCAACCTGACCCCCCTGGCGCTCAATCAAGGTGCTGCAGATGTGCAGGCCCAGGCCCAGTCCTACACCTGAGCCACTTTTCACCTCGATGCCTGGTACGCGATAAAAGCGGTCCCAGATGTGCTCCTGCTGTTCTTTCGAGAGTCCAGGTCCCTGATCGCGTACAGAGACACGTGCGTATAGGTGCTCATGTAGATGCTCATGTGCAACATTTACCGACACAGGAGCATGAGGCTCAGAGTATTTGAGCGCGTTAGTGAGGTAGTTATTCACGACTTGTCCAACGCGCTCGGCGTCGGCGTGTACAAGCAGCTCGGAGGAGTCGGTGTCGAAGTGTATGGTGCGCGTGGGCAGAAGATTACGCTGGTCTTCGACGGTATCGTGTGTAATTTGCACTAGATTGAATAAGGTAGAGTGCAGTTCCAGGCGGTTAGCACGAATGCGCGAGACATCGAGTAAGTCATTCACGAGCCGATTTTGCACGCCGATCTGCCGTTCCGCACGAGAGAGAACATCTGTGAGCGAGTTCACTGCATGCATCATCTGCTCTGTATCTCCCTCTGGCTGGATGCGTGAGACATAGCGTTGTGCGAGCTGAATACCGGCTTTAATCGTTGTCAGAGGAGTTCTCAGCTCATGGCTGACGATCCCCAGGAACTCGTCCATCTGTTGTGCAATGGCTTGAGCGGCCTGAGCATTTGCAACCGCTATTTTACGTTCCTGGTATAAACGTTCTCGTTCGATGAGTAGGGCTGAGAATCTGCCTATCGCCTGTGCAAGCATATTCTCCTCATTAGTGAAAGGCTGATCTGGATGTGCAGGATAAATTGCGATGATGCCGATTAAAGTGCCATGCAGGAGCATTGGCACGATCTGCATTCGTGTAAGAGAGGGATGAGGCTGGCGGTCTTTGTAGGGAGCAACGCTGACATCGAGAGATTGAATATGCCCTGCGCGCAAGTTCTGGAGAATTGACTGATCTGCGAAACGGTCTGTAAGTGCCTGACCATATAAGCGCTGCTGCATCTTGCTTGTCGTGTCGCTGTCAAAGCCCGTTGTTACCACGCTCTCGATCATCTCAGTTGCGGGTGCAAGAGTGATCATGATCATGCCTGCGCAAGAAAGCGCCTCGCGGATGGGAACAAGCAGGCGTTGCTCAAGAGCTTCTTGCATACTGTAAGGATGTGCATCAGCAGGTTGTGTGCTAGTGACGAGAACTTCTGCAATGGAGAGTAACGTATTGAGAGCGTTGCGCAGGCGTTGCTCCTGTTGCTTGCGCTCAGTGATATCGAGAATAAAAACCACATTTTCCAGAGGCTTATTTTGCACCACAGCAGCTCCAATGAGAACAGCAACACGCGTTCCATCACGGCGAATATACTCCTTTTCAAAAGGGGTACAGGTGCCGCGTTCCTGCAATTCTTGCAAGGCATATTCATCACGCGGGAGATATTCGGGTGGAGTGATCTCACGCCAATTGATGCAGCCAGTCTCTAGCTGCTCCCGTGTATAATCCATAAATGTAAGAAATGCATCATTTGCCTCAAGGATCTCCTTCTCATTGGCAAGCACGACACCGATAATATTAGAATCGACCAGGCGGCGCGCCCGTGCCTCGCTTCTCAACAGTGCAGCCTCCAACTGTTTGCGCAGCTGAATATCCTCGATAACCTTAATAAAGTAGAAGGGTTCATGCTGTTCGTTGCGTACAAGGGAGACCGTCAGGTTGGTCCAGAGCAATGAGCCATCTGCGCGAACATAGCGTTTCTCCATTGAGTAGGTAGTGCGCTGACCATCGAGCAATTGTTGTGAATAGGCTAGATCTGCTTTCAGGTCATCGGGAAAAGTGATGTCCTGAAAGGTGAGGCCTTGCAAGACATCATGAGGGTAGCCAACGATATCGCAAAACTTCTGATTGACTTCTAAAAAGCGTCCATCGATTCCGACAAGAGCTATGCCGATTGCCGCCTGATCAAATGCAGCACGAAAGCGCTTTTCAATCTGGCGAATTTGCTCTTGCTGTAAGAGGAAAGGAACTGGCTTACGTTGCTGTGGCGTAGGGGAATGCTGGGTCATAGGAGGTCTCTTTCAGTTTGTGAGAAGATGGCATAGATGGGTAGGGGAATGAAGGGCATCTGTAAGGAGAGAACCTATGATTGCTTCTGGGCAGAAAACTTTTTGATTTCGATGAAGAGGAGTTCAGGGTAACGGAGCGGCTTAACCAGGAACGTTGCTGCGTTTCCTTCCTGCAATAATCTGACGATCTTTTCTTCCATATCGGTAAAGCCTGTCAGGATAATAATCATGTATTTCCCCTTTTTTCCCTGACTTTCAAGTTCCCGTAAAAAGGTAAAACCATCCATAACAGGCATAACAATATCCAGTAGAATGACAGCAGGCGGATTATGTTGAGATTCGAGCCATTGTATCTTCTCTAGGCCTTCTTTTCCGTTATTAGCAACAAAGACATTATAATCGTCTTCGAGATCTAATTGCAACATTTGTTGGATGCTGATCTCGTCCTCGATAATGAGAATGGCTGCCTTTTCGCTCACGCTGATTCTCGCTTTCTTTCTGGCGCGGACGCACTAGTAGAGTGTAACAACTATGCAGGTAACATGTGTTATCTAACAAGCGGCAGCTCAATAGTGATAGTTGCTTCCAGACCTTGTTTATTGTCAAATTGCAGTATCCCTCCGTGTGCTTCAAGGATGGTTTTGCAGAGGTAGAAGTCGAGGCCGATCCCGCTGTATTGCTGGGAGTCCGTATGTTGCACGTCGATTGCTGCAGCATCCAGTACTGGCTTGACCTCGTCTTTGGAGATGTCGCTGTTCTGAGAGGAAATGATTAAACGAGCCATGGTGTCAGCTTTTGCTGTTCGTATGGCCATGGTTGTTCCTGGAGGGGAGTGCTCCAGCATATCTTCGAGAAAGGTAGTGAGCACACGGCTGATACGTGCATCGTTTATATACACCTGGAGAGGATCGGATGAGAGCTGGACATCCCAGGTCACTGTAAGCGCATTTGCGAGTACTTTTTGATGTTCAACGGCAGCGGAGACGAAATCATTGAGATCTAAAGTTTTTCTAGGCAGAGGTGCATAATCTACGTAAGAGAGATTCGCGATCTTGCCCAGATCTTTTGAGAGCAGGACAAGGCGATCGGCCTCGCGCTGAATGATCTGAAGACGCTTTGAAAGTGCTGTTGCCGAAGGGACATCACCCTGCTGCGTCATGCGCCCCATACTCTGACTGATGCCGATGATAGCGGTGATAGCAGAGCGCAGTTCGTGGGAAACGATCGAGAGAAGCTCTTTTTCACCGTACAGCTTTTTCTCGGCTTCGCGTTTTTCTGCTTGTGCACTCTTCCCCGATATGGAGGTTGCTTGCTGGACAGCGAGCAATTGCTCTACTGGGTTATAGAAGGGCAGACTCATATTGAGCGTGTACTCCTGTCCGCGTGCAGCCTTCGCCTCTTCAGTCTCCTGCAGGTAGACGGTGACATGGCAACCAGGGACATTTTCTCCATCCACGTTGATTGTATCGCCGAGAGCGATGCGTTTATGCAGCACAGATTTTGCATAGCCGAAGTTACGTGCAGCGATGCCACCAAAGACGGATGAGGTCATGAAGCAGAGCGCCGGCGATTCTCTCACAATCTCGTCGAAGGGGCACGAAGTTGTCTTTACAATCACTTTCTCTTCATCTTTGTAGATGAGAAAGAAGTTGCCATGAATGTGCTGTTTGAGATCAACAATCACATGCGCGTACTCGTCAACGGTGAACGGTCGATCTATGCCCCAGAACTTCTTGTACTCATACTCGATGGCAGCTCCCATAGAGAGGCCAATGCTTTTGATATACATGCCAGCACTTTCTGAACCTGTAGTATGTTCGTTCAGGTGTGAAAGGGCTACAATAAGTTGACGCATAAAAGCATCGCGGTTCAGATCAATCGGGGTGGAAAAATTTTTCATCTGCTTTTTCTCCTATGGATGGATGTGTAAGAACTCAAGGATGCCGATAATACTGCCGATAATAGCGACAAGGAGACTAATAACGGTGCCGACACGAAGCCAGCGTTTTTCTTGACTTGTGATAGCTTTTTGTTCGTTCTGTTCGATCGTCTTCTTGATCTCTTCTATATCTCGCCCATGATCTTCTTTTAAGGCAGATATCAAGAATTCCGCTTTATCAATTCTCTGTCGAATATTCATCAGTTGCAGGTCGAGAATATCGCGACTGACAAAGCCAACACTGATATCTTTGCGCAACTGCTCATGCGAGATACGCAGATCTTTGACTTGTTCGCCAACCATCCGCAGGCTCTCTTGTATTGATTGCGTCAGGTAGCCAAAGGCATCAGATTCAGGAGGAGACATCAAGTGTTCCGTTCTCTAGAGAGGCTTTTATTGCTCTAATAAGGAGGTGGATAGTGTGGATAGTGAGGCGATGTAAAAGGATGGCGGAGGAGCGAACCTTCGAGGAGAAGGCTCTCCCTCTCCTTTTCTTTTTCAGGCAGAAAAAAGTGGAAGTGGGCTGGAGAAAGCTAAAAGTACTACCCTCTGTAACGGCACGCTTCTGTTTATCACTCTTCAATATGCTTCCGGTGATGTGAGTCTGATACATCCTCATCTGGCTATTGAAGTGAGGCGAGGCATGGAAGAGATAGGTGTGGTAGAAAAAAATCTTTAAGTGAATAAAAGAAAGTCTTGTCAAAGAGTGAAAAATCGCGTACAGTACAAGCTAGACTTAGAAGACTTCTTTCATCAGCACATTTCATGCAAATCTCTTCAAAAGCTTATGGGAGGAGAGTAGGAAAACACGGTGTAGTAGGAAGGATCGATGTATGTTTCCCCAACGATGCGCCCTTGATGAGATACTTCGTTTCACGCGTCGTGGTCGCCTCACACGACGTACCTTTCTCGAACGTGCAACAGCACTGGGCATGACGAGCAGTGCAGCGAGTGCTCTTCTGGCCGCCTGTGGCGGAGCAGGAGACAATACAGGTGGCAATGGATCCGCATTACATATTGTCTGGCGCAGCGAATTTGAGCCGTCAGGCGTCTATCCAAAGCTCGTCGAACGCTTCAATCAGACTAATCGTGACGGTATTTATGTTATATTGCTCCCTGGTCCAACAGACTCGGCACGCTTGCATGCTAATTTCCTCAACATGCTCAATGTGCGCAGTAGTGAGGTTGATATTATATCGATGGATATCATTTGGCCGCCTGAGTTTGCCTTAAACCAATGGCTGGCCCCGATCACGACTATGTGGGCTGCGAATGAACGTGATCAATATCTACCGGGGCCGATTCAAGGTTGTACATTGGGTGGTCAAATTTGGGCTGCGCCACTACGTACAGACGTTGGCTTGCTTTACTATCGTACAGATTTGATGTCTGCACCTCCCAAAACATGGGATGAGCTTTTTGCTACTGCTCAAGATCTGCAAGCGAGAGGCAAAACAAAATATGGACATATCTGGCAGGGTGCACATACCGAAGGACTGGTTTGTGCTTTTTCCGAGGTCCTTTATGGATATGGTGGCTCTGTTCTGGACCCGAACAATCCTCGTCGGGTGATGATAGACTCGCCTGCAGGGGAGCTAACGCTTTCCACGATGGTGAACTGGGTAAACACAATCTCGCCAGTTGTGACCCAGATGAAGTCGGTGGATGATGTACGAACTGTCTGGGAGCGAGGCGAGTCAGCTTTTATGCGCCACTGGCCGAATGCTTATGCACTAAGTAATAAGGCAACATCAAAGGTTGCAGGCAAATTTGCTGTGACCTCGATGCCTTTTGGTGGCGACAACACCGAAGGACATTCTGTCATCGGTGGCTGGCAACTTGGTATCAATGCCTTTTCAAGTTCAGAGAAGGTGGATGCAGCGTGGAAATTCATTCGCTTTATGCTCAGCGATGAAGCACAAAAGACACTTGCTCTGTCCTCTCTAGCTGCAACAAAAAAGAGTATTTATCAGGATGCCACTGTTCAAAGCAAAACGCCTGTCTTTAAAAATCTTGGGCCAATTTTGAACAACGCCTTACCTCGTCCAGTGTCACCGCGCTATCCTGACTTGACCACTGCGATACAAACACGCGTGGGCCAGGCATTAACGAGCCAAAGCCCTCCAACAAATACATTGACTGCGCTACAAGATGATTTGCAGCTTATAGTAACACTATAGATTCAGGACGAGAATTGCAGCTATGCAAACACAGCGTCTGTTCACAGCGATACGTGTTCACTATGGTGTATATGTGGAAGAGGAATTGTGAGTATGCGCTGCTAGAATAAACAAAGTAATGCGGCTAGCGGAGTCGTGTTTTATGAAGCCACATGGAACTGCAACCGAAAATCTTATGGACGTGCTTCAGGCATTGCAACTTGCGCGAAGGACAGGTATGCTTGTTGTCGAACGTTATGGTTCCGATAATGCTATAGAACAAGGCAATATTATGTTGCATAACGGGCAGGTTATTGATGCGAGCGTTGGTCCCTATGTAAAGGGGGCGGCAATGAATATACTGCTCAAATGGAATAAATGCTATTTTGTCTTGCAACCATTATCAGCAGCCGGAGGCACCTCTGCTCCAACCTTGCGCCAACCGACGCAGCGTTCTCCAGGACATATGCCTGTACCGGATGAAGAGAGATACGCTGTCACTCCACCAGACCAAATAGTGCCATTGCATGTCTGGGCTGTAGATGAAGTGTTACCTCACTTTCCCACCATGAAGCTGTCACGTTTGCATCGCCAACTTTTTTTACTTATTGATGGGCGGCGGCCAGTGTATGAATTGATACGTCTTATAGGACGTAAACCCTATGAAGTTCAAGTTCTGCTCACAGATTTACTACGTCTTGGCCTTATCAAGTATAAGTAGTTGTCAGGAGGTCGCGTCTTATGTCACAATTGATCTCTCCTTCCTCTCAACCTCAGCCTATTGCAGAGCGCTTACAAAAACGCCTGCTCAAGCCGATGCACTATAGGCTGACACTTGCGCAGTATCTTTCTCTTCTATTATCTATTATCGCGATAGTTCCACTTCTTGCAACTATTGGCAGTATCGAGTTCTTCCTGCGTCCAGCGCTGATTGCCCAGGTAGGTACCTCTTTACAGCAAGCTGCTCAAAAACGAGTCCAGTTGATAGATACATACCTGGTAGAACGTATCAACGATGTGCAGGCGCAAAGCCAATCAACACCGGTGAAGAGCCTGCTGGAGGGCAATCAGGGTAGTAGAAACCAGGTTTTTAGTGCATTATTTACCTCTCAGCACCGTGACGTTGCCAACTATATTAGCTGGTCCATTCTCGATCTGCAAGGAAATCCGGTCATCTCTTATCCGACAACTCCTCAGGGCCATGGCAGCAACAAATATATGATTTTGCCGGGAGCGCTTCAGCAACTCCAGCAATCGAGCAGGGTATTGCTATCGGATGTGTTTTACGATGCGACAAGAAGTGTTGCCAGTATTGACCTCTATGCACGTGTGGTGAATGATAGCTTCAAGGTACTGGGATTTGTACGAGCCTCGCTGGGATTACAGCGTATATGGGCACCCGTGAACAGTGAGACGCAGGAGAACGGCACAGGAAGCTATGGCTTTATCCTTGACCAGAACAAGGTGCGCATCGCCTATACCGATCCAAATCCATTAGCAAGCACACGTCCAGTACAACTTTTTAAAGCTGTTGCGCCACTTTCGACAGCAATGCAAGAACGCGTTAAAAATGAAGACCTTTATGGTAATAGCACAACACCGCTTCGAGTGTATAAAGATTCAACCCTGAATGATATTGTAAGTGCTGCCCATCCGTCAGACCATTTCGAGATCAATCCAATGGAGCAGAGCCAGACCGCTTTTGAGGCTGTGCGTTACCGTAGCGCAATTATGCCATGGGATTATTTCATTTTGAAGCCACAAAATGTCATCACCGGTATCGTTGATCAACAATTGCTGACAATCTTAATTATTGTAACGTGTGTACTGATCCTCGCTGTCACACTTGGCCTCCTGGTGAGTCAGCGTATCGCATTGCCTATCTCTCACTCGGTTGTTACACTGCGGAAGAGCAGTCGGTCGCTCAAGAACCTGGCAAGTGAAGAGCATGTGATTGCCAACGAGCAGGAGTGGATGGTAGATGCTTCAAAAGCCGGTTTGCAATCAGTACAGTACTACACCAATGCCAATAGTATTGCCGCTAAGCGTATTACGACGATAATTAATGATTTGCAGCAAAATCGCAGAGCATTAGATTCAGGAAAGTTACAGAAGGCGCTTGATGATATTCACAATGCTGCGGAATACATTGTACGTGCCACTCACCATCAAGGCACGATGAACGAGAAGCTTAAAACGACCATTCGCGTCACCACGCAGGCAACAGGTCAGCTCACAAAGGGTGCAGAGGCTACCGAGGATGCAGCGACACAGTTGGAACGTATCGTTGAGGCCTTGACATCTGTAGTCGGTGCGCAGGAAATGCAGAAGGAGGCAGAATAGGCACTTTCTGGATATACCGGCAGGAAACGCCTCCTTCATCTTTCTAAGGGCGAGAGAGCAGAAACGATGTAGACCGTTTAGACGAGACCAGGGAAAAAGTCTTTTTTGATCTGGCTACTCGGTATCTGTAAGCGTTGCAAGATCTGCTCGCACTCGAGTACCATCTCCGGTGGGCCAGAGAGATAGTAGAGACGCTCCAGATAATCGGGAACTGCTTGTAGGATCATCTGTTCGTTGATACGGCCAACGAAACCGGGCCAGTTGTGAGGGATAGCTGCTGTAGAATAGAGCGCGCCGACGTGAATTTGTGGCAAGAAGAGAACAGCCGTGAGCGCAAAGTAGAGCCTGCGCCAATTTCTAGTCGGAGGAGCCGTGAGCGGTTCCGTTTCAAGCGTGATCGGCATGCCCATAAGAAGTTGTGTCTGTTTCATAGGGGTCGTTATGCCTTCGCCTGTGAAAGAGCGTCTGAAAGTGATTGCATAAATGCTTCACTGCTGTCAGTTGCCCCTGTTATTATATCAACCGTTGCACTCTGCGCCTGGATTGCCTCATTTGCAAGCTGCGGATCAGCATAATTATTAATCTGAATCGAGCGATTGCGGTCATCAGGATACTGAAGAAACTCAATATTTGTGACCTTACCGTTCTGAATAGTCGCTTTTACCTGGATATTGCCCCAGTGGGCACCAGCGACACTACCTGTATATGAGCCATCTTTGTCCCCGGATGTTGCAGGCGTACTTGGATTACTCGATGTACCTGCTGAGTTTGAGCCGCTAACAGAAGGGGAACTACCAGCGCTCGGAGCAGAACTGCTGCCAGACGGACCTGCTTTCGTTGCGGGAGTTGGTACAAGCGCAACTGGATTTGCGCGGTAAAGGAAGCTATAAAGAATAAAAGCTCCTATAATGAAGAGCGCAACAAGAAATTTTTTCATGGGCATACTGTCCTGTAGATTGTTGTTAGCACATGCTAATGGATGAGCGGCCACCAGATCGAAGATTTTGTCACCCCCGCTCACTTAAACGTTATACTATCTTATAGATATCAAAAAAACGATGGAAAATTGCAAAAAATCTGTAAAAACTCTATTGCAAGAGCAAGTTTTCTTTCTCCTGGTTCAAACCTCAGGCAAAATGGTGGTAATATAGAGGAGGAATTTTCACGTAATGCTTTATACAATTTGCTCATCTCCAAAGATTCTATCATCGCCGGAAAAGATTGTGAAATGAAAGGAAAGGTTTTATGCAGCGAATCTGTGTCTATGCTGGTTCAAATAGCGGTGTGCGTCCGCTGTATGGAGAAGTGGCGCGTGAGCTGGGAAGAGAGCTGGTAGCGCGAGGGCTGGGGCTGGTATATGGAGGTGGGCAGGTCGGGCTGATGGGTGTGCTTGCTGATAGTGTCCTGGCGGCAGGGGGTGAGGCTATTGGTATCATGCCTGGCGCGCTCTTTCCTCGTGAAGTGGCACATGCCGGGCTGAGCAGGCTCTACGAAGTAGGGAGTATGCACGAACGCAAGGCGCTGATGGCTGATCTTGCCGATGGCTTCGTAGCGTTACCCGGCGGCTTTGGCACCTTTGACGAACTCTTCGAGATAGTCACCTGGGCGCAACTGGGCCTGCATAGGAAACCGATAGGGCTGCTCAATGTCACCGGTTATTATGATCCCCTGCTTGCGCTCGTTCGGCATACAGTGAGCGAAGGTTTTGTCAAACCCGTGCATGCTCGCTTCGTGCTCTCTGCTCAGACACCTGTTGCTCTGCTCGATGCCTTTGCTGGCTATACCCCACCGTTTCCCGATGAGAAGCGGGAGGATGTGCCCGAACGGTGATGACGAACAGGCGATAAATCGCGACGGGAGCGGTAAATCGAGTCCCTATTTGACGAGCAATGAATTACGGATGGGTGACCGGAATACTTTTTTAAAGAGCATGAATCGAGTCCCTATTTTCGCCCAATGAATTGGGAGTGACAAGCTCGTGTTCGTTTGAACCGAACCTGTCGCGTGAGAACGTACTAAACACAAAGCGGATCTTTTTTGTAATCCAGGGTTTAGGAGGAGGTCGTCATTATGCTAGCGGAGCAAGATAAAGTACGTGTCACGGTTTCGGTGCTTGTCTTGAAGGACGATAAGGTGTTGTTAGAGAAGCGGCTGCATAACAAGGGATCTGGAACGTGGGGACCTCCAACAGGGCATCCAGATTTTGGCGAGACGCCAGAGCAGACGGCGACGCGTGAGACGAGTGAAGAGACCGGCGTTACGCTTGCCGATCTAAAGTTTGTTGCCGTTACCAACGATGTGTTTGAGAGCGAGCACTATCATACCGTCACCGTCTGGATGTCAGGCGAATGTGTTGCTGGTGAACCACGAGTGCTTGCGCCTGATGAGGAATCGGAGGTGGGCTGGTTCGGATGGGATGCTCTTCCTTCACCCCTCTACATTCCATTTGCCAATTTTCTCGCCGGCCACACCTATCCCTCGCGCAAACGCCTGGATACAGTAGGTGAGGCAGGTGAGACGATGCCGGCTCCTGTTCAGCCACATATGGGGCATGATGCTGGATGCTAGCAGGGAGGCAAAACTTTTCGCGCTGTGCAATCGTGTTGTGGAAGATGGTAATACGCTAGTAAGTTACATAAACGGAATAGTAGATGAGTCAGAGTACACGAAGAACTCCAAGCGTGCGACGGCAGGCACGCAGGTTGTTGGGGTATGAACACTTGCGGCCAGGGCAGGAAGCTGCCGTCAAAGCGCTGTTGGAAGGGCATGACACCCTGGCAGTCATGCCCACGGGATCGGGCAAATCCCTGATCTACCAGGTTGCGGCCAGTATGCTGGATGGCCCGACGGTTGTCATCTCGCCATTGCTAGCCCTGCAACGTGACCAGATGGAGTCGATAGAGGAGCACAATATCGGTGGCGTGGCACTGATTAACTCGATGGAGAAGCGCGCGGACATTGCGGAGGCGCTCACAAACTTTCAGCAGGGAGAGATCGAGTTTCTCTTTCTTGCCCCAGAGCAATTCAATAACGAAGAGATCCTGCAGGAGATTCGCACCGCTGGACCAACATTGTTTGTAGTGGATGAGGCGCATTGTGTCAGCGAATGGGGACATGACTTCCGTCCTGATTACTTGCGTTTGGGAACAATTATCGACGATTTAGGGCATCCGCGTATCCTTGCACTGACTGCCACCGCCTCACTTCCCGTACGTAACGAGATCATCGAGCGCTTGCATATGCAAGACCCTGCTCTGATTGTGCGTGGTTTCGACCGCCCCAACATCCTGCTTGCTGTTGAGTCGTGCCGCGATGAGGCGACGAAGCGACAGCTCTTGCTGGAGCGAGTACAGGAGGCCGAGAAGCCGGGGATCGTCTATGCAGCAACACGCGCTCATGCTGAGGAGATTGCGGAACTGCTGGGCCGGGAGGGAATCAGGGCTCGTTTCTATCACGCTGGCATGCGCAAGAACGAGCGTGAAGAGGTGCAAAAGGCGTTTATGCGAGACGAGATTGAGGTGGCCGTCGCGACAACAGCTTTTGGAATGGGTGTAGACAAGGCGAACGTGCATTTCGTTTTTCACTACGATATCAGCGATTCCGTGGATTCCTATTATCAGGAGATTGGTCGGGCCGGGCGCAATGGAGAAGAGGCGCAGGCGCTGCTGCTCTATCTTGAAAAAGATTTGGGCCTGCGCCGTTTTCTTGCCAGTAGTGGGCACATTGACACCGAGCAAGTTGAGCTGGTGGTTGAGAACTTGCAGGAGCAGCAGCAACCAGTTGATGCACGTTATCTACACGAGGAGCTAGGTCTCTCACAGACGAAAATTATGCAGATCCTCACTAACCTTGCAGAGATAGGCATGATCGACACGCTACCCAATGGAGATGTCGTCTTGCGACACGTCTCGCGGGATGTGCAGGAGGCGGCGGCAGATGTGGAGCGCTTGCAAGAATCACATCGCCAGTTCAATCAATCACGAGTCGAGATGATACGTGGCTATGCTGAGACGACAAATTGTCGGCGTGAACACCTGCTGACCTACTTTGGCGAGTCATTCAAGGGTCCCTGTGGTACGTGTGATAATTGCATTGCAGGAAAAAGCTCGCGACAGAAGACAAGGAAGGTCCCATTCGCGCTCAATAGCTCTGTTGTCCATCCTTCATGGGGTCCTGGACTCGTCTTGCGCTATGAGGATGATAAGATCGTCGTCCTGTTTGAAAAAGTCGGTTACAAAATGCTTTCTCTAGCACTTGTGCAGGAGAAGGGGCTGCTCCAGCCTGTTGAAACGGTATAAGTGTGTTAACACTTCCCTCTCTTGAAATCAGGTCGCAGATAGTAGCGCGCGTTGCGGCTCTCTCTAGCGCAGAGTTGTACTTTCTGGCGGCGCTGTAACTTTTCATATGCTCATATACAAATCGTAGAAAGAGCACTTCCAGAACCTGGAAGCGCTCTTTTTGAATGCTGTGCTTTTGTTGTAGTGCGCTTTAGCGGCGAATGCGGCTGCCGACACGACTGCCGGTGAGGGCATTGAAGAGCCAGAGCAGGAGTGCAGCGCCCAGGAACGAGACCACGAAGGTCCAGATGATACCGCCACCATCGATGCCCAGGAAGCCCATGAGCATGCCACCGACTAATCCTCCAACAATACCGATGGCGATATTTCCCAGAATACCGAGCCGATCTCCCTGAATCAGACGGTCAGCAAGTGCGCCAGCCAGACCACCGATTACAATCCAGACAATCCATGCCCAGAGCGTCCCTAAAACACTGGCGACAACAAGTCCTACTGTCATTTTCAATCTCCTTACGGTTTTGTGATAATCGACATGTAATAATATGCAATGGATCAAAAACGTTTGTACGTGAACAAAGAACATTTCGCTGAGTGCTCCTTATTCTAAACAGACAAACGTTCATCGGCGAATATCAGTTTCAACTAGACTTTAGCATGCTATGCTGAAAGCTCTCTGTGATGAACCTGAGAAGAAACTGAGAAGACCTCATCCTAGGAGATTGATACCAAAGAAACCTGCGACTGTCGTTACAACCGAGAGGAGAGCGAGCAGGCTTACTATGATAGTCAGACCATAGGCAACTGTATTAAAGATAGGACCGTTGGTATACTTGCCCATCAGCCGTTTGTTGTTGACCAGCCACAAGACAGAGAAGAGAATCACGGGCAGCACAATACCATTGAGCAGAGACAGGTTGAGCAGCACCGGGACGACGGGGAGATCGGGGAGCATCGCAATAACGACGCTGCTGGCGATCAAGGCCGTAAACAAACCCCAGAAGACAGGAGCCTCTTTCCAGCGTTTGCTGACCCCGTTTTCCAGCCCGAGCGCCTCAGTAATCGAGTAGCAGGTTGAGAGAGGCAAGACACCGGCAGCCAGAAACGAAGCGCCCAGCAACCCAAATGCGAAAGTGGCGCTGGCAAAACGGCCCAGGAAGGGAGCGAGGGCAAGGGCGGCATCGGCGGCGTCTTTTAGCGGAAAGCCTTTGCCCGCACTGTGTACAAACAGCGTCGCTGCACAGGCGATAATGATAAAACCTGCTACAACATTGGAGAAAATCGCTGCGCTATAGACATCAATGCGCTCGTGTCCATATTCGCGCATGCTCACGCCGCGTTCGACAACTGCACTTTGAATATAGATCTGCATATAAGGGCTGATCGTTGTGCCAACGGCTGTGACAAGCATTAACAGGAAACTACTGTTGATTTGTAGAGTAGGAACAACTGAGCCGACAAAGACATTTCCCCAGTCTGGTTTGGCGATAAATGCTGCAAAAATGTAGGCAAAGAAGAGAAGTGTTAGAGCAAGAAAAATTCTTTCAACGCGTGCGTATGAACCTTTAACAACCAGCCACCACAACAGCAGGCCAGCACAGGGAGCGCTGATCCAGGCAGGAACATTAAAGATTTTGAGCGCGGCGACGATGCCAATAAATTCTGAGATGATGACACCGCTGTTGGCAAGCAGAAAGGCAAGCATAACAAGAGCAGTGATACGAATGGGGAAGTTCTCGCGAATGAGATCTGATAAACCTTTACCCGTAACGGCACCCATGCGCGCACACATCTCTTGCACTATAGCCATGCCGACTGTCAGGATGACCATGACCCAGAGCATACTGTAGCCAAATTGCGATCCCATGCTACTGTAGACGTAGATGCCACCGGCGTCATTACCAGCGCTCGCTGCCACTAATCCTGGACCCAGAATGCCGAAGTAGGCCAACCAGCGCCACCGGCGGCGTTGCCGGAGACGGGGGAGGCTGCCAGTTGTCTGTGCCATGTTGCTGGCTGTAGAGAAGTCGCTTCCAGCGCTATCGTGTAGATCCTTTGTCATGTCTTCTCCTCAATCTTTCCTACCGTGCATTCAACTCAAGCCCGTGTGATTTGAAGCGATCACGCCTGTAGCTAAAGATATGACCGGCCCGTTCGCGCAAGTGTTCAGGCAAGAGTACGTCGAGGGCGTCATCAAAGGTGATAATGCCAAGCATGTCGCCCTGATCATCAACAACGGGCAGTGCGCGCAAGCTATAGGCCGTGAGGAGAGCAGCGGCTTCGTCAGCAGGTGTATCAGGATGCACGCTCACATAGTCCCGCTCCATCAAGCGGTCTAGGGGCATTGTGCGCTCAGGACAAAACACAACATCGCGTAGAGAGACGATACCAAGTAAGTGCTCAGTCCCCGGTTCGGCGATATAGAAGTAATCGGCAAACTCGGGCGGCTCTTCCATTGTACGTACTGTGCGCAGCGCTTCGGCAGCTTCCAGGGAGGCTGGCAGAAGGACAAACTCATTGGTCATCATACCACCAGCGCTATCTTTCGGGTAGGCGAGCAGCTCACGCACGTTCTCCGAATCCTCGTGTTCCATCAGATGGAGCAGCTCCTCGGCCTTCTCTTCATCCAGGTCAGCAACCACATCGGCAGCCGCATCGGGGCTCATCTCCTCCAGGATATCGGAGGCGCGTTCGTTCTCGATCTCTTCAAGAATATCGGCAGCTTCGTTTGGCGACAGTTGCTCCAGCGCATCAGCAACCTGTTCGTCAGAGAGGCCGCGCACAACTTCATCACGTTGTTGATGAGAGAGGTCATCAAAGACACGAGCCAGGTCCGCAGGATGCATGGTTCCGAGACGTTTCTGCGAGACGTGTAGATGCACTGCGGAAGCGTTACTGGCAAAGTATTGCACCGCCGCCCAATCGAGCAAGCGCTCACTCCGACGTGGCCGTTCGCCTGTCAGGGAGAAGAGGATGCGGCGCGAGAGGGCGCGAAAGGAGATATCGACCGCAAGCAAACGCAGACCGTTTTCGGCCAGCATTTTGCCAAGCGCCAGATCGTTCACCCGTACCACCCGTTTCCCCTCCACATCGACCAGTTGTTTGTCCAGCACATCCTGCCCCAGCAAAATCTCCCCATCTCGGCGCACAAAACGTTCCAGATTGACCTGCGTTGAGGCGAGCACAATAGCGCGCTCCTCAAACGTTGCGATATGGCTAGCTGGCAGCCAGACACCACGTCCAGCCGTATGCATTACTATCCCGGCGACCTGTGGGTAAGTCTCTTCCGTGGTGCCGTTTTCTGGATTGATACGAACAATGATATCTTTGAGTGACGCGATCTTCTCGCGATGGCTATCAACAATGGGCTTGCCCACCATCTGGCTAAACATGAATAGATCCATATTTGTACACCTGGTTCCCTTTCCGCAAGCAAAAATGATCGGCATGCGCTCTCGCAGAAGCACGATGCAGTACAAGAGAGAAGACTTCCTCAAGATGCATCGTTCCATATCGCTCTAAGGCTGTTCACGTTCGCGAGAACGAAACACCCCATAGGAGTACACGTCAGCGTGCGAATAAAGGCACAAGCAATGGTGTTGCTATTTGAAATGATATGAGCAACACGTACGCTGTGCATCGAGCGACACGAGCATTGAAGGAAGGTTGGAGAAGGGGGAGCGCAAGTATAGCTTCTGAGAAGAAGACCGCTCACACTTCTCACCTGTTACGCAACTCTGAGTGAGCGGAGAACAAGTGAGCGGTGAGTGCTAACGAGGAGAAAAAACAGACTCGTGGAGAAATCCAAAGCTACTCACCACCAGAAGTTCTCCCTGGTGATGTAGACGCCTCCCTGCACGGGGAGGGCAGCTACTATCAGCGTCCATTCGGTTCCTCACTTTCGTCCACGAGCTATGAAAACGGGCTGTACAAAAGGAAGCGTTCAAATGCCTCTCTTCGACCACAGCCGTAACAATCTCCAATAGAGGAGAATTGAGTTCAACGCAGTATAGTCAGAAGTAGCCCAAAAAGTCAAGCCGTCCTGGTCTGTTGATTTCTATTACAGCCAGCCCTTCTGCTCTGCAATGTGTGCGATCTCTTCTTGGGCTGTGCGTAATTCCCATCTCGTCTTGATCAAGGACACGGAATAGACGTAAAGAGATCATGTGAATAACTCCTTCAAAGAATCTAACCTATCTTTTCTCAAAACTGCGCATGGGTCATGCTATGCGACGCTTCCACTGTGCGTCGTCATGCTTTCGACTGTCCTTAGTGTAGCGGGAAATAGGAGTATTTCCTAGTGAAAGATATCATGAAGGGCGTATGATAAATGTCATAGAGAGGAGGTGTGAAGATGGAAATAGCTTACATTAGAGCTTAGAGGAAGGGACGGAGCGGCATCAGGATGGCCTCGGCGAACCTTTTTATGAGAGAGCGCTTGCACCACTCCTCCAATGTCAGTTCGGTGGCGTTTGTGCAGTCCTTATAAAAGATCTCTTCCATCTGGGTGGCAAGGTCTGTATCGTATATCTCAACATTGACCTCGAAGTTGCCAACCAGGCTCAGGCGATCCATGTTGGTCGTTCCGATAGTTGACCACTCACCATCAATTGTCGCTGTTTTCGCATGCACCATCGCGTCTTGATAGAGCATCAGGTGGATATTATTTCTCAGGCAGTGTGTGTAGTAGCCACGCGCCAGCCAATCGGCAATGATGTGGTTTGATGTTGCGGGCAAGAGGATGCGCACTTCCACGCCACGCTGTGCCGCTGCACAGAGGGCATGCAGGATAATACGGTCTGGAATGAAGTAGGCATGTGTCATATAGATGTGGTGTCGGGCGCGATCAATTGCCTCCAGGTAGGTTGTGCGAATGGGAAAGATCATCATCTGCGGATCATTGCGATGAACGGCGATGCGGGGGTCCCAATCGCGTGTGCCGACATCGGGCAGCTTGGGCAAGCTCTCGTCACGGTGTTCATTCCAGAAGTCGATGAACACGTTTTCGACCTCCCACGCATCTGGTCCTGTAATACGCACGTGTGTATCGCGCCACTCGGTCTCGTAGAGCGAGCCGATATTGTAGCCACCGACAAAAGCAATATCTCCATCAACAACCAGAATCTTGCGATGGTCGCGTGCATAACTGCGCAGCAGGAATGGATTCCAGGGATGGGAGAAGATAGGATACTCGATCACGTGGAAGGGGGGCTCAAAGCGCTTGAAGGATGTTGGAACGACAAGGTTCGCGAAGCTATCGAAGATAACGTAGACCTCTACTCCACGAACGGCAGCCTTAAAGAGTTCTTGCTTGAACTGCTCACCGACCTTATCGCCCTTCCAGATAAAGGTCTCAAGCAGGATACGTTCGCGTGCCTGGCGAATTGCTGTTAGCATATCGTTGTACAGGTCCTCGCCGTAGGTGTAGAGATGGATTTCTGAACTCCCCACACCGACGGACTCCGGGCGTGAACGTGGGAAACGTCCCTGCGGGTGTCGGCGCTGGCGACGAAAGTCAATAGCCAGCAGGACGCCAATGACAAACATCTGCAAACCAAAGAAGAGCGAAGCTCCCCAGAGCAACACGCGTCGAATCATGAACTCTTGCCTACATCTTCTTTAGAATTGTGCCAGCTTCCATTTCAGGCAAGCAGGTCACCTCTATTACGCTATCGGTTGTTCCACTGGCACATTATAGCCTGGAAGACGTTATTGTCAAGCTGTCCTACTTATCATAGAAATTCTTCCAGGTGCTCAGAATGTCTGGGCGAACAGACAGGACACTTCAAGCAATTTTTGTGTAAAATACAAATACAACCAAATACTCTTGATGCTATTGCAATTCATATAGCCATTACTGTGTGGAGGAATATATATGTCCGAGATTTCTGACAGACAGGAAGAAGCGCCTGTTGCTACGACGCAACAGGCGACAATGCCCTCTGCTGAGGAAGGGGGGACACGTCGTGTGCATATCGCAATTCTGGGGACGGGTTTTTCCGGGTTGGGAATGGCAATAGAGTTGCGCCGGCATGGGTACACGGATTTTGTGGTGATCGAGCGTAAGGAAGACATGGGTGGTACCTGGCACGATAACACCTATCCAGGATGTGCCTGTGACATTCCTTCGCACCTGTACTCTTTCTCCTTCGCGCCTAACCCCAATTGGAGCCGCTGGTACTCTCCCCAACACGAGATTCAGGCGTATCTGCGCGATTGTGCGCAGCGCTTTGGCGTGTTGCCGTATATTCAGTGGAAGTGCGAACTGTTGGAGGCGAGGTGGCACGAGCAGGAGCAGCGCTGGTACCTGAAGACTTCTCAGGGGAATCTCGTCTCAGACATACTTATTCTGGGGAATGGGCCACTGAGCGAGCCGACGCTCCCTGCTATTCGCGGGATCGAGCAGTTCGAGGGCGAGCTGATCCATACGGCACGCTGGAAGCCCAAGTACGATCTGCGCGGAAAGCGAGTTGCGGTAATTGGAACCGGGGCGTCGGCGATCCAGCTCGTGCCGCAGATCCAGCCACTCGTCTCCTCCCTAACCCTTTTTCAGCGCACACCGGCATGGATCGTGCCACGTGGCGACCATCCCATTTCAGTGCAACAACAGCAGAGCTTTCGGCGCTTTCCACTACTACAGCGTCTTGTGCGTGCACAGATCTACTGGTTGCGTGAACTCAACGCACTCGGCTTGCTCTATCAGGCTAGCATTCTGAAGCTAGGGATGCGCATCGCACACCAGCATTTGGCAAGGCAGGTGCTGGACCCGGTGCTGCGCGAAAAGCTGACGCCGCGCTATACGATGGGCTGTAAGCGTGTGCTGGTCTCTGATGACTTCTATCCCACGCTGACACGGCCTAATGTCGAGCTTGTGATCGAGCACATTCGTGAGATACGCCCACACAGCATTGTAACTGACGATGGGAAGAAATATGAGATCGATGTGCTCATCTGCGCCACTGGCTTCCATGTGACCGATACGCACCTGCCGAACTGCATTTATGGACGTGGAGGAGAATCACTTGCGGCTAGCTGGTACAAGGGAATTCATGCATACCTTGGGACAAGCGTCGCGAACTTTCCCAACCTGTTTCTACTCATTGGCCCGAATACTGGTCTGGGGCATAACTCGATGATCTTCATGCTCGAATCTCAGCTTGCCTACCTCCTTGATTGCCTGCGTACGATGAAGCGCCGTAAGCTGCAAGCTGTGGAGGTGCGGGCTGACGTTGAGAATGCATACAATGCGGAACTACAGAGACGCATGGGACGTACCGTCTGGAAATCGGGGTGTGCGAGCTGGTATCTTGATGCGCAGGGACGTAACACCACGCTCTGGCCCGGTTTCACATTTGAGTTTCGCCGTAGGACGCGCCACTTCAATGTTGAGCACTACCTGACCACCACCAGACGAGAGAGCAGCTAATCTTCGTACTCGTCCTCTTTGAAGAAGTGTCTGTTTTGCTGTAATCGGCATCATCCCATCAAGCGTACTACATATATCAATGGTTAGAAAGCTTGATTAATTTCGCATGAAAGAGTCTGCACAGGATCGCGACCAGCAATGGTGGAGCGTAAGAAGACCAATTTTATGGGCTGTTATAGGTATCCTCCTCGCCCTTTACTTCTCAACTCCTGTTAGCGCTGATGGTGGTGCTCCCAACCTGGCCTATGTTTCAGGCACGCCTCAGGGTATTAGCGTCATTAATATCGCTCAGCAGAAGGTGACGGATACGCTGGCTGTGGCAGGAAATCCGCAGACCGTGCTGCTCAGTACAGATGGCCGTTTGCTCTACGTCACACAGCCAGCGCGAGGGCGTGTAGCTGTGCTGGCAACCAAGAGCAAACAGGAGGTTTGTTCTGCACCCCTACCGGGTTCTCCCACGCTCCTGACACTTGATCCCGGCTCCAACACGCTCTATGCGGCCAGTACAAGTGCGAACGTCGTGACAGCTCTCAATCCAATGAGCTGTGCAGTTGTGCACACGTTGCATACACGGTCAGCAGTGAATGGGTTAGGGGTGGCAATTGTTGGAAGTGGGCTGGCTGGTGGCAATGGCAACCAGATCTGGGTTGCAGAGAATGACGGCATTCTGCTATTTGACGGCAATGGCAGACAACTCGCCTCAATCCCGCTTGCTCAGCCGCGCTATCTAAGTATTCCCCCTGCGCCGAACATAACAGCATATGTCACGACGAAGAAGGGAGAACTTGTGGCGGTTGACTTGAACTCGCACCGTGTCTCCTCGCCCTTACTACGCGGAGGTGACTTTGGGCCAATGGATTTCGATGAGACGAACGACCAGGTGTATGTGCCTGACCGGGCGCACGGCACGTTGAATGTGATTAATCCTGTACAGGTTGGGAACGGAGAGAATACCGTTGCCCCACACCAACCACGCCGCACGTACACATTTGATGCCAACCCGCAGGCGGTTGCAATTACCAGTGATGGGCAGCTTGGCTTTGTCGCACTGGCAAATGGCAGCGTCACAATGCTCGATCTGCCGGGGCAGCAGGTGCTGAACCGCTTCAAGGTTGGCGGCTCGCCGCAGTTCATCATCACCGGTCTCTATCCCTCGTTCATCAGCCTCACTCCCCAGCAGTCGATCCTGGCAGGCATCCTGGATAACGTTGTGCATTATGGTGCGGCAGGAGTAGTCGTTCTTGCTGCAGTCTTTGCTGTGCTCTATCAGAAAAGGCGCGAAAAACGTCAGATGCGTATTTTGTAAAGGCAAAGATTTCTTTCCGCCTCGATTTAACAGTACTTTAACACTGAGACTTTTTCCCTTGCTAAACGTGTTCTGTATAGAATAGAATAGTGTGGATATCGTCTCCTTTTGTGTGACCGGAAAGCCAGAATTGCGAGGAAAACGATGGATCTGGAATTTGACAAGGATCGAGTCGCTATCGGTGGGAAGCGTGAGATCTCCATGCGCTATAAAACCGTGTATCTTTCCACTCATGTCTCTAGTGATCGCTTTACCCCGGAGGAGGCACTGCAGCTTCTCAAGTGGCTGCAGGATCATAAGGAAGAGATAGAGCAGTTCACCCAGAAGAAATAATCATTTTCTCTCAGTTACATTTCGGTTATGCTTCAAGCTGTGCGAACCAGGAGTCATATGAGAAACATGGGGAACAGTTCAGAAAAGTAGGTCTTTGCTGCCTGTTCCCTACGTCTATTTATCTCATGATGCTATCCTTCACAGTAACTGAGTACTGAGCAATGTTCCGGTGCCGTTTAGTCCACTATACTTCTCGATTTTTTCGTGGAAGCCCTTTGGTAGATTGGTGAAAGAGTGCACTTCTGAACCGCCTGCATGCCAGTTGTAAATGGATGCTGTCAGCAAACCCCTTTGATTCGCTCCCTGGTAGATAGTAA
>DAOUDD010000272.1:0-6379 GCA_034431765.1 Ktedonobacteraceae bacterium | reverse complement strand
ACTAACCATTATTGGCAGGAAACAACCGTTGCAAATTTCATGGGTCTCATTGTTGCCTTTGCAATCATTGATGTGCTACTGATTGTAACTGGTATCGTCGGAGCTATTTTCACAGCCGGGGGAACTCTTGCCGTTGGTGGCTACATCATGGCTGGAGTCATCGCAGTAGAAGTTGCTATCCTGCTGGCTTACGTACAAGTATCCACTACGATCTGGCAGCACGGCACGTTGCCGCTCTACTTGCCATTTCCCAGCGATACAGCAACGCTACCTGATCAAACAGGACAATCAACAACCCACTACTCATCACAGGCTCAAAGCATCTTCGATACATGGAAAGGAAGAGCAAAGGGTCTGACGCTAGCAAATGTTGAAGCATTGCTCTGCATGGGCTACAATGAGCAAGAAATCAATTCACTTCTAAGCCAATGGAACAAGTGGAAAGGGATGGAGAACTTAAAGATTGTAGATGGCAAGAAGAAAAAAGAATATGGTAATTCACTAGCGAGCCTCTTAGAAGATGCACAAAGTCCTAAAGAAAGTGTAGCAAAAGGAGCGAAGAGACTACTTACAGTTATGGTAAAGCTGTGGACAAGTCAAGATTTCTTGACAAAGGTTACTATTCCAAGTGGTACACTGGTAGGCCCACAAAATATTGTTGGTATTGATGTCAACCCTGGCAGCGGGGACATTGATCTTATTATTCACTTGAAAGCAAATCAACAAGACTTGTTTATTGAAACAGGAGGCATAGCAAAAGGCACGGAATCTCCTTCACGATTTAACGATCAGATGACAAGACTCAGAAATGCAGCAGGACGAGGTGGAAGACCATGCGTTGTTTTAGTCGCACCCAAACCTCCCCCACTATCGAATCAACCAAAAGACTTCCGTAAAGCAGTTGACAGAGCATCAAATCCCGAGACAGGTGTAGGTGCAAACAATGTCTTCATCATCTATCCTGATAATCCTGGATTTTGCCCATCTTAATACAAGAGAAATTTTAAAGAAAGGACTTAGCATCAATGGGCACAATACCCTACGTCACCCACCTCTATGTCCCACGTCAGCCACTCACACTGGAGTGGTTGACCCGCTTGTTAGAGCACCTCTGGAGCCATGGCTTACGCTTCGCCAATCCTACTCCTGAGGAACGTACCTGGCAAGCAGAGTTGGATTCTCCTGACTTCGATATACAACAAGTTCACGCACCTTCCTTGGCACAGGCTTTAGAACGGATTATTGAGAAAGGTTCTTGTTACATAAGCATGTGGGATGATGACATCCCTTATCATCTCGATCTTGCTCCTGATCCTCATGAAGACATTCTTCTTCCCGACGAAGAACCTGAAGAAGAGTTACCCATTGGCTACATCTCGCTCTACTGTGATATTACAAGAGCTGGTATATTCTATCCTGATTACGATGAGGATGAAACGCATACCCCCGCTTATCTGCGCGCATACCATGGGTATCTTCACTGGAGCAAAATTTTGTGCGCATTCGTCGAACCCCTTTTCGCTTTTGGAGATACACCCTACACCGGCCTTCTTACTGAGGAGGAAGAGCCTCGCATCCAGCACTTGCTGGCACAGGGACAACTGCCTGACTGTTCTGAACTTCTACGCAAAGATGGAGCATGCTATCTCACTCCACGAGATGCACAGCCCGAACGACTCCTCGACGCGTTACGCATTCCTCACTGTTCACTTGAGCGATTGCCCAACGGCGGTGTTTTTCTCTCAACGAGCTACACTTCACTTCTCTACGAAAATGCTGCCGGACAGCGCGAAATCTTTTTAGGGAAAAGCTATTTTGATAGGGCAGAGAGGGAAGACCGTCATTTGACGGTCGGTGATTTAGAAACTGTCACTTACCATTTTCAACGTGCACTTACTATCTTTATTGCTATTGAAGATGTTGACAGAATACGTTCAACTCGACGTTACATTCGCGATATTGAAGAGCAACGAGCAGAGACTTCTCGTACCGGTTTTAAGTCATAGCGGTGAATTCTAGTAAGCATTACAGAGATTTTTCAAATGATAGCAGCATCTGGAATACTCTACTCGAACTATTCGACAGGTAATATTCAATGTCCAGTGACACTATCTTTGTTGCGTATTTTCGCAATCAACCGATAACTACAGGATGGTTTGAGCAAATTTTGCACCATCTGTGGCAGCAAGGGGGACAGTTCTTTTCAGCGAATGACAGATTGTTGAGTTGGGAGCAACAGCTCCACTACGCCCCAAAGTTCTCGAATCATAATTCGTGGCTTAGGGCTGAATCCTTTTCGGGAACACTTCAACAGTGGCTTGATCAAGTTGCAACATATAAGTCGGGAACAGTCGAATTCTATGATCGCTCATTGAGAATGGCCCTGCATCTTCAACCAGAAAATCAAAAAACTGGCTTCGGGACAGTCTCTATCAGGTTAGGAAGATGGAACTTTCACGAGGATGAACTCTCTCAAGAGCTTATCCCTCCCTACTTGCAAAACTGGCAAGCCGTCCTGCATTGGGCGCAGGTGTTGTGTCGCTATCTTCATCCGATCTATGTCTACCTCAATAACATCTCCGGCTCTAAAAGTAGAGCCGAGAACATTGAGGATCTCCTCCAACGCGGCGAGGTCCCTGATGTACGTGCTTCCTACACTTCAGAATACATGCAATATCTGGGACCCGACTTGCTGCTTCAACCACGCGGACAGGAATTGGCGAAGCGGCCCAACTGCTGGCTTCAACACATGCCTGATGGGGGCGTCCTCATCGTTCCCCCGATATCGCCCTATAGCTATGGCTATGGGCTGGCCTACTCCTACCTCAACGCGGGCCGCAAGTGGATCGAGGATGCATATGAACGCCAGCTAACAGAGTTTGCGGAACCCAGTGATGAAGAGGCGCTTGAAGGAGACCGTCTTACCGAGAGAGGGAAAGCTGTAATGGACATGGTCGAAGCTGCTGTGCATGCAGACGATTACCACGATCAGGAGACCGAGTTGTAGGAATTTGTTTTAAAGCTACAAACACGCATTCAAGATATTGATTTTGGCGTCTTCATCAATTGCAAAGAGATCAACACAAGAGAGAACTGAGATATTCTCAGAGGATTAGTATCAATGGACAGCATTCCCTACGTCACCCACCTCTATGGGTCGCGTCAACCGCTTACACTGGAGTGGATGATGCGTTTGTTACAACATCTCTGGAATCATGGCTTACGCTTTACCGACCCCGCACCTGAGGTGCTTACCTGGCAAGCAGAACTGGATTCGTCTGACTTCGATATTGGACAAGTTCAAGCACCTTCTCTGGCGCAGGCCCTAGAACAGATTATTGAGAAAGGTTCTTGTTACATGACGATGTGGGATGATGACATTCCCTATGATCTCTTGCTTGCACCTGATAGAGAAGAAGATGTCGTTCTTCCTGATGAAGAACCTGAAGAGGAGCCGCAAATTGGCTACATCTCTCTCTACTGTGACACTACAAGCGATGATAGTTTCTATACAAATGATGAGAAGGTGGACTTGCGTTTGCCCTCCTACCTGCGAGCCTATCAGGGCTATCTTCACTGGAGCAAAATCCTGTGCGCATTCGTCGAACCCCTCTTCGCTCTGGGGAATACACCTTATACTAACTTCAATAACGAAAAAGAAGATGCTCGTGTCCAGTATCTGCTGACACAGGGACAGCTCCCTGACTGCTCTGAGCTTCTTCGCAGGGATGAAGCATGCTATCTCGCTCCACGAGATGCACAGCCAGAACGACTTCTTGATGCATTCAGCATCCCTCACTGTTCACTTGAGCGCCTGGACAATGGGGGTGTTTTTCTCACGAGGAACCGTAGTCCGTTTCTGTACGAAAATACTGCGGAACTGCGCGAGTTCCTTTTAGGAGAGAAACACTTTGGTCAGGCGGGACGAAAGAATCATATGGGTGACTTGCACCTGGCTGAGTTAGACCCGGCAAAAGCTCATTTCCAACGTGCACTTAGCATCTCTACAGCGATCAAAGATGACGGTAGAAAACGTAAAATGCAAGATTATTTATGGCGCATCAAAAAGAGACGAGTCTAGACTTCTCGTGGTGGTTTTAAGTAAGCACTACGGGGAACATCTTTTCCTCCGCTTCCCTCTTCCTTCGCTCCTTCATTTCATTGTGCCCCTATCACACGGTTTTACCACCTTCTTACGGACCACGTTATGCTCTTTCACACAGTCTTCCACATATGTATTCGCAATTCATTGCCTGTGAAAGAGAGACCCGATTCATGGAGTTTCATAAATGAAACCAGCCATTTATGGTGCGAGAAATAGAGGTCAGATTCATCGCGCCCGTTGCCTCGGGAGCCGTCTCTGCTCGCTCTCGCCTCCTCACATCGACCTCCCTCCATACCTGAAATACTTTCTTAAATCGCATCTATCGCGTCCGCCGCTATTCATCGCCACATCGATACCCGGATCAATTTGTCCAACCGCATGCATCGCGTCCAATACCCATCAAGTTAAGGAAAATTACCGTTCCCTTCCCCTCTCGGGTTGCTGCTCAGACAGCCCCGGTCCGCTTCAGAGCCATTGTAGGGGCCTGCATTCATCGCGCCCGTTGCTCGGGACGCATGCACGTCAGCCCTTAGTGCTAAAGTTGGTACGCATGAGGTGAAGACGTATACACACCTATACACCTTCACTCTTCCACCCCCTCGTACCGCCCCAACACCTGGCGCACTATCTGCAGATACATGCCCGTTCCACACTCCCCGAACAGCATCTCCGCCTCGCGCAGATACCCCATCGCACGCCGCTCCTCCCGTCCTCGGTTCTCCTCCCGTTGCAGCGACGCCTCATCATACTGCATCAGCGTGATCACGTACTCCAGCCGCATCTCGCTCTTCTGAAACGTGCGCATCGCCAGTTCAAACAGCGCTGGAGACGGAATGCTGGAAAAGGCGAGTAGTAATGGTGAAGCACCTCTTCAATTGCAAACCCTACAGACATAGCATACAGCCGAGAATTGGAGAACTTGACTACTCTATAGCCCTATTTGCCCCTTTGACAGGTAGAGCTTTCTCCTGTATACTCCTTACGTAATCTTTCCTAAACTTCAGCTCGCACCTGGACCAGACCTTTTTTACCCAGGTACAACAGGCGAAAGACAACGCTGTTGAAGCTGGCATCGTCAGCTTAATCATTGCAGGGATTGTACTGGTTGTCGCGTAGGTAGCAATCGCACTAAGTGGCGGCCTGGCGATTGCTGTTGTAGGCGTAGGTAGCGTTACTCTTCTCACAGCCTTTGAGGCAGGCATGCTTGCTGTCATTATAGGATGCTTTACCGCCTGGGGAATTGCTCACGAGTTGCTCGTGCATCCGATTACACTCAACTGGAATCCGCCCGCTCTCGGCAACACTCATGCGCTCGTTCCCGCTACCGCAATCCTTCACAATCCCAAGCCAACACCTGCTGATCAGAAAATGGCAGATGATTTGTTTAACGAATTTGGTGGGAAAATTCCCAGGGATGTACTTGAATATCTGGTCATGACGCTTGGAGCAAGTGTACTTACAGCAGCAATGATCCGCTGTCTTTACCATAGTGGCTATCTCGAACTTTCTCAATATCGTTGGCGACCTCTAGAAAAGAACAATGTAGATGCATGGAAAAATATTATCGAACACCTTAAACCCCAGGATCTAGAGGGTGCATGGAAAGAAATGAACCCTAGTCAGGTTGACCCCACAACAATTACCAGTACTGGATCTGTCTCAAATGGACAACACGATAAAGAGGTTGAAGATGGACTGAACGCGATAAAAAAGTTGATCAAAGGGATAAGTGGAAAAATATCCGATCTCGACAATAGAATACCGCGTGCGACTGATGCAACAAAATTACAAGAAATGCTTGATCTAAAAAAAGGCTTACAAAAGCTGAGTAACATCTACACGAAATTACAAAATTTCATACAATCAAAAATTGCGCCGGGTTCGCCCTCGCCGGATCAATGGTCAGATCGGGGAAAATTACCTCTCGTTGAGGATCTCCTACAAGCCTCTACCTGCAAAGTTCCAGATGCTAAATTCTTCTCAAAGTAGTCTACAATTAACAATGTACACATAGGAAAGTGAGCTGTTTTATGACAGATTCGGAACAGAAACAACGTGAGGATGCGCTCAAAAGTTTAGCAGAGTACCGCGCAGGAAAAATAGCGAAATCGGATTATAATTCAACTCTTGTTCAGTGGGGCAAAGCTCACCTACTAGAAGCACGTTCTGACATTGAGCCATTTCTAAAAAGTTCAGATGATTCACTACGACGTAGCGCATTAGATGTCCTTGCCTGCCGTTTGCGTTTACAAGATTACTGGATGACGGCTGTGC
>DAOUDD010000271.1:0-24310 GCA_034431765.1 Ktedonobacteraceae bacterium | reverse complement strand
TCTGCCTATCCTCCTGCATCTTTACCGCGTTCATGGTGATCCTCTGCTCACTGGCTTTTTTCCTGGGGAATACTGAAGGACTGGCGCAGCAGATGTCTGGCGCGCTGGTCTCGTTCAGCACCTATCCAATGGAGATCTTTCATGGCGTGCTGCGCCTGCTGCTCTTCACAATTGTGCCGGCGGGCTTTATCTCATTTGTCCCATTGCAACTCTTGCATACATTTACCTGGCCGCTGCTGGGAGCAATGCTCGGTGGCACAGGATTGATAGTTGCGACGGCTGTGGGTCTGTTTGAACTAGGGTTGCGCCGCTACGAGAGTGGGAATTTGCTGGGTATGCAGGGATAAAAGGATGAAGGGCAGGCGGTCCATGGGATGATGGTAGTGTTGGAAGTGGCGGATGCCCTTCATATTGTATATGATACTCGCCGGTTCAAGTCCCCCAATGACGCTCTTTTAAAAAATATTGTAATCATACCCAACCATCAATGGCTGATGATACCTGGTTTCATTTCTTAAACCCCATCGTTTCTCTTAGATCTGAATGTCCAGTGGGTGCTGGCAACGAATCCAGAGTGGCTGGATCTGCTCAATGGGTGTGTCCAGGTCGAAGAGACTGAGTTGCATATCTGAGCGGAAGAGCTGCTCAAAGTCAGCGGGGGCAAAGGCTTTGCGCAGACGTGCAGCGTAGGAACTGCTGAGCAGTTTGACGTAGTACTCAACGTCGTAGTCGCGGCGATTGGCGATCTCTGCTGGATCAATAGAGCGTTTTGTTGCCTCTGATGAGACCGCTTTATTCCCGTTATTGACACGGCTACGCCAATCATCGCTGACCGGAGCCTCCTGCGTCTCGTCTGGTATCCAGGTGTAGCCTCTGTTCGCTGTACGGTAGAAGCGGACGCGTTCACCTGGATGCCAGGTGGTGCGGCCAGCTTTGAGCAGCGCTTCGTAGGCGGATTCCTGGTGTGCTACGCGCGAGGAGTGATACGTCTCAGGTGTTTTTGAGAGCCGAACTGAGGTTGCGAGGTCAGCTGCTGGTAGTGCGCGTGCGCGCAATGCTGCAACGGTTTCGCGATAGAGCGCATGAACCTCCGCAATGTTGCCGAGCATGGTGCAGTGCAGTGCTTTGCGCAAGAAGCGCTCGCCGAACGGCTCGGAGCGGCTCGACCTCAACGCTACACCGTGCACGACCAGCCGATCGTTGTAGGTCAGGAGGGCATAGTTTTTGACCTCGTGGCTGAACATGGCGCGATAGCGGCCCTCGTACTCCAGGCGAATCCCATCTGGCAGTGCCGCGCCGATTTCGGCAACCAGCGCGCGCTCCCGCTCCTCGTTCCAGTGCGAGGGGACCGCAAAATAGACGCCATCGGTATCGGCCTCAATCAAGGCCATGCCTCGGCCCGCCAGTGCGTGCAACACATCCTGAAGAAGCGCGCGTCCTCTGCGCGTCACCTCTCCTGCCGCGCGACCGTCGGCGAAGAGTGCCATCGAGCCGGCTCCCATATAGCCATAGGCGGCATTGATGAGTATTTTCATTGCCGCCTGTGTCGCGCTATGTGCGTTGGCCTCAACCGAACCCGGAAGAGCAGTACGCGCCGCTTCCTTATGTTGCAGGCGCAGATCCGTCAGACGGCTCAGAATATTGAGCAAGACGCCGAGACGGTCACAGGATGGCCCGATTTCAAAGGTGCGCATGAGCGAGGGATACAGCGAGGCAACGTCAGCTTTGACGACGTGTTTGGCAACACCAGTTGCGAAGAGGTGTACCGCGCCGCCCTCGTGCAAGCCAGCCTCCATGCTCTGCTGTGCCGCCTGGTAGGGGAGGGCCGCGCCAGCACGTAGGTAGCTGCGCACAAGAATCGGTTCGAGAATGCCCATCGCTGGTCCTGCCGAAGCCAGTCGTTCATAGCGACGAGGTGCCATGCTTGCCAGAGCGAAAGGGGCTCCAAGCAGGCGGCATGACAGGCCATCAACCTCTGCCACGTCGTCCAATGCATAGCGGCGCACCCGTTCAGGGTCGGAGGCATACGTCTCAAAGATGTCGCTGCCTTCGATGTAGGTACGGTCAGAGGAGGCAATGCCAAAGTAGCGAGCAACATCCTTGAGCCGGTAACTCGGCATATCGCGCACAACGAAATCATGACGGCGTACCGCGTCAAGTGTATCGATCAGCTCACGACCAGGGACGCTGTAACGTGTGCGCTTGCGCGCTTCGGGACCGATTGCCAGCGTCTCTGCGTGACTTTCCAGCAGCATCGGCCCACCACGGCGACCGAGTTCAAGTGAGATATTGTGTATCAGAGCGCGATGTTCCAGGAAGGGGAGGTCAAAGCCAAACAGGTTATGATTCTCGATCACATCGGGATCATGTGTACGAATGAGGGCACAGAGATCAGCGATCAGTCGTGACTCGTCTTCGGGTCGTGGAGCTTCGAGCGTTGTCGCAAGACCACGATTATCACGAATTGAGACCAGAAAGATGCGTCCGCGATGTGGATCGAGCGCGGTCGTCTCCAGGTCGAACTGCAAGCGGTGTAGATCTTCATAGGCAAGCCCACGAAAGTAGACCTGTCCCGTCTGCATCAGATATTGCTCAACTGGCCCGACCGAGTAGTAGATATCAAGCTCACTCATCTTGTTGATCGAGCGTCCCTGTCGCCGCGATGCACCTGTAAGAAGTGCACGCTCTAGGACACGCATATTGCGGCAGAAGAGCAGGTAACGATAGGTATCGAGTGGTCCGTCGAGTTCCTGATAAGTGAAGGTCGCATATTGTGCGGTCGGTGAGGAGTCGGGTTGCAGCAGCGTCTCCAGCGAATTCAGATCATCCAGCGTCGTCGCCAGCAGCCAGGGGCGATAGAAATCTTTGCTGAGGACAATCTCCTCGCCCTCACGTCGCCAGACAAGTGCTCGCCCATCGCGATGCGCCCAGACAGAGACGATTCCAGGCGTCGGATTCCAACCAAACAGGTACTCGTCTTCTTTACGGAGAAGCTCGCTCTCGAACTCATTTCCCATTAGCACCTGTCCTCTCTGGTTAGAAACGTATGTTCTAATAGTACCATGATGGAAGAGGAAGTGCAAGTGATATGCTATGAATTGTTGTACTGAAGCAATTTGTACGAAAGGAATCTAAGATGACACTGAATATTCAGGGTATTAGCCACATTAATTTCTGAAACCTTATTGTCTGAAAGACCCTTTATACCTTGTAGCGCTGCTGAATGTTAAGCAGCGTGAAGCGCACAACAGAGACACAGTCGTAATATTACAGTTCTATCATAGGCGCTTAAAACTACTCATGTACTCTGATCTCTTGCAAGCTATCTGGTGGTAACCTTGCTGGACACATTCAAATCGGTTTTTATTATTGTTTCGACAGTTCCAATTTTTTAGGAGATGACTATGAAACGATTTCTTTCCCTACTTGCAATACTCGCTGCATTAACGCTGAGTTTCGGAGCTATCAGCGTCCCCGTGCGAGCGGCAGCACATGTACAATTTGGGCCTACAACGCGAGCAGCAGCACAATGTGCTGCGCAAGGAGCTTATCCCGATTCAGGTTGTACACCGGGGGCCATCTTTTCCGATGTCACTGCCAATGATGTGTGCACGCCAGGCTACTCAAGTTCAGTACGCAATGTTCCTGCGAGCGTAAAGAATAGAGTGTATGCGGAATACGGCATCGCCACGCACTCTCCAGGGCAGTACGAAGTTGATCACTTCATTCCTCTGGAATTAGGTGGTTCCAACGATATTTCAAACCTCTGGCCTGAAGCGGCGAACCCACGCCCAGGCTTTCATGAGAAAGACACGGTCGAAAACTACCTGCACGACCAGGTCTGTTCAGGTGCAATGTCGCTTAGCGATGCGCAGAATGCCATTACAGGCGATTGGGTTGCAGTATACAACCAGATTTAGCGAAAGTTAGGACGAGGAAATGAGCAGAGAGAGAAAATGTACATGAAAGAACGTTGTCTCTCTTTTGACGTATCACTCGTTGTTATCTCACGCCAGCCATCCTCTCGCGCTTAAGAGCACTTGTAGGAGCCATCATTCATGGCGTCTAATACACATCAAGAGAAGGAAATGGTGGTCGCGTAAGGGAGGGTCTCGTGCTCTTTTGTACCCTCCTCTTGGTGCGGATGCACCGTCGTGGAGCATCCCGCACCTCCACCATGGGCGACCGCAAGGGTCCCGCACTTTCCACCCGACGCGGGATGGTGCCTTCCTCAAGGCGTATCTTGATGCGTATTGAACGGCACTTCATGGCGTCCGTTGAGCGGGTGGCACCCAGATTTGCTCTTGGCACGTATTATCAACAACTTTCTATACAAGCGCCAGCGCCTGTACAGAGCCTGCCAGCTTTTCAAGTCGTTTGTAGGCCTGGCTGAGCAGTGAGACGTGCTGTGAGCGCTGTTTGCGGTCGGTCGGCAGCTCGCGCTTATAGGCACGGAAGTCGATGCCGATCTGGAGAAAAGCCGCCTGCAGCGGTGTCGGCTCGGTCTCGAAGGCCATACGGTTCGCCAGGTCGGTCAGGAGCGCACGCTTCTGCTTGGTCGGGAAGTGCTGAACCTCCTGTGCCAGCCAGTAGAAAACTTCTTGAGCGTCTATGTTCTCCTCGACCAGTTCGAGCTGTCGCTGCTGGACCTCATCCTCCACACAGTAGCGCTCAGTGTTGTAGGGATCGAGTCCGTCGAGGCGCGAGAGCCGTTTCTCGCGGCGCTGCAGGTCGTGACAGTAGTTGTAGGCAATTGTGTTCGCCATCTGCTTGAGCGACTGGATCGGCTCAGCCTTGCCAGCTTCGACCTTGCGCTGCCGTTCGATCAGCCGACACAGTGTTTCCTGCAGAATGTCCTCAGCTAACTCTTCCTTGCGCCCGGTCCAGTATGAAAGGGACGTACTGCCAGCAAGGTGCCGCGCCAGCGAACGAAGCGAAGGATAGAGCGCGCGCCAGATCGACTCGTCATAGAAGTCTATTGCAACTTCTTTCTCGGTGCTTGGAGCGCTTTGGGCTGGGGTTGCATAGAGTGTGTTGGCGTGCGCGATTAAGGTCTCATTTTTCTGTGAAGCGAGTGGTTGTGCGCTGAATGATGTGAGCATTAGAAATCCTTCCCTTTCTCCAGATCAGGTAACAGTGTACATATATGCGCTGTGCAACTATCCGCTGCGCAACCTGCACTTTTGTGATAGGCTTGCGATACCGTTGTGCTCCTGCTACACTTTTATCAGGCTCTACCCAGCGTCGTTCCTCCAGCAGAAGTTTTTGCAGAGGTATGTAGCTGAAGAGATAAAAAATGATATTTTTTAAAGCTCTGCGTCAATAGGATAACAGTGAAGAAGTTCTCCTCTATCTCCTACCGTTGCCATACATAAGGGTACCTGGAAGCTAGCCAGAGGAGAACCGCAGAGACAGGACAATAGTCGGACAAAAGGAGGACATTGTCAGGACAAAACAAAACAGTGTTAATTGCGAGAAATGTCCATCTATTCCCGTTGTGTGTCCCGCTTTTCAGTACTTGAGGAGATTTCGGTGGAGAAACACAATTCATGGAGTGAGCGCCTACGACATGAACGCCTTGTACGTGGTTGGTCACGAGAGTATATTGCCGAGAGGCTAAAAGCCAGTAAGAAGACAGTGGATCGTTGGGAACGGGGAGAGGTCTATCCTAATCCATATAACTTGCAAATGCTCGTGGAACTTTATGGAAAAAGACCACAGGAATTGGGGTTTCTGCCAGATCAAGAAGTCCCTGCTGCCGCAAGCACTCTCAACAGCAGTAGTCTGTCACCTGTACAAACGTCTGCATTACATACAGATCCTATCACACCTCATACTCCTATCACACCTCCTTCTGTTGCTCAGGGAATACTCTCTTCAGATGGACTTCTTTTCTCTCACCTACAAAGCAGTGCTGTATCCTCCACTATGAAAAGCGTGCTGCTTGTACTGGAGAGCTGGGACGGAGCACCGCATGTTGAGCGCTTTTATGGACGTGAACAGGAGCAAACACTTATCAAAGGTTGGCTATTGGACGAAGGTTGCCGCTTGGTAGCGATTCTGGGCATCGGGGGTGTGGGCAAGACGACGTTTGCGACGCTGCTGGCTCAGCAGGTCAAGCACAAATTCGAGTATGTGTTCTGGCGTTCTCTGCAAAATGCTCCCGCTGTCGAGGATCTGTTGGCTGGCTGCTTGCAGGAGATCTTTGACCAACGCCGCGTCTCACTCCCGCAAAACCTCGATGGGCAGCTTACACTGCTCCTCACATTTTTGCAGCAGCATCGTTGCCTCTTGCTGCTGGACAATGTAGAGTCGCTCTTTCAAAGTGATCAGCGTGCTGGCCGCTTTGTCGAGATGCACGGCGGCTATGAGCGGCTCTTTCAGTGGCTCGGAGAAAGTGATCACCAGAGCTGTCTGCTCCTGACAAGCAGGGAGAAGCCGCAAGATCTTGTACGTATGGAAGGGGACAACTCACGAGTGCGCGTTCTCTCCCTATCAGGAATAGCCGCTGACGATGGACAGTTGCTCTTGAAGGGGAGACACCTGGCAGGCTCAGACGAAACATGGAGGCACCTGGTAAACCTGTACGCCGGCAATCCCCTCGCTTTGAAGCTTGTGGCAGAACCGATCTCTACTATCTTTGGCGGAGATATTGCGGAATTCTTGCGCGAGAAAGAGACCATCTTTGGTGATATACAGGATCTCCTGGACGAACAGATGCAGCGTCTTGCAGAGACAGAGAAACATGTGCTGTATTGGCTAGCGATCGAGCGTGAAGCGGTATCGCGCAATGAACTATGGATACGCACACAGCCTGCTATTACGCGTAGCGCACTATTCGTAGCCCTGGATTCGCTTCAACGACGTTCGTTGCTGGAGGTGCACGAAAAAGAGCGCTTCACACTCCAACCTGTGGTATTGCAATATATCACAGAGCGTTTGGTCGAACAGGTGTATTCCGAGATTCGAGAAGAGCGAATCGGGCTGTTAGGAAGCCATGCGCTCTTGCTGGCTCAGGCGAAAGATGATACCCGTACTATTCAGGAGCAGCAGATTGTTGCACCGCTGATCCAACGCTTGCTTCAGCACATAGAACTGAGCGAGTGTGAAGCAAAATTAAAGGGTATGCTGGCCCTATTGCGCCAAACACCTCTCCTGCGCAAGAGTTATGCGGCAGGCAACATTCTGAATCTGCTGCTATACCTTAGCGCGGACCTGCGCGGCTTACAGTGTGATCATCTTGCAATCCGACAGGCGTATTTGCAAGGGGCGTTCTTGCCTGAGGTCAACTTTGCGCATGCCGATCTCGCTACCTCTGTTTTTACCGACACCTTTAGCAGCATACTCTGCGTAGCTGTTAGCCCCGATGGATCTCTACTGGCCGCAGGAACGACCACGAGTGAGATCCGGGTCTGGCGCATCGACGGCATGATCCCACTTTTTGCATTGAGAGGTCATACTGACGGTATTCGTTCAGTCGCGTTTAGCCCAGATGGTCGCCTGCTGGCAAGCGGAAGCGAGGATCAGGATATACGGCTGTGGAATGTGGAGACGGGACAGTGCTGTACGATTTTGCATGAGCATACGGACTGGGTCCGCTCGGTAGCCTTTAGCCCGGATGGTCAGCTTATTGCCAGCGCCAGCGAAGACTGCACGGTGCGCGTATGGAATGTTACAACCGCATCATGTCTGCACAAAATCACAGCACATACACAACGTGTACGTGCTGTTGCTTTTAGCCCAAATGGCGAGGTGTTGGCAAGCGGAAGTGATGATCAGAGCATTCGCCTCTGGTGGACTGATACGTGGGAGTGCCGAACTGTCCTGCACGGACATACACACGCTGTTAGAACACTTGCTTTTGCACCACAGGGCGCGCTGCTCGCCAGCGGCAGCGAGGACAAGACAATCTGTCTCTGGAATATAGATGAAGGAACGCTTCTGGACACGCTCTCCGGGCACACACAGCGCGTGAGTTCGTTGAGTTTCTCAACGGACGGCCAGAGTATAGCAAGCTGTAGCGATGATCTCACCGTTTGCCTCTGGGATGTGAAAACGCGTGCTTGCCTGCAAATATTAAGTGGACACACCCACCGCATCTGGTCCCTCACCTTTGTACCGGGACGTGAACTGCTGATCAGTGCGAGCGAAGACCAGACGCTTCGTTTCTGGGATACTGCTCAGGCTATCTGTATTCGTACCTTGCAAAGCTCTACATCTCTGGTAAAAGCGCTTGCCTTCAGCCCGAATGGTTGCTCGATCGTGGATGGGACAGAAGAGCAGACGGTACGTGTGTGGGAGATTGCGAGTGGAAGGTGTGTGCGCATCCTCAAAGAGCATGCCAATCGTGTACGCACAGTCTCTTATAGTCTCGATGGACAGTACATCGCCAGCGGGAGCGAGGATGAGACGGTACGTGTGTGGGATGCAGCAAGTGGGCGCTGTTTACATGTGCTAACAGGTCACACCCACCTTGTCCGCTCGGTCGCTTTTAGCCCGGATAGCAGTCAGCTTGCGAGCAGCAGCTATGATGGAACAATTCGGCTCTGGGAGAGCGCTACGGGTTGTCCTTTAAAGACACTTACAGGTCATCAAGGCACAATCTGGTCTGCCTCCTGGTTGCCTGATGGCAAGACCCTTGTCAGTGGAGGCGATGATCGGACTGTACGGCTCTGGAATGCAGAGGTGGGAGTATGTTGCGCAACGCTGACAGGTCATACACACCGTGTCTGGTCAGTAGCCTGTAGTCCCGATGGGAGAAGGATCGCGAGTACTGGCGATGACAACACTATCCGTATCTGGGAAAAGGATGAGCAGCACAGCTTTAGCTCACAAAACTCACGCATCCTTACCGGGCATACAGCCTGGACGCGAACCGTCGCCTTTAGCCCGGATGGAATGCTGCTGGCGAGTGGAAGCCATGATACAACAGTACGTCTATGGGATGTGGCGAGTGGAAGGCCCTTGCACATCTTGCAGGGTCATAGCAATTGCGTCTGGTCAGTTGGATTTTCACCCGACGGGCAGATGCTTGGAAGTGCGGGAGACGATGGAACGATTCGTTTATGGGATGTGCGGAGTGGAAAATTTCTCAAGACCCTGGTGCAGGAGCGGCCCTATGAAGGAATGAATATCAGCTTCGCCTCTGGCTTGCTGGATGCGCAGAAAGAGGCACTGCTTCTGTTGGGGGCAATGGATACTTCGCCATAATAGGAGGTGTGCAAGGGGGAGAAATTTAATAAGGTGCGAGTTGCTGCGTCATTACGATAGAGAGCAGTCACGCAAGGGGGCAAACTGCTTTTAAGTGATAGAATGGCAGAAAAACTTCACCACCAGGAGGTTGAATGGAGGATCCATGGAAGCGCGCGAACCGCAGAAGGTCAACGAATGGCTAGAGAAGCTGGCACATACGCCAGGAGAGCCTGGTGATATTCGTAGCACCTTGCAACACATTGTCGAAGTAGCACAGAGCCTCTTTGAAACAGATATATGCCTTGCTTTTGCCTTTCATCCGATTACTGATCGCTTTATCCACATGGAGCCTGCGATTATGGTTGGCGAGATGCGTGGATCTGTGCAACCATATGATCCTCCCAGGGCAGATGGTTTAGCGCGAGGCATCTTACGACAGGGTATGGTCGTCGTTGAAGATCTGGAGATGGAACCTGATCTGCGACGACCATTTACCACCGCTGAGCGCGTGCAAGCATTTGTCGCATTGCCACTGCGTACTCGCCATCGCAAAAAGCCCCTGGCTGTGTTATATCTGAATTATCGGCAGAAAAGAACATTTAGTAAAGAAGAACTAGCTGTTTTTCAGACCTTCACCACGCAGGCAGCCTTTATCTTACAGGAAGCCTGGTTAGCATGGCGACATCGTGAGGTTGCCAGCCTGGGGCAGGAGATCAATCACGAGCTTTCAACCGTGGAAGATCTGTTTCAAAAGCTGCAAAAACGCGTAGAAAGTATTATCAATGTCAGCTCGACATTTCTGCTTGCCATCTATCATCAACAATCTGACGCTATAGGGATGCATGTTCAGCCTGATCGTGATACTCGTCCTGAAAAGACTGCAGCCCTTGAATATGTGTGTCGTGCTGTAATCAAATCGCAGCAGCCGCTCTTCTTTCAGCAATTGAGTAAAGAGACAGACAAAAAGAATCTAAAAATACACGAAATCGTGGCTCTCAAAGAGTCATTGATTGCTTTACCGCTGGTCTTGCGCGACCTCTCCCTGGGTGTGTTACTGGTGCAGCACCCACAGCAGAGAACGTACAACAAGGAAGATCAGTTTATTCTGCAACTCCTGGCAAATCATATTGCGCAGGCATTAAATAATATTCGTCTGTACAATAATCTACAGCAGCTTAACGAATTTGGTCAACTGATTACGCAGCAGCTAGAGCCAGAGACGGCATTGCAAGCAACAGTCGAACGCATTGGAGAGGCGACAAAAGGCGATATCGTCATTCTTTTTCCTTATAATGAAGGAGAGAGCGCCTTTGTCTTTCCCCCCTATACCTTCGGACAGTTTTTGGAAAGCAGTTCAGTCGAGTTGTTTCGACCTGAGCATCCAGATGACATTGCCTATCGCATCTTGAGGCATGCAGAGGCAATTTTTGCTCGAAAAAATACTACCCTTGTAACGGAATTGTATGGACACGAGAATGCTATGCAGAGCGATTTTGAGCGACGTGAACAGACTCGTTCAACTGCTGCTCTTCCGCTGCGCTTGAATGACGAACTCGTTGGCGTCTTGCTGGTCTACTTCCGCCAGGCGCAGCGCTTTGACGCTTCGCAGAAGCTCTTAATCACCGGTCTGGGACATTATGCCGCGATAGCGATTAAGAATGCGCATAAGTTTGATACCTTTGCAAAGCAGCGTACAGCAGAGTTAAAGATCCTACAAAACATTGACCGCGAGTTGAGTCATAACCGGGACCTGGGACAGACGCATCAATTAGAAATGATTCTGCGCCTTGCCCTGGAACGCACACCTGCCGATGAGGCGACGATCAAGCTCTATGATGCTGAGGCACAGGAGTTCTGGACCGCCGCCGCTGTTGGCCCTCATGCCCAGGAGAGACGCGAAGGGATTATTCCAGTACGCGAGCGCTCCGCGATTGTACAGTGGGTTTTTGAGCAGAAAAAACCGGCGCGTGTCGCGAATGTGTATAAGGACGTTCTGTGGCGCGATCTCTACTTCTCTGCTAGCTCCGAAACCATTGCGGAACTGGATGTGCCCATGTTCGATGAGAATGAGGTCGTGGGGGTGCTGAATTTTGAGAGCGCGAAAGAGGCCGCCTTTAGCGCGGAGGACGAAACGTTTCTGGTCACGCTAGCGGGACAGGCGGTGCTGGCGCTCAAAAATGAGCAGGCATACAAACGGGAGCAGCAATTTGCCAGAGAAGGGCAGGTCTTGAATGAGATCAGCAAGGAGATTACGAGCCACTTAGATTCAGAATCAGTCTTTGGCCTGATTCTTGACAAGGCGCTGGAATTGACAGAGGCGACGCAGGGCACGTTGCTGCTCTATGATGCAGACCTGAATGATCTGTGGGTTGCTGATCAACGCGGTGTCTCGCGCAGCATGAAAGGGCAACATGTTTCGCTAGAAGAAGGGATTATCGGCTACACTGCTCGTTATAAACAGGTGTTGAACGTCGATCCAACCGCAGTGCAGTGGAAAGAACTGTATGTTGAGTGGATACCAGGCATGCGTTCAGAACTTGCCATTCCCATGTTAGCAGCGAATGAGTTACGCGGCATGCTCGATGTGGAGAGCACCCAGCCGGGCAAGTTTAACGAGCGAGACGAACGTTTGCTAAAGGCGTTGGCAGATATGGCTGTCGTCGCATTGCAGAATGCCGAGCGCTATGACAGAGCAGAGCGCGAGGCCAAGCGCTTCGCCCTCCTGTACGAGTCTGGCAAACAACTAAACAGTATTCATGATTTTACACAGATCACAGAAACCTATCAGACGGTGTTACGCATTGTAAAACTGTATGATATGAAGAGTCACGTTGTCGTGCGCTGCTACGACGAGGAGCAACAGGAACTGATCGCTTGCGGTAGCTCTCAGGAAGGAGAGGATTTCCCTGCTATCACATTTGACAAAAATATCTTCATGCAGGAGCAGCAAGAGCAACGGACTGTTCTCGTGTATGATATGGCACATCCCTCGTTTGAAACAATGCGGGATCACCTGCCAGATCCCGCAATTCGCTCATTGGTAATTGTGCATGTGCGATTTAAGGATGCATATTACGGGACGCTGGAGATGAGCCATCAAGAGATGGGCTATTTCCGCCATAGTGATGTGCAGTTTCTAGAAGGCCTGGCGCATCAGCTCGGCAGTACGCTCTATCGCTTGTATAGTGCACGCGAGCGGCAGGAGGCCGAGAAACGCATCTTGATGGCTGAGCAGATAAGCGCGATTGGCGAGTCAGCTTTTGAGCTAACGCATCGCCTGGGGAATGATCTGGGCCTGGTGCCGTCCTTTGTACGTGACGTACGCAGAGAGCTAGAGCTGCAAGATCCGAATGGAGTGGTTAACAAAAAGCTAGATGATATTGTACACGCGGTCCAGAAGGTGCTGAGTCTCAGTAAAAAGCTAAAAGATGACCATATCGAACAGAGTAAATTAGAGACGCCGGAACGAGAATGGGAGGTTGTGCGGCCAGAAGTTCTGATAGAGGATGCGCTCGATGCTGTGGCACTGCCTGAATCAATCGAGGTGAAGAAGGAAATTGAAAGCGATGGTGCGCCCGTCGAGGTCGTCCCTGTCCTGGTCGTAAGCATTCTCTACAACTTGATTCTTAACGCAAAAGAAGCGATGTCCGATCGGGGGCGGCTGACTATATGCGCACACAACGCAGGACGAAATGTCGCCATCGAGGTGACAGATACTGGAGAGGGTATCCCTACTAGGATGCAGAACGAGATTTTCAACCCATTTTTCTCGACCAAGGGGAGCACAGGATACGGCCTGTGGAGCGCCAGAAACAATGCACTGAAAAATCGCGGTGAATTAAAGGTGAAGAGCGAGCCGGGGAAGGGAGCAACGTTTACACTCTCATTGCCAAAAGCAAACGCGGAAAGTGTGTCGTGATTATGAGTAAACAGCAAACAATCCTCGTACTTGATCATCAGGATTACTGGCGAGATTTCTCTAGCCAGGCGTTACAGGAGGCGGGTTTCTCTGTCTCAGTCCAGGATACTGATAGCTACATCTGTCCTGCTAGCGAGTTCGGGGATGAGCCACTCGATCTGGTCATTCTGGGCTGTACCAGAGTTGGGCCCAGGGAAGAGAGGCTTATCTCTCAGTTCATACAGCATAAGCATCATCTACTTGTTCTCTGTAGTGTTCTTCCCTGGCAGATGATGCGTGCTCTATTTCGACAGGGCGTTGACGACGTGGTTGATAAGCCCTTCAATCCAAATGGACTTGTTGCAGTGGTGAATGATGCTTTGAACACTATTGCAAGCCATTTAGAGTAATTGCCAGACAAGAAGCCGAATACATGCCTGTAAGCAATGAGAGCGGCATGAGATCATGTCGAAAATACTCGACTTTTTTGCTGCGGGCCAAAAGCGGATTGTTCTGGTTTGTGACGGAAAGGGGGCCGCTATGACTACAGTCGTGCGAGGACGTATCTTGATTGTTGACGATGACCCTCGTTGGCGTGAGCAGCCTGCCGAGATGCTGGTGCGGCAAGGTTTTTATGTAGAAGCCGTGGCAAACGTGACAGAGGCCTTCAAACGCCTGGAGGAAACTCTCTTCCACGTCATCATCCTGGATATCCGTTTGCAAGACGTAGACAACAATACCGATGGCGTTGGCATGCTCAAAGAGTTAGCGGAGCGAGGGCTTGGCGAATCGATCAAGGTAATCATGCTTTCCGCCCATGGCACCAAGGAGAATATCCGCCTGGCCTTTCGGAACTATAAAGTCGCGGATTTCCTTTCTAAAGAAGAGTTTGATGAGCAATTTCTGCCAACCGTTGAGAAGGTCTTTGCCGAGCAGGTCAACATGAATTCCTCCTTAGAGATTTATGGGCAATCTGATCAGCTAGAGCAAGCTGTGCAGGGCTTAGAGATCAGAGGAGTGCGCGTGGAGTCTGAAACGCCTTTGTATAACCGGCTGGTGCTGGAGGCTGAGGATCTGCTGCGTCGCCTGTTCTACTCGGCTGAGAGTATCATGGTGAACCCCTTAACCTCAACGCCGAGTCGCAGCGGTACAAATGTGTTGCGTGTGCAGCCCTTCTTCTCATCAGGTGGAGGGCATACCCTGGTGGTGAAGTTCGGGCACATGCGCAGGATTGAGGAGGAGGTAAAGCGCTTCCATGAGTATGTTAGCTCGTTTGTCTCTGGTGCACGCCACACTACGATTGTGAAGGTCGCATACACTCCCTTGCTCGGAGGGATCGCGTATTCATTATTAGGCTCATCTGCAAATAATTGGGTTGATTTTGGCCAGTTCTATCGACAGAATGAGATCGGAAAAATTCGTGCTGCTCTACATCAGCTCTTCCATAGCACATGTGGAGCATGGTATGCCAGTCCTGGTATGATGCGCCCCCGTGATCTCCTGACCGATTACCAGAAGCAGTTCGGCTGCACACTGGCACAGCTTGAACACGAGGTGAGAGGAAGTTTGCCCCAGGTACAAGAGCAAGAGGATAAGCTGATTTTCGGTGCACTGGCCGGAAACCGTCTTTTTCCTAATCCTTTTATTGCTCTGAGAGGGAAAAAGCTTGTCTATCCAACATATGAAAGCATCACACATGGCGATCTCAATCAGCACAATATTCTGGTAGAAGATGCAGAAGATATGTGGATGATCGACTTTGAAAAGACCGGTCGTAGCCATATTCTGCAAGACGTGGCAACACTCGATGCTGTAGTACGCTTCCAATTGCTGGAAGAGAACGATGCAACATTGCCAGAGCGCCTGCAGATGGAAGAGGCTCTAGGACGAATCAACAAGTTTAGCCAGCTCGATACACTGGCTCCAACCCTACGTACAAGAAATGCGGCCTTGGCAAAAGCATACGCTACAACACTCGCGCTGCGCAAGCTGGCGTGGTGGACAATCGACCAGAACCCTAGCGATGACATGAAGGAGTACTACACCGCTCTGCTCTTGAATGCCCTCAACACGCTACAATTCTTCTCGCTCTCTAAACGACAGCGTGAGCACGCCCTGCTCAGCGCCAGCTTGCTTGTCAGCAAGTCGCGTTTGTAGCTGCTGCTCAATCCCTTGAGAATGGAGAAAGGGTCATACGTTCTTGACACACCCCCGTTCCTTCCTGTACAGTTGCATTGATATTTGTCGATAGCTTTCTCTAAAGGTGTGTTCTGCCGAGATCCGTTCAGAGGGGGAGCCTGTGCGTCGTTTGTCTGAATTATCATTGCGCGATCGCATCGCGACTATCTGTGTGCTAATTGTGGGGGTGCTGGTGCTGGGGGAGTTTGTCTTGCTGGCGTTGCAGCGCGATGGAGGGAGCGTGTCGGCTGCTCGCGGGTCGGTGCTGAATAGCTTGAGCGTGGAGAAGTTGCGCACAGGGAGTCAGACGGGTCTGACGATATCGGTGCGGGTGACGAATACGACGAGCGACCTTGTGCTGCATGGCCGCGCGACGCTCTCGTTCACTTCCCAGAATCGCGATATCGGCGATGCCCTGGTAACGAATTTTGATCTGGAGGCCGGGGCATCCAAGGTGCTCTCCTGGAACTGGTTCCCGCCAACACCCGCTATCCGCGACTGTACAGTGACGGCCGCTGTCAACGAGGGACAGGATATCGACCTTGGTAACGCCACGACGTTTGTTAACCTCTCATAAATGTGCCACATTTCATCAAATAGATTGTCGCTTAGGCATTACACAAATGCGACGCAGACAGGGCGCGACACCGAGACTACCTGCCCCGTTGCTGTCAGGCGACCAGTAGATTGGTCGATGCGGTAGCTGACGAGAGAGTCAGAGTCCTGGTTGGCGACAAGCAGAAAATCTCCATTCGGCGCAATGGCGAAGTTGCGCGGCGTTTTCCCTCCTGTCGAGACATGCTCCAGGTAGCTGAGCTTGCCTGTCTCAGGCTCGATAGCGAAGACGACGATGCTATCGTGTCCACGGTTAGAGCCGTACAAAAATTTGCCAGAAGGTGCCACGCGAATCTCCGCGCATGTATTCTCTCCCTTGAAATCCTCTGGTAGTGTTGAGACTATCTGTAACTCGCGCAGCATTGCCTCGTGCTCGTCCAATGCAAAGGCGGTGATGGTGCCCAATAGCTCATTGATGACGTAGACGGTGCCTCCAGCGGGAGAGAAGGCGAGATGGCGCGGTCCTGATCCTGCTGCAACTCTTGTCTCACCCTGCAGGGTAAGCCTGTGCGCGTCTCGATCCAGTTTGTAGGAGAAGATTGTGTCGAGGCCGAGATCAGGGACGAGTGCATAGCGCTCAGAAGGGGTGAGCACGATGCTGTGTGGATGCGGTGCTTCCTGCCGTTGAGGATTCGGTCCGTGTCCACTGTGTTGAATACGCTCAGCGAGAGGTCCTATCTCTCCGTTTGCCAGGAGAGGGAAGAGACTAATACTCCCACCAGTATAGTTGCTGACGAGCAAGTTGGTGCCCGTGGAATCCACCGAGAGATAACAGGGGTCATTGCCATATGTGGGCTGAGTATTGAGTTGGGTGAGCGCTCCATCCTGAGGGGAGATTGCGAATGAGACCACGCCTCCTCCTGGCCGATCGGCAAAGGTGTGCATCTCGCTCACGGCGTACAAACGTTGTCGCGAAGCATCGAGTGTAAGAAAAGAAGGGTTCGCGATACCAGAAACACTGCTTGTAAGTGCAAGCTCTCCTGTCTGTGTATTCATCGTGTAGAGGTAAATTCCAGGCTCCTCTTGCGCTGCATATGTTCCGACGTAGATACGTTGTTCATGATAGGTGTTAGACACAAATGTTGTTCTCCTTTGAAAAGAGATAAAATGTGTTGGCGCAGTGGTGCCCTCAGCACCACTGCGCCAACACAACGTTCTACGACGTCCGTTTTCTCAATTTTTCTCCATCTTTATTGTTAACAATCCTAATTTGTATTAGGAGAAGCCTAAGCCTGCTGTGTTCCAGATGTCTCACGCAATGGATTGGCGCAGTTATTGCAAAAATTTGCGGCTGGCACTCGTTGACCGCAACGTGGACAGATTACCATCTCTTGCGCGGGCTGTTGTGGTTGTTGAGGTGAACGAGGTGGAGGTGTATAGTACTGCGTTGCCTGTTGCGCAGCTTGCTGTTGTGGTTGACCCTGCTGTGCTTGCAGTGGCGCGCCACACGTCTGACACTGCTGAACGGTTTCATCATTGATGGTGCCGCAATATGGACAATAGATACCATGTGCTGTTGTTGTGCTGCCCTGGTGTGCGCCTCCCTGAGTGCAGTAGGTATCGATGGCCTGCCAGACATCCTGGTAGAAGGTGTAGTTGTGGATGCCACGCAGGACCGGAAAGATCAGCAGGGGCGGGAAGAAGAGCGATCCAATCAGCGTGCCTGCTATAGAGGGATCATCGAGATCGAGCCAGTTGGATTGACCTGTGCTGACACTGACACCGTTGGAGGTGCGCGAAATGCTAACACCCAACGCACCACGTATACGACCACTTGACGTACGTGCACGTGCTACCTGGACCAGAATTTGATCTCCTTGTCCCACCTTCTGAGCCATCGTCTGATAGCGATCAGACCAGCCACTATAGGAGAAGTTCTGGTTGAACGTCTGGACGAGAAAGTCTGCGAGGCCATTTGGATCAATATTGCCGACGTAGACGCGTTGTTCCATGAGAGTACTCCTTCCTGGATGTGCAAAGACGGCAAAAAATAGACGTAACCCGGTACTTATATTGTCATACATTCAGTAACCTCTGTAAAGGTTATCGAAATGGCCACTCTCACTACACAGCTTGTAGCGGCGCTGTTTCGCTGCACGCGAGCTGACGTGTGACCTGTTGTAGAGCGGGCGCTTGTATTGGTAATGAGCCGTGAGCGAAGAGTTTCCAGAGCTTGTAGAGGAAGGGGCGGTAGACATACTCGTAGACTGGCGTATGTGACAACTCACTTTCGGTACCCGTGTGCAAAGGATGAGCGACAGCGTGTTGCGCATGCAGTGGAGTGGCAGTAAATTCTATATGTAGTTCAAAGCGTATGTTGCCCTGTGCCTTTGCCCACTCGCTTGCGTAGCTGTCAACATTTCCGATGCGCGAGGCACAGCGTAGATGTGCGTGGAAAGCATCATCCTCGGAATATTCAGGAGTGAGGCGTAAGAAGATGGCGTGTTCACGTGAGGCGATTGCGTGTGCCTCGTAGAGCAACGCGTTCAGCGCGAGCGAATACTCAGGCAGGACAAGTGGTCCCTGAGCACAGTACATCCATTTAAGGCCAAGCAGCGTCAGTGGCGATGATACGCTAACATCAGCTCCTGCCAGAAGCATAATGCCGACAAGTCTCTCCTCCACGAACGCTCCCAGCCGAAAAACGATATGTCCCAGTGTGTTGAGATATTCTCCCGATTCAAAAAGTTGAGCTGAAGAAGAGCGTGGGTGCTCAGACAGAAATGTATTCCATTGCGAGCGATTATTGATGATGCGAACTTCCATATCTATTCCATGTCTATTGTCTAGAAGAACGTAATTTTTTTAGAAATTTCCTGTAGTATAGAACGTTCGTGCACCACTATCGGTGACTACGAAAAGTATAGCCCCGGCTGTAGAGATACGCTATGGAATAGTTCACATGACAAGGTCCTGGACTTTTTGGGGTACGCATGACGGGAGCAATCAGAATGTGTTATGATTTTTACAATAGAAAAACTGTGATTGCTCTTTAGTTAAGTGCAAGAGAAAATGGAAGGAGAGGGCAGATGCAATTAGGAGAGAAGTATCCGCATAGCTCTCAGTATCAGCAGAGAAGCGGCCAGGAGACTTCTAGCTCGCCTCCCCATCCTGCCAGAAGCTTACCCTCACTTCCATCCTCAGGAGAGGAAAAGGGGCGTTTTGCGAAGCCAAATTTGCGATTACGGCGAGAGCGGGAACTGCGCGGCTGGTCGCAGGGAAAAGTTGCACAAGAAATCGGCACCGACACGATCAATGTAAGCCGCTGGGAGCGTGGGGCAACAGTTCCCTCACACTATTTTCGGCAGAAGTTATGCGCGCTTTTTGAGAAAGATGCAGAAGAACTGGGGCTGGTGCAGATTCAGCAGCCAGAGCCTATTGAAAAGAATAGAAAATCTTTTTACACCCCTCCGGGAGTGGGTGTGCTGCCTATCCTGGACCCGATGATTCCACGCGTCTCTCCCCAAACATTCAACCTTGTTGGTCGTGATGCCTTGTTAACGTCTCTGATTGGTCGTATTTATGGAGCTGATGGCGATGGAGGACTGTTTGCGATACGCGGTCTGCCTGGAGTGGGCAAAACTGCACTTGCTATTGCCCTCGTGCAGCGACCAGAGATACGCGAATATTTTGTAGATGGGATTCTCTGGGCTGGGCTGGGTCCCAGGTCACAGGTGCTGGCACATCTGAGTCGCTGGGGAGCGTTATTAGACATCCCTTCGACAGAGATGGCCGGCTTAAAGAACTTCGAGGATTGGGGATTATGTCTGCGTTCACGCATTGGTCAACGCAGAATGCTACTCGTGCTTGATGATGTCTGGCATATGCAAGACGCGCTGGCACTCCAGGTAGGTGGACTTAACTGTACTCATGTGATTACGACACGTTTCCCCATTATTGGCCTGCATATAGCCGGTGAAGAACTTATCGAGGTGCCTGAGCTCGATGAGCAGCATGCAACAGCGCTATTAGCCCATTTTGTGCCACAAATTGTTGAGAGAGATCTGGAGACAGTGCATACCCTTATACGTCTGGCAGGTGCTTTGCCGCTCGCCCTGACCGTCATGGGTCGTTATTTGCAGCAGCATATCTACAGTGGGCAACCGCGTCGTATTAAAGCTGCAATTGAACGCTTGATGGATGCGCAGAAGCGTGTGCACCTCTCTCTACAACTACCAATTCTCGATCAGCATCCAGGATTAGAGAATGGCGCTCCTCTCTCATTACAGACAATCCTTGCGCTTAGTGAGCAACAACTGGCTGAGCCCGCGCGCAAGGCTCTTCGGGCGCTTGCGGTCTTCCCGCCCAAACCAGCCACGTTTCTGGAAGAGGCAGCGGTTGCTGTGATGGACCAACCGGTCGAGATTCTTGATGATTTGTGCGATGCCGGACTGGTTGAAAATAGCGGACCGCAGCGTTACATGTTGCATCAAACAATTGTTGATTATATGAGCATTCAGCCGCAGAATACTCAGGTATATATTCGCTTTATCCTCTATATGGTGCAATATGTGCAAACGCATTCTGAGGAATATGAGTCTCTGCAGCAGGAATGTGAAAGTATCCTCGTAGCTTTTGGACTTGCATTCGAGCATAAACGCTGGATAGAGCTAATTTCAGGGGTGCACGCCTTCACACCCTTTTTGCAGGCAAAGGGATTGTATGGAATCGCCAGAGAACATCTTTTACACGCATATCAGGCCGCACAGGCGTTAGAGAGCGTTGAGAAGATGGCGCTGACATTGCTCTACCTGGGAGAGATAGAGGAGAAGCAATGTAACTATGAACAGGCTGAGCAGCATCTTCAGGAGGGTTTTAGCATCGCTGGTCAACGGCATATGAGTGAACTGCATAGTCGTTTTCTTGCTACCCTCGCGCTGCTTGCACGCCATCGAAAGAATCATCAGCAGGCAGAAGCGTATTTACAAGAGGGGCTTGCTATTGCCCGTAAGTTACAGCAGAGTGACCAGATAGGCCTTCTCCTGACAAATCTCGGCCTGGTAGCTTTTGAGCAAGGGAATTATGGGCAAGCAGAGTCTTTTTTGCAGGAAGGTTGTCTGATCGCTCAATCCGCTGGTCAGCAGGAGATACTTTGTCAGCAATTAACGATTCTCGGTCTGGTGATGGGAGAGCGTGGAGACTATACGCGTTCCCAACTCTTCCTGCAACAAGCGTTTGCACTGGCACATGCGCTTGATTATCGAGAGTGGCTCTGTCGCATCCTGATTAGCCTCAGTGCGCTTAATTTTGAGCAAGGGAACTACGAATACGTCGATGCCTGCCTTCAGGACGGGCTGCACCTGGCACAGCAGATAGGGCATCGCGAAAGAATCTGTCACCAGCTCAATCTTCTGGGAGCCTTGAACTATGAGCAGGGAAATTATGAGCATGCAGAAGAGTATTTGCAAGAAGGACTGCGCCTGGCACGCGAACTTCAGCACCCTCAACATACAAGTCGCTTGCTTATGAATCTTGGGGAGCTTGCCTTTGCGCGTGGAGATAATCAGCAAGCGTTGTCCTACCTGGAAGAGGCACTAAAACTTGCGCGTTCTATCGGACGGATCGAGCGTATCAGCCTGGCCCTTGGTATTCTTGGATTAGTTTTATGTGAACAGGGCAAAAATGAGCAGGCGCAGGAGCATTTGCAAGAGGGGCTGCGCCTGGCACGGCAGATAGGGCATCGTGAACATGTCAGCTATCTTTTGATGGTTCTGAGTATCCTGGCAGAACGACAGTGTGAAGATGAGCAATCTGAGCAATATTTAGAAGAAGGGCTGACGCTGGCACGGCAGATAGGGCATCGTGAGCGTATCAGCCATTTGTTGATAATTGCTGGTGAAATGCGGCTCAAGCGGCAGCAGGTCCGCGAGGCTGAAAAAGTTTTTTCCCAGGCTCAGGAGTCTGCTCCTGAAGATCATAGAGAAGTCTGCGCTTGTATTCTCTTTGGTCTGGCGCGTATCGCTGCTGAGAGAAAAGATATTTCAGGTGCAACACGCTACGCTCGTCAAAGCCTGGTTATTCTCGAAGCAATCGGACACAAACGCCAGCAGCAGGTGCGCCAATGGCTGGAAAACTTATCGTGACCCATTTTAGCCCATCAATGGTGAACACCCCAGGCACAAGCATGCAGCAGAAGAAAAAAGCTTCCCCCTTATGATAAAAATGTGCTTAGCCTTTGACTGAGCCGGCTAGAATACCACGTACAAAGTAGCGCTGCAGCGAGAAGAAGACAAGCAGCGGGAGCAGCATTGAGATAAAGGCTGCTGATGTCAGCACTTCGTAGTTCGAGCCAAAGGAGTTGACCAGGTTCGCAACTGTGACCGTGAGCGGAGCCTGTGAAGGATTTCCACCCAGAATGACGAGTGCGATCAACAGGTCGTTCCAGACCCACATAAACTGGAAGATTACCAACGATGCCAGCGAGGGGACTGAGAGCGGTAACAGGATGCTGGTAAACACCTTCCAGTTCGAGGCACCGTCGATAAAGGCCGACTCAAACAGGTCGGAGGGCAGCGCTGCGAAAAAGTTGCGTAGCAGGTAAACAGCAAAGGGCAGGCCGAAAGCTGTATGTGCTAGCCAGATTGCTATATAGCTGCCGGTCAGGTTGAACGCGGTGAAGAGGCCTAACATCGGGATCAGTGCACTCTGTATCGGCAGCACCAGCAGGGCTACCATAGCCAGGAAAAGCCAATCTCGCCCTGGAAACTTCATCCAGGCAAAGGCGTATGCGGCGAACGCAGCAACCAGAACCGGGAGCACTGTCCCAGGAATAGCGATAATCAAACTATTGAGAAAAGCCAGGCCGAGTCCCTGCGCTTGAACAACTTGCTGATAATTGTGCAGGGTAAAGTTCCAGGGAGGAACGAGACCGCTCCACCAGCCGCTACTCGCGATACTCTGCGCCGGCCGAAACGAACTGATAAACAGGCCGAACGTAGGAATCGACCAGAGCACCGCGATGAAGATCACGATTGCTGAGACGAGACTGCCATTGATCGCGTGCACCAGGCGAGAACCTGTGGGCTTCTGCAACTTCGAGGCACTTGAGCGCAGTCCAAGCTCCACTGCCTCTGCTGTTTGTTGCGGATTTACTGTACTCATCGGTGAGCCTCCTGTGCACGGAACCGATTGACATTGATAATTGTAATCGGGATCACAACGATTAGTAGCAGAACTGTGAGCGCGCTGGCGATTCCGTAGTTGTTGAAGTTGAAGAGCTGGCGATAGAACTCGGCGGCGATAACATTGGTGCCATACTGTCCCCCAGTCATCACATAGACAACGTCGAAGATCTTTAAGATGTTGATAATCATTGTTGTCCCTACTACCACTACAGTAGGACTGATGAGAGGTACGATGATGCGGAAGAAGATTGTTAGCTCGTTTGCCCCGTCGGTGCGTGCTGCCTCCATAATGTCGGCTGGAATGCCTTTGAGCGAGGCTGAGAGGATGACCATGCAGAATCCTGTCCACATCCAGACGTAAACAGCGATCAGCGCGATAGTGTTCCAGCCAGAATGCACCAGCCAGGCCTGCGGCTGACCTCCGAAGAAGGTGATGATTCCATTAAGCAGGCCTGTCTGTGGTTGTCCGGGATTATTGTAGTTATAGACGAAGCGCCAGATCACTCCCGCTCCCACGAAGGAGATTGCCATCGGTACAAAGATAGCAGCCTTCGCCACACTCTCAAAGCGCACTCGATCAACCAGAACGGCGATCAGCAAGCCCAGGCCCACAGTGCCAAGTGTGCCAAGCACTAGCCAGATCACATTATTACGCAATACCTCCAGCATACCAGCGTTGCTGAAGATAAACTGGTAGTTTTTGAAGCCGACAAATTGCGTCGAGTCGCGGTTGTAGAAGCTGATGTACACCGTGTTGAGCAACGGGTAGACCAGGAAGATCGTGACAAAGAGTACCGCCGGCGCGATCCACAGCCACGGCGCAAGGCTTCCATGGCGTCGTGGCTCGCGTCTTTGTAGCGTTGGTGCGGATACGACCTTATTAACTGTCTGTTGCATAGTGCCGTCCCTCTTCCTCTAAAAAACGTTAAGAGAGGCGCTACGATGTGTATGCCTGCTGTGCGACGGACTCGATTCCGCTCAGCACGCTATCGAGCTGGTTGGTGTCGCCAATATATGTGAGCATACCCTTCCAAAATTGCTGCTGCACGGCTGGTGGCATCAGATCGCCTGCGCCGAAACGGAATGTACTGGCTGATGTAAGCATCTGTGCCGATTTTCGTGACACATCATCGGGATAGGCACTCAGGTTGACAGACTTATTCGGTGAGGTGAAGCCACCCTGTTTGACCCAGATCTCTTGAGCCGAAGCTGTTGCAAGGTAAGAGATCAGATCGCGGACGGCGGTATTGTCTTTCAGCGCTACCACAACGTCGGCACCGCCAGTAACTGCGCCCTTGTACTG
>DAOUDD010000270.1:0-55061 GCA_034431765.1 Ktedonobacteraceae bacterium | reverse complement strand
TCCATTCATACTCAAGGGCCAAATTTATCGATTGAACACTCGTCAGAAATGCTCCTGCTTAGAAAAAAAGACGGAACGTATACAGAATATACGCTCCGTCGTGATATGTTGTAGTCTAACTGGTTACTCAGATCCTCCACCAGCCATTTATGGCACGAGAAATAGGGGCCAGCTTTAGCGCGCCCGTGGTTCCCGCGCACATCAGTGGTCCCCTCAGACCCACCCGCCATACCTCTTATATCTTCCTTCGCGCCTTGTTTCAGGTGGCACGATCGGAAAAAGAGAGACTACTACGCCTTTTGCTCCAGATGTCCACCGAAGGCGAAGCGCATGGCGGAGAGCACCTTGTTAGCGAACTCGGCCTGGCCGCGCGAGGAGAAGCGATCGAAGAGGGCAGCGCTGAGCACGTGCACGGGTACGCCTTCGTCGATTGCTGCGCTGATAGTCCAGCGCCCCTCGCCCGAATCGGAGACGCGGCCAGAGAACTCTTCGAGCTGCGGACTCTTGAGCAACTCTTGCGCGGTCAGGTCAAGCAGCCAGGAGCCGATAACGCTGCCACGTCGCCAGAGCTCGGTCACATCATCAAGGTTGAAGTCGTACTGGTAGTAGGCGGGATCGCTCAACGGTGCGGTCTCGGCGTCGATCTCGCTCTCGTTCTTACCGATGTTGGCGTGTTTGAGAACGTTCAAGCCCTCGGCGTAGGCCGCCATGATACCATACTCAATGCCATTGTGGACCATCTTCACAAAGTGTCCCGCGCCGTGGGGTCCGCAGTGCAGATAGCCCTTTTCTGCTGTACTCCCGTTGCTCACTTTCTCGCGTCCGGGCGTGCGTGTCGCGGCCTCAACGCCAGGAGCCAGGGTTGAGAAGATGGGATCAAGCTTCTGCACAATCTCGGTTTCGCCGCCGATCATCAGGCAGTAGCCGCGATCCAGGCCCCAGACGCCGCCGCTGGTACCACAATCGACATAGTGAATTTTGTGTTGTTGAAGTTTAGCAGCACGCTCAATATCCTTGTGGTAGTGGGAGTTGCCGCCATCAACGATAATATCGTCCGGTGAGAGCAGTGGAATCAGTGTTTCCAGGGTCGCATCTACCGAAGCTGCGGGGATCATTAGCCAGATAATGCGTGGCGTTTGGAGCTGGTGTACGAGATCTTCGAGCGATGTCGCACCACGTGAAATAGCGCCCTCTTTGACGCGCTGTTGTACCGTTGATTCGTGGCGAGCGTAGCCAACGCAAGTGTGGCCTGCACGCTGCAGACGTTGACACATGAACGCGCCCATTCGCCCAATACCGATCATACCGATTTCCATGAAAAAAAGCCTACCTTTCTCTTCTTTATGTTAAGAAGACCTATCTTGTGCTGTTTGTGTTCCTGCCCTGTTGCTCACCGAAGAGGAGGCAGCAGGAGGCCTGACGGGAAGCTGGATTATAAAGCATGTATTACCTGGTTGTGAGGTTACACGAATTGTTCCGTGATGCCGATTCACGACGATGCGATAGCTAATATCCAGCCCAAGTCCAGTTCCTTTACCCATTGCTTTTGTTGTAAAAAAAGGTTGGAATATGCGTTTCTGTACGTCAGGCGTAATGCCGGGTCCATTATCGGCAATCTCGACCAGGACCCATGTGCCATCGAAGCCTGTCATTATATCTAGCTGTCCGCCACCTTGCGGCTCCAGAGCATCTATAGCGTTATCGATCAGGTTAGTCCAGACCTGGTTAAGTTCGCTCCCGTATGCCATAATGTGCGGAATATCGTGCTTGTAGTGGCGCTGCACCTGAATCTGCCCCTTTTTGAGCTTGTGTTTCAGGATCATCAGCGTATTTTCCAACCCTTCGTGAATATCGATCTCTTGCTGGGGTGCCTGATCCATATGGGAGTAGGATTTGATTGCTCCAACCAGTTCAGCGATCCGGCTCGTACTCTGGCTCACCTCATTTGCCAGGCGCTCAGCACACACCAATGCACCGCACCAGTGTAGCACGAGATTGAGCATTTGACCAGAAAAGTGCCCCACAAGTTTCTCCAGGAACGCCTCTTGTACGTTTGCCTGAACCAGGAGCGGTGCAAGCTCCCAGCTATTTTCAACCTCTTGCTCCTCCAGCCACGTCGTCAGCGCTTCCTCTCGGTCGAGCTGCTCCAGGGAGTTGGTCTCTAACGGTACGGGTTGTTGTGCGAATTGCTGCTGTAGCTGTGTCAGCAGCGCATGCTGTTCGGGAGAAAAAGGTTGGGCAAGGAGTTGCGAGGAGAGTGTTTGTATATCCTGTATCGTCTTGCTCAGCTCGTTGGCCGAGCGCTTGCCTGCCGCCGCTGGATTGTTTAGCTCGTGGGCCAGTCCTGCCGAGAGCTTGCCCAGAGCTGCGAGCTTTTCGCGCTCATGTACCAGCACCTCGGCCCCCTGGACACGTGCACCCATCAGCGACAACATCTGCTTGCCGACTGAGGGGACGCGCGTGACCAACTGCTGAAACGTGTCGGCCCCAAAGACAAGTAAGTGCGTTGGCTCAACAGCTCGCACAGTTGCGATATGTGGCAACCCGATCAACAGACCGATATCACCGGTGTACATACCAGTTTCGAGGAGATCGATCTCCGTCTCCTCGTCCTCGATGCGCTTGGTAACCTGCAACAGACCTGATAGGACAACGTGGAAGCAGGTGGGCGCTTCCCCTTCAGTAAAGAGCGTGTCCCCCGGATTCAGGTGCAGTTCACCACAGCGCTCGGCCAACCAGCGACGTTGTTCCTGTGTCAGGTCAGCGAAGAGCGGCAGGTGCTGGAGTAATTCCTCTAACATTAGAGCACCTTCTTGAGATACTGGTGGATCAGTGAGACGGCAATTGCGCCTTCGCCCACGCCTGAGGCGACCCGTTTGACTGATCCTGAGCGTACATCGCCGGCGACAAAGATGCCAGGCACACTGGTCTCCAGCAAGAACGGATCACGGTTAAGCGTCCAGCCTTTGGGTCGCTTGCCATTGTGCAGCAGATCGGGACCGGAGAGAATAAAGCCTGCCTTGTCACATGCTACCAGGCCGTTAATCCAATCAATGTGTGGAATTGCGCCGATAAAGACAAACAGGCCGCTTGAGGGAACAGTTTCCTCTTTCCGATTTGCCGTATCAGAGATCGTGATGGTCTCCAGGTGATCGCTGCCATGTACCGCTACGACCTCAGTACAGACGCGAACACGAATATTGGGCGTCCGCTCAATCTGATCGATCAAATACTGGGACATGCTTTTCGAGAGCGAGTCACCGCGTACCAGGATTGTAACCTGCTGGGCATACTTGGAGAAGTACATCGCAGCCTGTCCCGCCGAGTTCGCCCCACCCACGAGGTAGACATCCCCGTCCTGACAGGAGACGGCCTCAATCATCGCCGCTCCGTAATAGACGCCTGCGCCTGTCAGCGCCTCGATCCCAGGTACATCAAGTTTGCGGTACGAGACGCCAGTCGATATCAGGAGGGCATGACAGCTCAGTTCTGTTCCATCGGACAGAGTCACGATGCGATACTGATCCTCTACACGAACGCCGGTCACTTCCTGTGGGGCCAGCAATTCGGCACCGAGCCGCTGTGCCTGCGTCACCGCGCGTCGTGCCAGATCACCACCGGAGAGGCCAGAAGGAAAGCCCAGGTAGTTCTCAATGCGCGAACTCATGCCAGCCTGTCCACCGGGTGCTTCACGCTCGATCAATGCGGTTTGGAGTCCCTCGGAGGCCCCATAGACAGCGGCAGCCAGCCCCGCCGGTCCACCTCCCACGATGATCAGATCGTAGAACGAACTTGCGGCTCGGATGCGCAGGCCGATCTTATCCGCCACCTCTGTATGTGTGGGATTGCTGAGCGAACTGTCATCTGGGAAGAGCAGGAAGGGGAGATCTTTGGTGGAGAGCGAACGTTGCAGCAGCAGCTTTTCTGCCTCAGGATCGGTTTCAATATCCAGCCATTGATAGGGAACATGGTTGCGCGCCAGAAAGTCGCGCAGCTCGTGTGAGGCAGCAGACCAGCGATGGCTGATCAGGCGCAGACCCTGAAAGGGGGGATGGTACGACGCCTGCCAGTCTTCGAGGAGATCCCTGAGTACCGGGTAGAACTGCTCCTCAGGTGGGTCCCAGGGTTTGAGCAGGTAATAATCGAGTCGAGCAGTATTTATCGCACGAATAGCCGCCTCAGTATCAGCATAAGCTGTAAGTAGAACCCGTTTTGCGTCCGGCGCGAGTACGATAGCCTGCTCAAGCAGCTCAACCCCGCTCATCTCCGGCATTCGTTGATCAACCAGGAAGAGCGCGACGGGTTCGTTGCGCTGCTGAAGTTGTTTGAGTGTTTCGAGTGTTGCTGCTCCAGAGCTTGCACGTACAACTCGATAGTTCTTCCCAAACTCGCGTCGTACGTCACGCTCGATAGCACTCAGCACCTTGGAGTCATCATCCACAGTAAAAATCGTCGGCCTTGCCATCCAAATCTCCCTCCTTCTATGAGAGCCGGCTCTCGCATCAAGAATATCACATGGAAGGGCCTTTTGTATTGTCCTGATTGGCTAGCAATCAATAACAGACACAGCAGCAATGAATAGTAGAGAATTATCGTAGTAATGATAACTTCTCCTCCTTGCAAGCCCATCTTTAGGCATGAAAATGCACATCACTATTCTATGGCAAATAAGGCATAAGTACTAAAAGCTTTCTACAAGTTTTTTGCTATGTTAAAGTGTATATGCTAACCTTCGTGCCTCGTCCTTATAGTAAATCCTCGCTGTATACATCTTGTTGCAAAAAATAATGTGAGAACCTGTTCCTGAAGGATAAGAAGGAGCCATTATGAACTTTCCCTCATCTCAAAAAAATGATGCAAGCACATGGTCTGATACACATTTTCGTCTGCGACAACAACGTTCTTCTGCAAAACCTCTTGGCTATCTCTCTCGTGTTGTCGCAGAATGGAATCGCCTGACAGCCCCACCTGAGCCACCAGTGACAGCGCCATTCAAGCAACGAGATATTGCTCGCCGTGCGCGTATTACAAATGTCATCCTACTTCTTAGCGTGATCTACTTTTCCATTATGTCTGCTATCTACCTGCTAGTCGGAGATTACGTTATTTTTGCTACCTTGTTCTTTCTCCTACTGCTGATGATTGCATTATTCTATTTCAATAGACGTGGAAGACTTATGCTTGTTGGATCAATCTACACTGTAATTATTGTAGCATTGTCCTTTTCCCTGTTTTTTACATTTAAAGGTGGCATGAGTTTTGCGGATCTACCAGGATTAAGCTCGTACATACTTTTAGAGATCTCGATAATTGCTTTTTTCCCAATATCGCTATGCAAGAGCACGAGATCGCCCAGCAGAAGAGGCAGCTTGACGAGAGTATCAAGTTAATCACAGACGCACATAGACGGATCGCGAACGGGGAAGAGAATGTACGCGTCCAACTCGACTCCAACAACAAACTATGGCCGATTGCTGGAATGCTCAACAACCTGCTCGCCCGGCAACAGCAGTTGCGCGAAGACTCCTCTCGCTTACAATCCATGGAGAAAGATGTTGCAAATCTTATCAAGGCGTTGCAGCAAGTGAATAACCAGCACAAGCCAGTACAATTTGCGCAGGGCGGTACAATAGTCAATGGCGTTGTTGTTGAGTTATTCAAACTAGGTGCCCTCTATCCCACATCTGCAAGTAATACGAGACTTCAACGCTCCACCCCGTCATCTTAAAAACAGAGCTTCGTCCTCTTATATAAATGCTCACCGCGTAGGCAGCGTGGCTTGTCCCACCTACTCCAACAAATTAGGCAACGGTCCGCTTCTTGCCGCCTTTGGACCGCTTGCCCGATGGCTTCTTGGGATAGCGCGGTGTTTGCGGCTGGAAGACCCACTCCGGCGGGGGCCAGACCAGGTCGGAGACCGGGACCTCCAGCACGTGCAGACGCTGGCGGGTGCTGGGGCGAATGATGCCCATCGCTCGCCCGTGCTCTGCCAGAAGGCCCACCAGCTCCTCGCCGCGCTCCAGGATGCGTGGCACGTGCCGCATGAGCAAGTCCAGCGAGAGATCGAAGATCTCCACCCCCAATTCATGAGCCAGGCGCACCTGCATCGCATGAAAGACCTGTGCCAGCAGCAAGCAGGCGTACACCTGGGTGGCGACCACGTTCCACTTGGCTCCCCACAGCACCGTGAGCTGCAGATGATCTTTGAGGGCACGAAAGCCCAGTTCGATATCCCAACGCCGGGCGTAGAGCTGGGCGATCTGACTGCCGGAGAGCAGATGCGGGTCAAGCACATTGCTGAGAAAGACGCACGTCTTGCCCCGGAAGCACACGCGCACCAGGCGCGCCGGATGCGCCGCGCGATTGGAGCGAAAGGCTCCCAGTGTCACGATGGCTTCCAGGTAGCCATCATGCTGCACCAGGATGTGACGGATGCGATAGCTTGTGGAAGAACGCAACCGGCTGATCCAGCAGATCTTGGCCTGGGTGAGCCGATCACACCATTCAAACTCCTCATAGCCTCGGTCAAAGAGCAGCAGCGCGCCTGGGGGCAGCCAGCAGAGCATGGCTGGAGCGTTGACCCGACTATCTACCGGCGCATCAGGCAACACATCCACGTGCACCCACTGCTGCCGACGGATGTCAAAGAGTCCACAGAGCCGCCCCCCCAGCAACGCCGCATCTCCTATGGCCTTCTGCCGCAGCCCCACGAGCCAGCGTTTGACCTGATCGAGTGTGCTCTCATCGAGGGCGTAGACCTCGGTCGCAAAGGGGGCGAGCTCCCCTTCCTGCTGCCAGGGGGTTACCCAGCTCCCCAGCAGCCGGCTCACTCGCTCGAAAAGCGGACGCATGAGCGTAGGCCCCTGTCGATCCAGGCGTTTGTAGATCGCTTCATCCTGCACCCGAACCGGGGCAAAGGGTCCCAGCCCGTAGAAGGCGATCTGCCGCCAGATCTCCAATTGCGCGGTCCAGCCCTGCAGCACACTCCAGAGCACCGTCAGACTCAGAAACAAGCCACTGACCAGCGCCGGACGACCTGCTCGCAGAGGCTGAGGCATCAGGTCTTGGCTCCCTGCTGGCTCGACGGCGTGCAGACATAGCTCTTGCATCGATTTCTTCACCTCTGTGGGGACTGGCAATGCCCTGGCCCATGGGGTATCATGACTCATTGAAGGACTCCTTTCAGGTCAACAAATGCTTTCTGAAAGCAGTGTCCTTCTTTTTTCGCTCTTTTGCAACCTCTTCCTTTCTCAATTTGTTGGAGTAGGTGTGGCTTGTCCCGCTTCCTACGCATCATATATCTCTGCCCTGATTGGACAATGGTCTTACCTGAAATGGATTAGGGCTTGCCTCCCTCCTTAACGCTTTGCTGCAATTCTACCTTGCATGATTGTATTGTCCTGGCAGTCCATCCATTTCACTTCAGGCTGTGATTTCCATCTTTCACTATCTGCGTGAGAATGAGAGAACAGCACAGACATGGAGGAAGAGAGCATGCTTGACGGGTTTTCATGGTTACGCAAAAACAGCTCGGCCTATTGCGTCACACTGGTGCAGGGATTGGATGAAACAGAACTGTTGCGCCGCTTCGGTGCTGATCTTTCCAGAACGTTGACAACCCCATTCTTTTTGAGTAACATAGGTTAAGATTAACTTATGTCAACCTTAACTTAAGAGCCAAAAAGGTTTTGTGGGGAGCGCGCGATGTCGATCAAACACGTCATTCTCGGCTTTTTAAGCTGGCGAGCGTTTACTGGCTATGAACTCAAGCAAGTCTTTGCGGAGTCTTCAACCCTTTCCTGGTCGGGAAACAGCAATCAGATCTACACCCCGCTTGTCGAACTGCACAAAGAGGGCCTGGTCTCTCTGGAAGTACAAATTCAAGAGAACCGCCCTGCCCGCAAAGTATATAGCATTACCGAGAAGGGACTGGCAGAACTGAGAAGCTGGATTCTTTTAACCCCTGAACCTCCTGTACAGAGAAATGTCTTTCTCACGCGGCTTGCCTGGGCCGATACACTCGCCCCAGCGGAAATAGATGCCCTGTTTGAAAGCTATGAAGAGAAAGTGCAAACTCAATTATTGCTGTTTAGAGCTCGTGAGAAGCACAAAGATACTCCTGAGAGAACACCACGTGAAGCCTATCTCTGGCGCAAGATCTCAGAAAATTGGCTCTCCTTCTATCAGAACGAGCTGCTCTGGGCTAGAACAGTGCGCAAAGAGCTTGCAGAGATAAAGACAGAGCAGGAGGATACTCAGTGAGCACTTCATCGATCTATAAAACACCTGCAGGCGAAACAGCCGTGATGGATTTCTACGATGCTGCCCTGAGACGCTGGCCCATCTCTCATGAAACGCGCAATATCGCAACACACTACGGCAACACCTTCATTATTGCCAGTGGCTCGACCTCCTTACCTCCTCTCGTTCTTTTGCATGGCGCGGGAACCAACTCTGCCATGTGGATAAGAGACATCGCTCAATACAGCCGCTGCTATCGCACGTACGCAGTCGATCTCATCGGTGAAGCTGGGCATAGTGCAGCGAATCGGCCCTCATGGAACAGCGCTGCCTACGCCCATTGGCTTAATAACGTGTTGAACGCCTTGAGCATCGAGCGTACAGTTCTGCTTGGCATCTCTCAAGGAGGCTGGGTAGCGCTAAAGTACGCCATCGCGAACCCCGAGCGAGTAGAAAAACTGGCGCTTATCTGTCCCGGAGGGATAGTTCCTGATAAGATCTCGTTTGTCTTTCGTGCACTCCTCTACTCATCATCTGGCAAATCGGGTCTCAAACGCATGGTCCGCATGCTCTATGCAGAGCAGCAGGTGCCAGATAGCGTTGAAGAGATGACCGCTCTGCTGCTGCACAACTTTCGTCCCCGTATGGGTGCCTTGCCTATCTTCTCAGATGCAGAATTGCAGCGCTTAAGCATGCCTACAATCCTCCTCGGTGGAACGAAAGATGCCTTGCGTGATATGGAGAAGATCACCGCACGACTTCGTACATACCTGCCACAGCTTACCGTCACAATCTTGCCGGGAGCCGGGCATGCAGTCATAGATACAGCAGCGCATATACTGCCGTACCTATAACAAAATCAGGGTTCCGCACCCGAACTGCGGAACCCTGATTAAGCACGAGAGGAGGGTGGTTAGCGTGATACTTTGGACAGTGGCCCTGCATTGTCAGGGAAGTTCGCTGTATTGAGAACCTGGATGCCTGCGTTTTGCTCACCATTGAATGGCGTGACGATTGGCGTAGTCGCTCCAGGCTCACAGCCGAGATTGAACGGGACTTTGGGATCGTTGAACCACAGGCCCAGGTGGAACTGGTGGACGGCTCCAAATTTTGCCGATGGACCACCAGGTGATACCGAGAAGGTTTCTTTGTCGAAGATCCCACGAACTGTGACGCTGCCATTGCCATTTTTGTCGGTCTTGAGATCACTCTGATACCAGGAGACGCCGAAGGGCTTGTTGGGCAGTTCGGTGACGAAGAGATCGTATTCCTGCCAGGGCGCGAGTCCGGTTACAGAAACCTTCATCTCGTCGTTTAAATCTCCAGGTGTGATTGTGACATCTCCAGACGCTTTAGGAAGACAGGCCTTGATACCCGGTGAGGGGATCATTTTAAATGAGAAGGCGGAACTCGCTGCCGCTTTTTTCGGTGTCGTATGTACTGAGTCGGCGTACACTGCTGCCTGTGTTGTGCAGGCCGTGAGAATGCTTAACATCAGAACAGGGAGCAGTGCTGCGGCCCAGCGCAATACCTTAGCATTTTGAATGCTCTTCATAATGTGGTTTTCCTTTCCTGCCATTCCTTCTATTGGAGATGGCTTTGTAGACTCTGAACGCATCGATTTCATAAGGTTTTTCATTGCCATTCATTCCTCCATCGCTTACCCTACGTTCAGCAGTGTACTCGGAAGCGAGCCTTGCACTCATCGGTAAGATTACCCATTTTCTTTTGCGTACCTGTTATGGGTAAGATACTGTAGCAGAAATCTCTCTGCATCATCGTATAGTTTTCTGAATAAAGAGCTAAGCTTTGTAGCTTACAATAGAAGAAAGTATAGGAAGAGAGAGAATGATGAGACATCTAGAATTTAGTCGTTTTGAACGTATGCTCTCATTGATAGCTGGTGTGGCAGATCTGGTAATCGGTCTGGCCTTCTTGTTTTTACCGGAACTTCAGCTCCCCCTGTGGCCGACGCCGATCTCGCCCGTTTTGACGCGTTTTATCGGTGCGATTGTGCTCGGTAATGGCGCTGCTGCGTTCTGGCTCTCGACTGAGCGCGAGTGGGCGCGCGTCCGTCCTCTAGCGATTGTGGCAGTCGTCTATGGAACTATTGTCGCCGTCGCGCTGCTCTATCATCTGCTCGTGCTGGAGGCAAACGAATTTTTCTGGTTCTACTTTTGGTTCGATGTACCGTTCTTAGTTGTGTTCCTGCTATTGTTTGTGTATCATGATATTGTTCCTCGCTTCGCAAAGGCGCGTGCCTTCTAAAGTGAGGGTTCATGGGGGTAGCATGCGCGTACCATTTGCTGATCCATTTTCCCATTTAGAACAACTGAGCAGCGTAGACCCGATAGTTGGACGGCAGGCAGAACAACGTTTGCTCTCTACACTGCTGGATACAATTGAGGGTGATCTGCCAACTGGTCCACGCGCACTTACTCTAAGCAGCGAGATGGGCGTGGGGAAGTCATACCTTCTCGCTGCCCTCGCTCGTGATGCACAGGCCAGAGGTTTTCTCGTCTTGCAAGCCTCTGCCTCTGAGGCTACCAGTATTATTCCCTATCATCCTTTTGTTGAGGCGCTTCGTCCCGTTTTGCTCTCTGCCAGTTCCGAGCAGTTGCGTGTCTATACTGGTCTGACAACGGCTAAGGATGAGGATCTGCCTTTTGAGGGTGCGGGAACGTGGTCGCTATCTGCGCAGAGTCTCCTTTTCCCAGAACTTGCCGCGCTCCTACAAATGCAACCTTCTCAGAGCGCGGAACCCCTCTCTCCAGAGCAGCAGAAGTTTCGCCTGTTTGATGCCCTGGCGCTATTTTTGGAGAGGCTTGCGCTGGAACAGTCAGTGCTCTTCGTTATAGACAACCTGCAATGGGCTGATAGCGCCAGTCTAGAATTAATGATGTACCTGATCGTGCGCCTGCGTAAGAGACAGCTTGCTCTTGTTGCAGCGACACGACCTCCAGGCCGTCAAGCCGAGCATCAGGAATCCGCTGCTGCTAATGCCGCAGCAAAAGCGCTGCAAGAGCTTGTACAGCGTGACATGTTGCTGTATCTTCCGCTTGCACCCATGGATGCACAAGCGGCTCAAGAACATCTGCGCAGCTTATTGCCTGGCAGTATTCCAGACGCTATTGAGCAGGTGCTCCTCAAGCGTTCCGAAGGGAATCCCTTTTTTCTAGAAGAACTGGTGCGTCTATTGCTGCGTGCCGGGCAGTTGAAACTGCAAGAGGGTCGCTGGCAAGCAAGAGGAGACAACGTTGTGCACCTGCCAGATAGTATTCTCCTGCTTGTAGAGAGGCGCATCCAGGAGCTAAGTGAGCGTTGTCAGGATTTCTTACAGTGCGCCGCTCTATCTGGCCGTAGCTTTCCTACCGAAGTCTTGACACTGGTGTATGAAGATGAGGGAGGAGAAGACATTACCAAACTCATTGCAGAGGCAGAACAGGCTTTGCTTATTGCTCCCTTGCTCTTGATGCAGCCGGATGTTTTTACAACGTATGGAACCGCTAGAGGCAACCTGCAAGCTGTACCCGAGCATCGGACAGTCACCGCACCGTACTACACCTTCTGTCAGGGTATAGTCCAGGAGGTACTCCAGCGCACATTGCCAGTACAACGCAGGCGGCACCTGCATAGGCGTATCGGGTGTGCGTTGGAGACCTTCTACTCGTATGACGCTGGACTGCATGCTGCGGAACTGGCGCAGCACTATCTGGCAGGCGGTGAACCGGAGGCTGCCTTGCGCTGGAGCTTTCGCGCTGGCGAGAATGCCCTGCGACAGCAAGCATATCGCGAGGCACTCAACTTCTTTGGACAGGCTCTTACGTTGCTACAGTCTGGACATGCGCACACTGTTCCGTCTCAAGACCAGTTACCGACGCAGGCAGAACTCTCTCTTATAATTGGCGAACTATGGTTTAAGCTGGGCGAACTGAATCAGGCAGAGCTTGCTCTGCAACAGGCACTTACTTCTTTTCGTGCGAGTACTGCTCCAGTTGTACAACTCGCCCGTGCCAATCGTCGCCTTGCTGATCTCTATCGTATGCAAGCCCGCTATGATCAAGCTTTTGCACACCTGCAAGCAGCGAGCGCCGCCCTTGATACAATTGTAGAGGGAGAAAATGAGCCGACTGGAGACAGGATGCAGCGTCTCCCCTGGCTGCAGAGCCGTCCCTTTGCAGAAGGGAATACCGACCTGCGTTTCGAGCATGCAAGTGAACGTATTCAGCTCTTACAGGCTCGCGCGTTGCTGGCTATGCTACTCAATCATGAGGCCGAGGTCGAGGCAGCACTCTGGCGCTCTCATCAATTAGCCAGTGTCGTGTTTGATCGGGAGAGCCAGGCTTTTGCACTGCATCTGCTTGGTTGGATTCGTGGGTGGGGAGAGGATATTCATGAAGCTATTCGCTTGCTCAAGCAGGCGAATGAACTCTACCTTGCGCTTGCTGACCCATTCCGAGCGACATTGAGTGATCAAGTTCTGGGGGTCATCAGTCTTGCACTCGGTGATATCGAACAGGCGGTACTTTTTACGCAGCGCGGTATTGAGCGTGCTCGGCGCTATGGAGTGCGCCGTGTGTCGGGCTGGCTGTACTGGAATCAGAGTGTTATCGCACTCTTTCAGAATAACTGGGAGCAGTGTGAGTCTCATCTTCAGCAAGCGCAGCAAGAGCTGTTTGCAGGCGAGGATCAACGACTGCAAGCCGCAATTTTTCAAGTTCAGGCAGAATATCAATTCCGGCTTGGCGACTGGAGCGCCGCAGAAGAATCTTTCAAGAGCGCAAAGCATCACGCAGTCAATACAGAGTGGCAATTTGGCACAATGGCATTATACAGTCACTTTCTGGCGGTCACCGGTCGCCACTCTCAAGCTCGTAGGGAGCTTGAACAGAGTGTGACACAGCGTGAGCCAATCGGTCTCGTCGGTCACTTCTATAATCCGTTTCTGGCTGAATGCTATCTCCACCTGGATGATGCTGAAGCCGCCGCGACGTATATAGAACGTCTGCACAGGTTGCGTGGCTTTATGTACTATGGGACTTCAGTGGACCGTGTGCTCGGTGTCGTGGCAACGCGTGTGCGAGATTGGGAGACGGCTGAGCAAGCCTTTGAGGCAAGTCTCGCGTTCTGTCGTCGTGTGCAGAACCGCGCAGAAGAAGCAACAGTTCTGTATGAACAAGCGCGTGCGGCTCTCATGCGTAACGCTCCTCTAGAGCAGGTGTATGTCCTCTGTTCCCAGGCTCGGACCCTCTTTCTCGACTGTAACATGCAACGCGCAGTTGCCATGGTTGACCAATTGCGTGACGGTGCAAGCTTGCTGAAGGAACGTTCAATGGTTGTTTCTCCATCTGTGCCGACCACTGAGACCACTAAACGTACGGTGCAGGCGGGCTATGAGCTGCTTCAAGCAGTGCTAACGCCACGTGAGCTGGAGGTGCTGCGACTGGTCGCTGAAGGTCACACTGACCGCGAAGTTGCCGAAACGCTCTATATCAGCCCTCGAACAGTGAATCGGCATCTGAGCAACATCTTTGTCAAATTAGAAGTATCAAGTCGTGCCGCTGCCGTAGCCTTTGCAATCCGCCAGGGATTTGTGTAAAACACGTACAGCCATTCCAGGCTGTGATGCCCTTTGCGAACAGCATCCGCGTTGCTCCTCCCGGCACGCGCTTCAGAGTTATGGAGAGAGGCGGTGTTTCTATTGCGCCGGCGGCGTTGGGCTGCACACACATTCCTGGCACCCACTTCGCCAGCCATATCGAATTGTGATACGGCTGGCGAACTTCCTCATTCTCAAAAAAACGTTGGATTTTCTCTCCGTCGGCTCCTGCACGCGCTTCAGAGCCATCGTAGGGGCCTGTATTCATCGCGCCCGCCGCTCGGGCCGCACTCACGTCAGCCCTAACTTGATGCGTAATGGACCCGATTCTCTCTCGTCCATTGCGCCGGGCGGCAGGAACGTTCATTCAGCCCCTACTCTTCACCATCCGTACCAGCGACAGCAGGACGGCGTGGAGGATAGGGGAGGTAAGAGAGACACCAGCCGATCATCATCAGGACGTAGACGCTGCCAATGAGCATATGTACAGTCCAGGCGGGATGCATGGTGCTGGCGATCCAGATCATGTAGACCGCGTAGGGCGCGGAGGCTGCTGCGACCGAAAAGAGGCGCATCTGGAGAAGGCGCGTGGAGGAGGGTTTCAGGTACCAATACGCCAGGTCAATGAGCGCACCACCGAGAATAAAGACGGGAATTGTGAACCAGATCTGATTCATGATGGAGAGCGCGGTGGCCGTGACTCCCAGAATGTAGGAGAACATTCCGGGCTTCAATGTCCAGAAGCGTGTCACATGCAATGCAAAGAACGTGAACATCGCCGCTTGAAAGACCATACCCCCGATGGCCGCTGTCTGACCGGTATCAGCACCAGGAGGAGTAGTTAGAGGCCATATCTGCGAGAAGACGCTGAAGGACTGAGTGGTATTTGCAAAGAGCATGTAAGGAAGGAGCACTGCTGTCGCAAGGAGAAAATAATCGCTAAACGATGAGGGCTTGACTCTGCGGATATACATAGAGTAGAGAGGGCCGGTAGCAAAGAGACCGATACCTATCAGGCCTGAGAGGTGAGTCGGGCTGAAGAGTGCATCGAGATGCTGCTCTACACCGAAGATGAGATGCCAGGTCATATCGCCGAGGCCGTCCAGAACCATAAATATGAGTGCGAAGTACACAATAGTGTAGCCACGTGGGATTGCCTGCAACCAGCTTCCACTGCGACGGCGATTGACGACCAGCACTGTCAGCAAGCTGCCAATGAGGAAGAAGAGTCCAGAGTAGAGGATTGCATGCCACGGCGTCCAGAATGTTTCGAGACGGGGAATATTGTTATGCGCCCATGCATCGCTGAAGGTACCGCCGATCAGCCATAAGACTGAGAGACAAAAAATAATATCAAATTTCTTCCCTTCGATACGAGGCTTACTGTTGGATTGTACCAGTTGACCAGGAAGTGTCTGAATACTCATAGCGATTCCTTTCTTGAGGGACCGTCAAAGGAATTCTGCCCGCGCTCTATGCTACATCTATCGTGACTACATTGCAGCCAGCCTGTATCTCCGGTGGAGAGGTACCAAACTTCTATCTTGAGTTCAATTATAGCGCTATAGAGCAGGAATTACAAACAGGGACCAAACTTTTTTATATATGAGGGTGATTGGGAAAAATCAGCAAAATGAGTTGCGTGTGTAAATTTTGCTATGAAATAAATGATATACTTATACACAGAGAAGACCCTGCTCTGCTGCGAAAAAAAGGCTCTTGTGATGCGTAAAAAAATGTAACCGAACACCCTGTAAATACGTTCTGTTCATGTCATAGTTTTGCTATTGCGGAAAAGGAAGAGGCGTTATGGCTCGACAACAGAAAACAGTATCGTTGCCTCTCACTAGCATACTGTTGGTATGCCTGATCATTGGAGTATACCTGATGACTGCAAAACGATTTCCCAAGCCAGATCCTTCGATCAAAGTGACAAAGCATTCAGTAGATACGTCGTCTGACGAAACGCTCAAGTATTGGACGCAGAAAAGGATGCGCGACGCCAGGCCCGCGCAGCTTCCACACGTGAATAAAACGCAGCACGAGCGACAGGACTCAGGCATGTAATCAGTTCTCTGTAGGACGAAAGAGAGATGCGTATGTTCCGACAGTCTAAACGTTTTCAGATGCTGCGAGGTGATAGACTTTTTCTCTGCCTGCTTGCTGTGGCATATATTGTCTATCTGGCAACAGGTGGAGGTGGTCTGCTTGGCCTGATTACAAATCGTGCGGGAGCGGTCAGCGAGCATCCAGTAACTGTGGCTGCTGAAGTTGTTCAGAAGTATTGGACACGCGAGAGCATGCAAGGAGCCAGGGATGTGGATGGGCTGGTGCGTACTGGCTCTGACTTTGCTCTGCAGAATAATGAGACAGTTGCCGCAAATGGGGCCAAACAAAAAGGCAATCCCCCGTTAAGTGGCGAAAGCTCGTATCCGCTTTCGACTGTTGGCAAGGTCTTCTTTACCGATAGCTCTGGTCTTAACTATGTCTGCTCCGGTACCGCGGTCAAAAGTTTGAACAAGAGCGTCGTTGATACAGCGGGACACTGCCTCTATTGGAACAGTGGGTGGATGCGCAACGTGCTCTTCTGTCCCCTGTACGATAATGGCAACACACCCTACGGCTGCTGGGCTGCCCGTGATCTGCTGGTGCCTGACGACTGGATGAACCCACGAGCAAACGATTACCATCATGACATGGGCATGGCTATTGTGGCCGATAATGAGCAAGGGCACTTGACTGATCTGGTTGGCGGTGCTGGCTGGGCGTATAATCAATCTGTAAATCAGCCGTTCTATGCGTATGGCTATCCAGCCGCTCGCCCTTTCAATGGTCAGACGCGGCAATCCTGTGCCGAAGGCTCGATTGGCAAGAGCTGGCGACATGGAGCCGGTACAGTGATATCCATCCCTTGCAATATGACAGGAGGTTCCAGTGGTGGTCCCTGGTTCATCAAGAATGGTGGAAACTGGTACCTCAACGGGCATAACGACTTTACCAGTAGCATGCAGTACGGGCATATGTTCTCGCCGTACTACGATGATACCTGGTATGCTATGTACGACAAAGCTCAGCATTCGTAAAAAGGGGGAATGCTGAGAGAAGAGAACGTGTGTTTGAAGGAGCTGGCTATTGATGCAAAGACAGGTGACTGAAAGTAATCGCAGTGATGATCTGGTACGAATGAGACCTCGCCCTCTCGCCCTGGCGATTGTAGAGTTGCCGTACCTCTACTTGAGAGGGCTGTTTGCTCCCATCGCGCGCTGGTTCGCGGAAGAGGGAGCGCGGGCAAGCTGGGCAATTGTCTGGGTGCAGATCTTGCTCGTGATTCTCGTTCCCAGCATCCTGGGCTACTTAAGAGGGCTGGACCGTTCTGCCTCAGCACGGGACGCTACAAACTCCCAGGCGCTTGGTGATGTTCTAACAGCGTTGACTGTGAGCACAACGGCTATCGGTATTCTGGTACAGATTTTAATTGTGCCGTTGCTTTTCTTCTTTTCAGCCATTGTGGAGTTCGCCCTGGCACGAGCTTTCCGTGGAAACGCCAGTTTCTTATCACAATGTTACACGATGCTCCTCTACCATGTGCCGTTGAGTATTATTGGAAGTGCGGTTAGTACGATCTTTATCGCTATCCATATTCCGCTAGGTGTGCGCCTGTTGCTCTATCCATTGATCACGATAGGATTGTTCGTCTACGGTTTCTTTGTGAACATTTCAGTAGTCACAGGAATTCACCACGTATCCAGAGGAAGAGCTACAACGATTGTATCGTTGGCCTACGCAATCTTCGCGGTGATTGCTATTGTCCTGATTGTAATTCTCACTCATGTTATCGTGAACGCATTACATACAACGTAAAGATTCTTTCCTCTCTTGAGCAAATAAACGGGTGAGAGCAAGGCGATACGCTCTCACCCGTTCAATTTAGGATTCTTCCATGTCCACTATTCGCTCAAGATTAGATGTGAGCGTCGGAATCGTGTCAGTATAATCAGGAGAAGTAACACATCGATGCATGCAATAGCTCCGACAACATTCCTGACCCAACTAGCATTACTACTAAACGAATGATTTGCAGCGGATAGAGAGCAAGTGGGAAAGGTGTTGAATGGGCAGCAAGCAGGTATGGCAAGGCTTCCCTGGACGTTTACACGCCCGCGCACTGCTGGCGGTATTACAGCACCGGAGAAGCAACCATACGCGAGCTGAGGTGTACCGTGTGCTATCACGGGACGAGCTTCAGTTGGAGGTAAGCAGGCAGCAGCGGAGAGTCTCAAGGAGTTCGGGTCTTCTGTTGCTCGTGCTACTGGCTCAGGGAAAGCTGCTTATCAGTCAGAATCTAACAAGTCAAGAGAGATGGAACACTATTCTCTGGATAGTGCTTTTCCTTGGCATCGGTGTCTATATATTGTTCGAAGTAATCAAAGCTTTTTGTGCTGTTATGGATTGCAGAAAGGGCATCGAGCGGCGGGCGCGCTGCGGATACCGTCGGGGCGAGGAGCAGAGGTGCGGTGAGGGCAGTGTGGACAGCCGTAGATGTGTTCGCGGAGAAGGGGTGTGGGAGCAGAGCACCACTCGCAGGGAAGACCAGGGACGCTGTCTATAATTCCCCAGCCTGGTGAGTTGCAGACGGGACAGTGTTGGGTGAGACGGTGTGCGAGGCGTTGAGCGGCGGTGGCGATGACACGCTGGCGCGTCGGATTCATGAGGGCGCGGAGATCGGTTTCGACGAGGGCCAGTCCATCGGGCGAAATGGAGGCGCTGCTTTTGATGGCTCGTTCGAGCGTGTGCAGGTCGGTGATACCCTTGGTGATCCCGTCGGGAACGAGCGAAGGTTGCACAGCATGTGGACGTACGATCAAGGCGTGAGAGGGAAAATGTGCACGCTCTAGAAATGTGGAGAGGTCAGCGAGAGAGTGAACTGTGGTCTGGGTCGCGACAGTCTCCTCGCTAATGACGATCTCCTGCACCGTGATGTCGAGTTCGTCATCGACAAAGAGGAGGATTTCGGTGTCGAGGGTGAGCATGGGGAGGTCGGGATGGGGCGTGAAGCTACCTTCGTTTGCCAGTCCGAGGGGGAGGTTGCTCTGCTGCATGCCCAGGCGAGCCTTTTGCAGCACGACCTCAGTGGGGGAGCCGTGACGAGGAATTTCACCACTAAACGTACCTAGCTGGTCGGTGTCGATGGCGGGTGGGACGGAGATGTGCAGGTCAAGAGCGGCGGCGAACGGGGGCGCGATCTGTTGCTCCTTGCCATGTTTGGTGGCGAGGATGGCGGTGCGGCCTGTATATGGGTTGGGTGTGGAGTGGTTGGAGTGGAGTGTCTGTTTCATGATCGTGCTCCTGGTGAAGATGAGTGCCGTCGAGCAGCGGACGCGACAGATAGGATTTCAACAGTACTGAGGGTAGCAAGACAGGCTGAGATGTGAAGGCGATGGCGATCAGGGGTGCAGACCGGTAGCGGCGGGTAGTGAACGTAGCGGCAAGCCTCAATACATTTCATCTGGTGTCCATGTTGGCTGCGTAGGGAGCGTGCTCGCCTCGCTCTCGTTCTTGAGCGAGGCAAGCGCGCTCCCTATGCGGCGGTCGTTGCAGCCCTCCCGCCGCTTCCAGGGTCTACCCATTGCTTTCAGAGTCCACCCCCATCCACGCATCCCATCAGCTCCACGCGTTGGTTCCTTTCGATACCCAAAGAATTTTTTAATCTTATCCTGCTATCCGCTAATAGCCTCACACCCATGTTTACCATTAGCGCAATGGGTACCAATATTGATGGAATTAGCGGAGAGCGTCCTCACCCTGGGCGCGGGTGAAGCCAGCCTCACCATCGAACTCAGGAAGTTTTTCAATGTGCATCCAGCGATAGTGGGCAGCCACTCGCGTCAGCAAAGTGAGAATTGTCTCGTCTGTGAGCGTAGTGGTTGCATCGCTGAGATCGTTGAGAATGAAGCGGCAGCGCCAGTGGTCGATACAATCCGTCATAGCTCCGGTGGGTGGATAGACCTTGGTGCCACGGTTCGAGACCATCTTAAGGTGCACTGGCAGATCGCTTGTGAGTCCTTCGAGCGTTGAACCAACCTCTTCAGGTGAAGCTGGAGATTCGACGAAGATGTCTACACCGATCTCACGCCGCTGCTTCACCGTCACCGTCTCCTGTTCCGGTGTGAGAGTAGGGATAACGAAGGGCTTGTAGTCACGCACAGTCGCTTTGGTTGAGCGTTTGCCCAGATTCTGAATAACCGCATCGGTATAGGCAGTGGTCGAGACCGCTTTTGCATCGCCCGCCAGATCACGTGTCTGGATGCCGGACTCAAGAGTGAGCAGGACTGCATGCTCGATATCGGTGGCTGCGTCGAGGAAGCCGAGGAAGCGCAGCATCATCGCCCCTGAGAGGATCAGGGCAGTAGGATTGATCACGTTTTTCCCTGCGTATTTAGGAGCGGAACCGTGGACCGCCTCAAAGATAGCAACTTCGCTGCCCAGGTTCGCAGAGGGCGCGAGGCCGAGACCACCGATCAGGCCGGAAGTGAGGTCGCTGAGGATATCGCCATTCATATTAGTTGTGACAAGCACCTCGAACTGTTCCGGGCGGCGCGCCAGTTGGTGCGCGCAGTTATCGACGATAATATGCTGTGCCTCGATATCGGGATACTCGCGTGCAACCTCCTCAAAGGTGCGCTTGAGCATTCCTTCGGTGAGCTTCATGATATTGGACTTGGTCACGCAGTGCACGCGTTTGCGACCATCGGCGCGTGCCACCTCAAAAGCGAGCCGAGAGATCTTCTCGCAGCCTTTGCGCGAGATCAGCTTCAAGCATTGCGCCACACTGGGTGTCTGCATGTGCTCGATGCCGGCATAGAGATCCTCGATATTCTCGCGCACCACCACCAGATCGATGCCACGACCGCTGAAGGGAGTATGCACATTGGGAAACTCGCGTACCGGGCGAAGATTGCCATAAGTTTCAAATAGTTTGCGCAGTGTCACATTCGCACTTTTCTCGCCGAAGCCGACGGGCGTCTCCAATGGACCCTTGAGGACAACACGGGTGCGAGTGATCGAGTCGATGGTCTCCTTCGGCACTCCAGAAGCGATGCCACGCTTGAACACATTCATGCCGGCTTCACGCTCTTCCCACTCGATAGGCACATTCGTCGCCTGAATAATGCGTTGCGTCGCCTGGACCACCTCCGGGCCAATGCCATCGCCAGGAATAACCGTCACGGTACGTGTATGAGATGTTTGATTCATCGGAACTTGTTCCCTTTCATAGACAACACATTTATCACGACTTATAGTACGACATAGGATCAGTTGATAGCAAAGGAGCTAAGCCGCTCTGGCAGGGCCGCAGATGTAAGAAATGATAGCAGAAAGAGACTGTTTTGTCCAAGTCCTGTTCTAGTTGTGTTTGATTTGACAAAGCGGATTCGGTGTGCTAGAATGCGGGTGTTATGACGGTTTGCATGGTGTGGAACAGGGATAATGTGTAGAATCCTGTTCTCGAAAAAGACGCTAATGAGCTCTGAGCAATCCTCTTAGACTACTCTCCTGCATACACGTTCGTACTGACTATCAGCTAGCAGTCATTGCTCCCGTACCTTACGGTCTGCTCCTGGTACTCCTGCAAGAGCTAATCCATTTTTGTGAGACGAAACATTTCTATGGGAAATTGCGCCTCTGGGGCAAGATTCCGATATGTCTGGTGTAAGGAGCAGAAAACGCAAGATCTTTCTGTAGGAGCGAGACGACTTGCTCCTTACGCGTTGTTAGTGCTTCTTCTCATATGAATAGATGGATTGAGCATAAGGGCCTGATGATGTGCCCGGTTGCAGGAGCGATCACCCCTTACCTGTTTCGGTGTAGAGGAAACAGGGATGGAGGGGGAGGCTACAGACGCGATAGGACGGGTCCTTTTGGTGTGTCGGGCATGAGATGGTGCCTGCGCGTGGATTCGTGTCTTCTTGTCATCTCCTTTTGCGGCTGTTCCTCTTGTTTTTCCGATTTTTAATTACGCCCCGCAGGTGGATAGAACTGTAATGCCGTGCTGGGTATAGCTATGGTTGAAAGGGTTTTTCATGCCTTCTTTTGATGATTTTTCTTTACAAGCTGGAACACGCGCAATTTTGAAGCAGATGGAGATTACGGAGCCGACACCTATTCAGGAGCAGGCAATTCCAGCGTTGCTTATGGGCAGCGATGTAGTGGGCCAATCGGCAACGGGTTCGGGCAAGACGCTGGCATACGGTATTCCTCTGATCGAGCGGCTAGCCAAGGAGCGGGTCGCGCAGGCACTGATTATGTTACCGACGCGTGAGCTAGCGACGCAGGTCAATACGGTCCTGAGCAAGTTCGCGGCGAGCCGACGGCTGACGACAGCGTTGCTGGTGGGTGGACGATCCTATATGCCGCAGATCTCGGCGTTACGTTATGGAGCGCAGATTATTATTGGGACGCCCGGACGCATCAAGGATCACCTGGATCAGGGGACGCTGAATTTAGGGAAATTGCGTATCTGCGTGCTCGATGAGGCGGACCAGATGCTGGATATCGGCTTTGCGCCAGAGGTCGAAGCGATCCTGGCAACGACACCCGAAACGCGCCAGATGGCGCTGTTTTCCGCGACGATGCCCGAATGGATTGCCAAACTAGAGCAGAAGTTTCTCAAAGAGCCGGTACGCGTCACGATTGTGCCAGCGGCGGGTACTGAGAGTACGATTGAGCAGATTGCCTATCAGGTGCCCAGAGACCAGAAGATGGCAGCACTATGTACGCTGTTGCATTCTGCAGAGGGTGGGAGTAGTCTGATCTTTGGCAAGACGAAATTTGGCGTTGAGAAACTGGGTCTGCACCTGAGCAATCTCGGCTTTCGCGTCGGCACACTCCACGGCAACAAAAGCCAGAATGCACGCGATAAGGTGCTGGCAGCATTTCGGCGCGGCGAGTTCTCGACACTGCTGGCAACAAACGTGGCAGCACGTGGATTGGACATTACTGGAATTCATCAGGTGATCAACTACGAGCTACCGGAGTCAAGCGAGCTGTTCACACATCGTATCGGACGCACCGGAAGAATGGGGCGACAGGGGAAAGCGATTACCCTGTTAGTGCCTGGAGACATCTCTAAGTGGCGCAGAATGGCGCGCACGTTGGGGCAAAAAGTGGTTCTGGAGAAACTGGCGATTGACGAGGAGGCGCTTACACCACGGCCGCAGCCTGAGCCAGTAATCCTGGAGACTCAGGAGCCGGAACAGCAAGAGAAGCGGCGGCAGAGACGTGAGCGCTCGGCGTTCTCAGAGTCGCGCGGAGGACGCGAGAGACGGAGACGGTACGAGCCAGAGTTTCCGCACGAGTATGAGCGGGGTCAGGAGCCTGAGAAGCGGCCTGCACGCGCAGAGGTTGCGCCGGAAGTGCAACAGAGCAGAAAGATGCCGGTAGAGATGCCTGCTGCACGTGAGGATGCTGGGAACGAGCCGATGCGCGAGTCGCGAGCGGTGCGCCGACGCAAACAGTTTGGGCAGGATGAGGAGCAGAGCCGATCCTCACGAGCGGAGTTTCCTGTTGTGCGTGAGTACGAGCCGCACCCTGAGTCACGTGCAGAACGCAGACGGAAACTGTTTGAGCAAGATGCGGAGCCACGTAGGGGTGCAAGGAGCACACGCGTTGATGCACCAGAGTTGTATGAGCACGAGTACAGGGATGCATACGGTGAGAGACCTGTGCGCGAACGCAAGCGCTTTGTTGCAGAGCAGGAGATTGACCGATACGAACGGCCGGTGCGGAAGAATTACTCAGCAGGTGCTCCGAGATGGCAACAGGAGGAGCGCGGAGTTCGGCGTCCAGCGAGTCGTGGAGCCGCATGGGAGTCGGAGGAGTTTCCGCGACGAGGAGGAGAGCGTTTCCCTGCTGGCCGTGAGAGGAGTCAGGAGCAGGGGCGTAGAGGTGGTGAAGCGAGAGGGCAGCGCTCTACAAGACCAGCAGAGCAGCGGTCTGCGCTGGAACGCTCGCATGCGGGTGTTGCACGTCAAAGCCGCAGAGGTGCAGAAGAGTTGGTAGGTTCCGCACCTGCTCCAAGGAAGCGCAGTGCACACTCAGCAGAGATGAGGGAAGAGCGGTCCCGGCCCACCGGTAGAAAGCCAGCGGTGAAGCTAGCGGCGCGGGCAAAACGAGCCGCAAAGAGAGCAGCAGGGCAGTAGAATGTCCTTTGCCTTTTTGATCGAATAAGTGAGAGCGGGCTGATGTCACAAAAGACATCAGCCCGCTTTTTTGTGTAGAGGTTGTCAAGCAGGAGGAAATGTGAATATACTATAGAAATTAGTTGCAATTTGTTAGGGAGGGCAGAGATGTCGGAGCAAGCGCTTTCACCACTGGTAAATGGGACGCACATTGATGTGGCTATTACGGCATGGATCGATGCGAAGAAGCGTCGCTCTGGGAGCGAGAAGACGCGCAAGGCATACGAGGAGACGCTTGTAGCATTTCGGCAGATGTTATGGCAGACGGGGCGAGATCTGGACCCGCATATGAATGCGCGAGAGGAGAGTGAGGCGGCGCGGATGCAAGCGCTACGCGAGATCGCTCTGGCGGCACAGGGATTCGCTGGATTGTCAACGAAGGATCGAGTGGTCTCGGAGGCGACTTACAATCAAAGGCTGGCTATATTGAGCAGCTTCTACACGTTCGCCAATAAGCGAAACTTTCTCTCATGTGGGAATCCGATTGCGACAGTTGAACGGACGCGGGTGCAGGCGTATAAGCATGCCCAGCCACTTGATCCAGACGAGGTGGCTGAGCGGATGCGAGCGATAGATCGCAGTACTAAGCAGGGCACGCGCGACTATGCGCTGATCGCGATTCTGTTACAGACGGGGCGGCGGCTTTCGGAAGTGATTGCCTTACGCTGGCGCAATGTACAGGTGCAGGGGTCAAAGGTCATCGTGACCTTCGAGCACTGTAAGGGTGGGAAGACGATGCGCGATACGTTGCCAGTAGGTGTTGCGAATGCGCTATTAGAGTGGTTGGCAATGGCATATGGACGGAATTTGCGCTCGTTGGCGGGTGATGCACCCTTGTGGATTAGCTTCACACGTAAATCTGAGCGAGAGGAGGAGGCTGGAACTGTCCCGCCGCCGTTGACGATCCGTTCGGTTGCGAATATCTGCGAGAAGCATCTGGGAGTGTCAAAGGTGCACGTCACGCGGCATACGTGGGCGCGTACAATGGAGGACGCGGGGGCGAAGGTAAGTGATATTCAGGCGCGACTCGGACACGAATCCCTTGCTACCACAGGTCGCTATCTTGCAGCGCTCAAACGTGCCGATAACGAGCATGCGGATACGCTGGCGGCGAGATTCGGGTTGGCGTGAGGAATTTTTTTAGGGCGAATTATAGCGTGCTGCGCGGGTGATGGAGCGATCTAGTAAGCATTTACCACTCGCACAGCATTTTGCTATTCGTCGCGCATATCGACCCAGACGGCACCTTTGTTGGAACTCTCGACGGCTTTGGTGACAAAGAGCATGCCACGGAGCCCATCGTAGACGGTAGGATAACCACCGAGCGGCTTTTCGCCGGACTCGACGCGGCGAATGTCGGCGATAGCCATTTTGTAGATAGTGGCGAAGGCTTCGTAGAAGCCCTCAGGGTGGCCGGGAGGGATACGCGAGGCTGCTTTCGCATCATCGCTCATGTAGCCCTGGCCGGTACGAAAGATCTGTGTCGGTTTACCCGCCTGTTTGAAGAGCAGTGTGTTGGGTTCCATCTGATGCCATTCGAGGCCGCCCTTGCTGCCATAGATGCGCAAACTCAGGCCGTTCTCTTCGCCAGCGGCAATCTGTGAGCAAGTGAGCAGGCCTTTACCGCCGTTCTCCAGACGCAGCAGCATGTTAGCATCGTCATCAAGCAAGCGTCCAGCGACAAATGTGCTTAGATCGGCGCAGAGCGCTGAGATTTTCAGGCCTGTGACGAACTCCAGCAGGTTTTCGGCATGCGTGCCGATATCACCCACACAACCCGCCAGACCGGAACGCTGAGGATCGGTTCTCCACTCGGCCTGTTTGTTACCAGAGCGTTCCTGGGCTGTCATCAACCAGTCCTGAATGTATTCCGCGAGCACTTTGCGCACATCGCCTATCTCGCCACTGCGTACGAGCTCGCGTGCCTGACGAATCGCCGGGTAGCCAGTATAGTTGTGGGTCAGGGCAAAAACGAGTTTGCTCTGCTCGACCAGTTCGACCTCTTCTCGTGCTTCCTGGAGACTGAACGACATTGGCTTGTCGGAGACGACATGGATGCCGTGTTTGAGGAATGCCTTTGCAACCGGGAAGTGCATGTGGTTGGGGGTGGCAACGATGACAAAGTCAATCCCATCTTCCCGATTAGCCTCCTGCTCAGCCATCTCCTGGAAACTGCTGTAGGAGCGTTGCAGAAACCATGCCTGGGCCGACTCTGCAGCGCGCTGAGGATCGGTAGACATGGCTCCCGCGATTACCTGTGCCTGTCCGTCCAATTCGGCAGCGACGCGGTGGACAGCTCCGATGAACGAGCCTTTGCCGCCGCCGACGATGCCTGCACGGAGTCTTCTATTCGCTACGTCTCTAGCCATACTCTCTTGCTACCTTTCTTTGTATCTATTCAGGTATCTTTCTGTCCGCCTGCAATGGCATGAGAAAAGAAGAAATTGGGGATACCCCAACCCTGCCAGAGGGACTTTGTCCCCCTGGGCCGCCTCATGATACATCATATGCTACTTCTCGCTGCTCCAGGGATTTGTGCTTGCAGGGAGTGGTGCAGGTCGTTCGCATTGACTGGCAAGTTCAATATGCCGTCCCTCTCTGGAAGCGTCGTGAATCGCTTCCATGATATCGAGGACGTGATAGGCCATATCACCATTGGCGCGGTGAGCGCGTCCAGAATGGATGGCGTGAGCCATATCGGCGACCCCGATACCGCGACTGTTGGTGGTGTAGCCATGGGTGAGAGGGATGTTATGCCACTCATTGTCATGTGCGCCACGTAGGAGCACCTGGCCGCCAAACACATTGGGATCGGGAACGACCAGCGAGCCCTCGGTTCCGTAGATTTCGATGCGTGGCAGGTGGTGTGACCAGACATCGAAGCTCATAATCATTGTTCCGACCACCCCGGAAGTGAAATCCAGAACTCCTGCAATGTGCGTGGGCGTATTGACCTTGATGATGGTGCCATTCTTTGGCTGACTGGTGATCAGACGTTCAGGGAAGGTAATGCGCGTGGAGCCAGTAACACGACGAACAGGGCCGAGCATAGAGATGAGCGCTGTTAAATAATAGGGACCCATGTCAAAGAGAGGACCTGCACCTGGCTGATAGTAGAAATCGGGATCGGGATGCCAGTCCTCCGGTCCATGCCCAAGCATAAACGCAGTCGCGGCGACAGGCTCACCAATCTTTCCCTCATTGATCAGTCCGATACATGTCTGGATGCCACCCCCCAGGAAAGTATCGGGGGCACAGCCAATGCGCAGGTGCTTTGCCTTCCCCGCCTCTAGCAGCGCTTTGCCCTGTACGCGGGAGAGCGCGAGCGGCTTTTCGCTATACGTTGATTTACCACCTTCAATGGCAGCCATAGCGATTTCCGCGTGGGCTTTAGGAATGGTCAGGTTGACAACGATATCGATGTCTGGAGCCGCTAGCAACTCTTCGACGGTGCATGCTCGAGGAATGGAGAAGCGCTGTGCCTGGCTACGCGCACGCTCCATATCGAGATCTGCGCAGGCAACGATATTGAGAATATCGAAGGTGCGTGGAGCTTCCATATAGATCGAACTGATCTGGCCGCAGCCGATAACGCCGATGTTCGTTTTTACTGTCTGTTCCAAAAATACACACTACCTTTCATTTTGTCTTCTCTTTTTGTGGAGAAGGATACAGTTCTGCGTGGGATTGCTGACATTATACTATCGTACAAGACACTTCTACCAGCCTGTAACTCTATTTTTCTCTCAATTGATGTTGAGATAATCAAGAAAAAAGGCAACCTTTGATTGTCAAAGGTTACCGAAAAGGGTAATGTCCTTTATACAAAATGAAACTGTTAAAGGGCATTACGCCAATCTAGTTCACAAAAGTGGGTCAAGCTTACTCTAGAAGAGATCGCCGCGCATGACGGATTTGAATAGATTTGCGGTTTCGTCCATCGGTTCAACATTCATCTCCTCTTGTAAGATCTGCTGGCATAACTGAAACTGGCGCAGCGCATCATGTCTTCTCCCACGTAAGGCATAAATACGGATAAGATGCTGATGTGCTTCTTCATCGCAACGATTCTCTTCCAGGATCCTACTCGCCCAGCCAGTTGCCTTCTCGTATACCTTATTTTCGATGTGGTAAAGTACCAGCGCATGACACATAGTGATATAGATCTGCCGCAGGTGTTCCCGATGCTGAAATGACCAGTTAGCGTAGAGGTCTTCAAGGAGAAATGGTCTCTTGTATAAGAGGCAGGCCTGCTCATAATATTCCATCATCTTTTTCCCCTGTTCCTTACGGCCTGTATGGTGTAAAGCGAGAAAATCATCTACATCAGTACGAATCTCTAAGAGGGGGTCCAGTTGATAGAAACCATGCTTATATATAATATATTTACTTATGTCTCCCGCACTTTTTTGTAAAGAGCGGCGTAACAGACTAACCGCCACATACAACTTATTCAACGCAATATCAGTGGTATCGTTGGGCCATAATAGAGCCATAAGCGTATCTGTTGTTGCGCTGCGATTATTTTGATTGATGAGGTAACGGAGTAGCGCCTGTCCATTCCGATTGGCGCAAAGCTCTAGACGCATCTTATTGCTATAGAGTTCGAAGGGTGCAAGACAGATCGCATACCAGTTGCGGGACGCTATCTGACTGTCATGATCACTCTCTTGTGTGGCGGCTCTTGCAGCCACAAAGGGAACCTCGTTCTGTTCTACACTCTCCTCACAGGCAGGTTGCCGTTTAAACAGATAGTTTTGCAACTGTTGTACGGCTATGATACTTACCTGCAACCGATTCTGTATCTCTATCATGTGTGAATTCATCTTTAAAAACTGCTGCTGTAGCTCAATATACTGCTCATAATTTTTAATGATAGGGTCGAGCAAATCTGTGAGCTCTTCATGCTCTGACTGGAGATTCTTTTTGACGAAGGAGAGCAAAGCCATACCTTCCAGGTATTGTTTTTGTGTCAGGTACATACATGCCTGCTGAAGAAGCGTGTTGATTGAGAGAGTAGAGATATTCACCTGAGCATCCGAAGATACAGAGAACCGTGATGATGTCATAATCGTTTCTCCATGGTAAGCGATAGCAATGAAATAATCCCTAAGCTAGAAATGACTACTACATGCACAGTAGAACCTATCACTCTCACTGCATATGACAATGCAGTCTACGAAACCTTGTCTTTACAAAGAACACAGTGAAACACTAGATTTTAACCATTTTAAAAGTACCAGAGATGTAGTAATAAGACAATAGCATTTCATAGGCAAATACACGGCGCTTCATAGGCAAAGATGCAAGTCTCTGATCGAGATCAAAGTGTTTGTTGAGATTGAGTTAACCCCTCAACCATTGCTCTACTTCACCTTTGCGACGATGCCCTACCCGCTTGAAAAGCTCAAAGCTTTTCTTACCCAGCCAGGTAGATTTGACGTCATTTCTCTGTGAGGCAGCAACACGGGCCAAACCATAACAGGTCTGAGCGATTAAATACTCTGCCTCCTGTGGACTAAGAGCTAGAACCTCATTCCAGCTTTTTTTTGCTTCATTCAACTTTCCTTGCTGAAAATAAAGCTCTCCGCGTTCCATTGCGACCCACAGCGCTGACAGCTTATGGGGTCCACGCACAGTATCATAGATCTGTTGCAAAATGCTCTCTGCCGTTTTATAGTCTCTCAATTCCATAGCCAGTCTCATCAAATCAAGCCATGGGACGGAAACGTTACTGTAGAAGGTTTGAGCATAAAGCAGCGAAGATGCCTTTTGAAAGAAGGAGCGCGCTCGTTCCTGCTCCCCTTTGACGACACTGCAACGTCCCAGGCGAATAAGCGCATCACTGATAGAGAGGACATCTTCACCCTGTTCGCTCATATATAGAGCCTTTTGAGCATAGCTCTCCGCGGCCTGATAGTCACCTTGTTCAAAGAAGACCCAGCTTAGTGACAGCAGCATAGGAGTCTCTTGTATAGACGTCTGCTGCTCTGGGAGAAGAGAGAGTATCTCCTTGCCCAGTGCTTCCAATACCTTGAATCTTCCTAGCCACAGGTTGATGAAGAAACAATCAATAAGGATATTACAAAGCAGCCCTCTATTATTCAGTTTGCGCGCGAGGAGTTCGCCTTCCTGAAGAAATGGAAGGGCCTGAGTATATTCCCCTCGCACTCTCATCAACGTACCCAGACAGTACAGGATGCGACCACGCCACTCGTCATCCCCTATCTGTTCGGCTATACTCAAAGCCTCTTTATAAACCTGAAAAGCTTGCATATAATTATTTTGGTGGTGAGCTATCTCCCCCTGGTAAAAGAGTACTTGTACTTTATAGCCAGGATTACCAAGTTTCGATGCTGCCATTGAGGCACGCGACAGATGATGTTTTGCTACATCATACAGTCTGCACGTACAGAAGAAATTGATCAGTGCACAGACTCCACGAATAAGCTCTTCTAAGTATTCTAAATAATGCGCCTGCTCTAGGGCATGAAAGATAACGTCTGCTTCTACTTCAAGTGAAATGAGATCTGCATGATAGAGTTCTACATATCCTATCCCATAATCAATTAGCCGTTTGCGGGCTTCGATGCTGGGTTCGTTGCGCTCTAAAGAGTAATCAAGAATTAATTGATGTATCATGTATCTTCCGGGAGAATGGCTCTCTATCATTCCCTTATCCACCAGTTCATCAAGCACGTCTACCGAAGTAGCTGCAACTGCTAACGCCGCTGCTTCTGAAAAACTACTGGGCTGTACAGGTAAAAGAGAGAGCGATTCTAAAGCACTGCGTGCTGAGGAAGAGAGGAAACGATCGCTTAAGGCAATCTTCTCCTCTATCGTAGATATCCTGCTCTTGCTGGCTCTCGCCGGATCTGCTGCTTCAAAAAAAGGGCGAGGTAATTGAAGACGAGTGGAACGTTCTTTAAAGCGAGACAATGTTGAGTATAAGCGGCGCGGTTGCCCGCTTCTCATGACTATCTGTAGATGCTTGCCGATCAGTGTCAATACAAGCGGTAGACCACCAACAAGTTGAATAACAGAGCGCGTCAGACTCTTTTCTATCTGTAGCAGTTCTGGCACCATCGTTGTGAGCAGTTCAAAGCTCTCATCTCCATTTAAAACAGGGACAGGGATTGCTATGTGTGTTGCGACAATGTGGGCGAGCTGCGGAAAGCGTGTCGTGACTATCTGCGCACAGTGGGAACCATCTGGTAGTAATGGCTGAATCGCTTCAACTGCCCAGACATCATCGAGAACAATGAGGAAACGGCCCTGTTCTAGAGTCCGCTGTAAAATAGTTGCTAAGCTCTCTACCGTTTGCTTCTCGATTACTGATGCAGGCATGCCTAGCAACATGCTCCAACGCAAAAGGAGAGTGTATACATCCGGTTTTGGCCCTAATTCTGCCCACAGGATGCCATCTGCAAAATGTGCACGAATGCGCTTATCGTGTACGAGAGCAATGAGCAATGTTGTTTTACCAACGCCTGGTAGCCCAAAGAGAGCACTTGTTCCACCTGTACATACAGTCAGAATAAAGTCATTCAGTAACTCTTTATGCCCAATGATGCTAGGGCTTGTTGAGGGAAGCCGCGGAATCACAGGATCAATGATTGAACTCTTTTTTGCTAGTGGAAGAGCTAAGGATACGCCCTCCTTCAGCAGTAATGAGAACTCTTCTTGCTCGTCTTCTGAAGATTGTACAAAACCAAGCGCCTGCGTGTCCATTTCAAAAAGTCGGCAGAGCTGCTCTCGAAAATATGGCGATGGTATGCTAATACCGCGCTCCCAGCGACTCACCGTTCCACTATCCGCCCCAATCGCTTCTGCAACTTTGGCCTGCGACCAGCCTCGCCTCTGTCTTGCCCGCCGCAGAGCTGATTTCATATTCATGGATGATTCATCCTCACCCATCGCTGTGATAGAGTTGGCACTTATACAGTGTCGTTATTCATGTATAAAATGAAGCACAACTACACATTTTTCGCACAGTGAATCCCGATTGCCCTTGACAGGATAGTATGTCAAAAGAGCAATCGGGGACCCCGTTGGGTTATTTCTGTTTGCCAGTTTCGATCCAGCGTTGGAAAACTGCGATCTTCTCCTGCGGCCAGGCTCCATCACATGGCATCGTTCCACTTTTCAATCTCTGCAAGATGCCGTTAGCATGCTGTTTAACATCTTCGTATGCCCAGAGATCAAAGGCCCATTTCATGGAATTGCGATCCATCTGGCGAAAGAGGGGCTTAATATGCTCAGAAAAGTGTACTGACTCATTTTCGGTTGGTAGCACCAGCTCCTCTTCCTTTTCAGGCAAAGGTGCAAGTGCCGATATTCTTGATCCTGGAGCCCCAGCCGTTCCCCAATCCCAACGAGGAATAGGCATATGTGGGGGGGGATGAGCTCCCGCTGTTGAATTTTCAACCGCCAGACGTGAACCCCACTCAATATAGGATGCGAACGCAGAGCGAAACTCAGGATCGGCAGGCAGACCTGCCTCATTGGCCGCCTTTGTAATCAGGCTCGCCCATTGCCCTCTCTGCGCCTCCGTGAGCGATTTTCCAACGTGCTGAGAGAGCATACGGGTATAATCACCAAAGTTCTCTGAGTAATACTTGGGGCCGCCAAATACCTCGCTGAGCCATGAAGCCACGCGTTCGGGGTGATCAGGAGACATATGTGCGAAGAGAGGCTGTAAGAGTGGATCTTGTGGAACGTACTTTTCGTAGAAAAGGTGAGTCATACGCCTGAAAGCAGGCAAGCCGCCCGCCCACTCGAACAGCGTCGGTTCATGATCTTCGACTGGCTTAGGATCGTGGAAGTCTACATACCAGTGCATACCGCTGCAAAAAGGCTTATTCTGTGAATGACCACAGCGACAGAGGCTGTAGTGCTCCAGAGAGGCCCCTGTATTGCGTGCCTCATCGTTCCCCTGCCCATCTTTCAGTTCAATTCCACCGGTAATGCGATATGGCCCATCCTTGGAAACTTCTATCGTGGCCGGACGTACCTGGTCTACTGAGGATCGAGCCTCAACGGTCCCGATTGCACAGCTTAGAGCACCAGAGGGGCAGGAACGGACGGCACGAATGATTTCGTCCATTCGCGCTCCATTGGGAGAAACAAAAGGCTCCTGCCCTAGATGAAACACGCTAGAAAGCCGATCGGTACAAAAACCTGAGTGAGCACAAATGCCTCGATTATCAAGCACAGTTATCACTGTACCCTCATAGCTATCCCGGCGATCACGGACACGCTTAGGATCTTTTTGACCGGTGAAATCAATACGTGCATGTGTTCCATCACAGAATGGCTTCAGCGAAGAGTTCCCACAGCGGCAGAGAGCCATTTGTGGAAGCACAGGGATATTCTCACCTAACCAGTTCACCATGTTTTCCACATTTGTGACCAGATAGGGTCCATTGAGTGAGGCCTGAATTGTGCAGCCACATTCAGCCTGAATGCTCTGTAATTCAGCCATCCTGGCAGCAACCCCATGCGGCCCATCCACTGACGAAAATTGACGGCTCAGATCCTGTAGAGCAGCAGTTGCTTCTTGAATTTCTGCTGGCAAGCCAGGTTGTATACGCAACTGCGTAGCTTCAAGCGCCAGATTCCACAACCGTTCGCCAAGTACTGTTTGTGCGGATGCCAGGTGTAAAAGGTCGGGAAGTTCACCCCTGTCTCCAAAAGGCGGGCCAGCACAAATGCCGGGATGTGTTGTGCTATCTGCTGGCATCTTTGCCAACGCCTCACCCAGCGGACGAATAACCGAGGACATCAATCTCAGGCTTGCCTTTGCCAGTCTTTCCAGGTCTGCTTCGCTTTCCTCTGCATGGGCAAAGAAACGCTGGAGCATGATCAGCATTGTGTCATACGCAAAGTTGAAAATGTCCGCAACCGCAACCGTAAGTTGATCGACAATACGTGTCCCCACAATCGAATCCCCATCTTCATAGACGCGTGGATTTTTTCCTACGGGCCTCACTGGATTGTATGCTTCGCCGCTCTGTTGGGCTGCTGCGCTCGTAGTTTGATACTCGCTCTGTATAGTACGCAAGGTCTCTACATGTGTAACACTGTTCTCTGCGTCTGATCCCTTCGCGGAACCAATAATCTGCGCAATTGCCTGACAGGCGCTCTCCTGGTCAACAACGGCAAGCAACTGATCGTGAAGATCGAGTGAATCAGGATTGGCCTGTGCGCTCGTCGGAGCGATGAAGAGCTCATCGGATGGCATGCTGCGCAAGCCTTTGGTAATCCTATCATACAGCTCGCGTGCCGTCGTAAAGTTTGTGCTGAAAGGCTCTGCAAGCACGTCCTTACCATGCTTATCAGGTGTCCATTGGCTCTGCTTCTGTTGCTCCGTGCCCCTGATCACTACATCCAGACTTTCATACTCGATTAGATGATCAAGTAAAGTCTGGGAAAAAGGTTCCAGGGTTAATACGCCCTCTTGCCTATCAGCCGAAGCGTTCCCACTAAAAACCGGGCGCGTTACATGAGGAGTACCACCTATCGCAGTAAGAATATTTGAGATCTGTGCCAGGTGACCCATTCTGGCAATACCTATAGCCGCAAGCTGTCTACGCCAGTGGCGCACAGTCGCAGCCTGCTCTTCGCTTAATCCCCCTTCAGATCTATCGCTCTTTAGCGAAATGGCGGCAAACAAATAGATACAGGCTGTCTTATGCTCGAACTCTGAGGCACATGCGAGTAAGTAGATCAGCTCTTCTCGTAAAGTCGTTGTTGTGTGCTGAAAACGATGAAATTGCGAGCCAGGAGATGTTTCTGGCATGTGGTATCTCCTCCTGTTAGTGCTGTATTTTCAGAAAATCTTTCAGATACAAAGATATTGCTGGGATGTTCAAAAAAGGCTTCCTTCACACTTCTTCTTTGAAATGCTCTTGAATAGCATAGGAAAAAGAACCTTTCTCTTGTCTTTCGTTAAAGTACTGCAAATAGTGCAAGTGCTTTTCTTTGCACCACTTTTGCCCATCAATGTATGCTCTCAATAAGAAATGGTCTTCGCAGTTTTGCACTGCTCTCACCAGATTCCGCCACTTTACAATTTCTAAAGCTTCTTTGCTATACTGAATCTATTCCTTGTCTCAAACTTCCCATGCCTAGTATATCACAAATCCTTATTCCTAGTATATCACAAATTCATGTATGGGTCGTATAAGCATGAGACTTTTTTCTTCTCGAAGATAGAAAAGCGTTGATTTTCAGAGTAACAAAAGAAGAGATGGTAGAGACGGTTTTTTGGAAAAATCACTCTTCGCTTGATTCACAAATAAACTTAATCTCACACTGCTTCTAGCCCGATCAAAATACTATAATTGTCTCATGCAGACTAAAATTCTCCTATGCTATTAGAATAGTCTCTATGTAAACGAGCGATCAGGAGTAAGGAGTATAGTATCCTCAAGTCGTCTGTAGGTTGCACTTCCCGACAAAGTATCCCATGGCATTACAATATCCCTCATCCATACAGCATTTACTCTATAAATGAGGGGGTACCCATGTACACTGTTTTTACTGTTTTTTGGAACGATACAATCTTCTCTTATTACACAGTTACTGCTTCTCCGAACACCTGAGTGTGCAGGGGGAGCTGTGCTCAAGCAGCGTCAATTCTCACAGAGGATCTAGTGCCCCTTGCTTGCTATGCTCCAGCTTTTTGATGAAGGTTTCGGCGAGCGCTTTTGAGGAATATGGGTTCTGGCCGGTTACCAGGTTGCGATCGACGACAACGTGCGAACCCCAGATAACGTTTGCTTTTTCATACACGCCGCCTAGCCTCCTCACCTCTAACTCCAGTACGTATGGCAGCCGCCCGGCCATATTGGTGACCAGTTCCTCGCTATGAGAGAAGCATGTCATGCGATAGCCTGCGAATGGCCAGTTACTCTCGCCATCCCGTAGTGCCAGCAGCCCGCAATGACCATGACAGACGGCTGCAATTAGCTTATCCATCTCTAATGCCCAGCGAAGTATTTGCGTGAGTTCATCAGATTTAGAGAAATCCCCCAGGGCACCATGTCCACCAGAAAAATAGATTCCGTCATAGGAAGCAATCTGTTCCTTTGTGAGGGTGGTCAGGTTTGATGGATGTTGCAGCTCTGGCAAGTTCTCGATAAATTGAATGTACTCGGCTGAGCGCGCTGCATCATCTTCTTGAGAACCCTGCGGTCTCACGTATGGCATAAAACTCGGATCGATACTTGTCTTATCGACTGTCGGCACAAGACCATCTATTGTCGCGATAGTGATTTCATATCCTTCGTCTTTGAAGCGCTTATAGGGAACAACCAGTTCTTCAGCCCAGAAACCGGAAGGGTGCAACTCTCCATCAAGTAAATGCAGGGTGGCGCTCTTCGTGATAAATATAAGGACTTTCATCGATGCGGTTCTCCTCTTGTCTTCCTTGTTTACCGTCTTGTATTACTAGAAACATATCCATAAAAGCATGAACCTACAGGTGCAATCCTTGTACACGCTTACGCGCTCACCCTATGAATCTAGCTGCGCTTCTACCTGCATCAATGCATGCTGGGCAAGAACAACTGTCATATACGCTCTGTATTCGGCAGACGCGGCGAGATCAGTAATCAGCCCTTGAGGCGGGTTCAACCACTCTACATCCGCAATCGCATCCCTAGTGAGTGTTTTACCTGATAGAGCTTGCTCTATTGATGTAAGGCGTACTGTATATTCAGCAATGCCTGTCGCGACGATGCGACATGTTTGCACAGTCTTGTCTGCTGCCAGTACGAGCTGTACTGCGACTCCACAGAGAGCATTCCCTGTTGCACGATTTTTCACCTTTGTATACGCGTTCAAGGCTCCAACAGGTATTGCTGGAAGACTGATGAAGGTGATAATCTCATTGCCAGCAAGACTGACCCGACCGCTGCACAGTTCATCGGCAGAGATTGAGCGTGGTCCCTGCGGACCGACATAATGAATTGTTGCGTCGAGCGCCTGTACAACTGCGGGCAAATCTGCACCGATTGCTCGCTGGGCGAGGTTGCCTCCCAACGTGGAGTAGTTGCGGATTGCGCAACCCGCAGTGGCGTTAGCAGCCTGAACGAGCGCCGGGTAAGCGTGCTGGCAGGTATGATGCATGACGATTTGTGTAAAGGTGGTCATTGCTCCTACACGCAAGCTGCCATCCACTTGAGTCTCAATGTGCTGAAGCGGCTCAATGTTCCGCAGGTCCACCAGGGCCTTGGGAGTGGCTGAGCGCAGTTTCATACTATTGAGTAGGGTCTGGCCACCGGCTAAAACCCTCGCTCCCTCCTCCACCTCCAGCAAAGCAACTGCTTCAGCAAGGCTTTCTGGAGCTGTATAGGTAAATGCTCTAGGGATCATGCTCCATACTCCTTTCCTTGTCTTTGTACTTGACAGAGAGAAGCTCTTATAGCACACCTTGACTATTTTTAGCGTCACGTAACGCCCGCCAGACCTTTTCAGGCGTAATTGGCATATCAATGTGCTTGATTGAAAGGTCAGAGAGCGCATCACACACCGCGTTCGCAATTGCTGCTGCAGGTGGGACTGTAGCAATCTCGCCTGCGCCTTTTAAGCCTAATGCATTGTGAGGCGAAGGTGTAACTGTGTAATCGAGCTCGTAATGCGGCACGTCCGTCGCTGTAGGGATCGCGTATTTTGTAAAATTGTCGGTTAGGAGCTGTCCCTGCTCATCATAAACGGCTCGCTCTATTAATACCTGTCCGAGCGCATGCGTTATGCTCCCTTCGACCTGGCCGTTGACAACCAGGGGGTTGCCGATGGTTCCAACATCATTTACTGCGATATAGCGTTTGATCTCGATCTCACCGGTCTCTTCCGTTATCTCCACAACAGCGATATGTGTACCGGATGGATAGTTGAAATCAGGTGGATCAAAAAAGCTCGTGACATCGAGATCTGGCTCCATTCCAGGGGGCAGGTTCCAACCATACCAGAGCGCCATTGCCATCTCCTGGAACGTCTTCGCTTTCTGCGGCGTATCCTTGACGAAAACTTTCCCAGCCTCGTAAACCACATCATCTTCACGTACTTCAAAAAAATGCGCTGCCGCCCTACGTATCTTCTCCTTAATCTTCACTGCTGCTTCATGCATAGCCGGGCCACCAACACTATACGAGCGGCTACCATACGTTCCCTGACCATAGGGTGCTTTCTGCGTATCGGAATGAAAGACCTGAATCTTGTCCATCTCAATGCCTAGCTCATCGGCAACTATTTGCGCAAAAGTAGTCTCGTGGCTCTGACCGGTTGACTTCGAGCCAAGCGTAATACTCACCTCCCCACTGGGATGGACACGAATATTTGCACTCTCCCACGTGCCGCCCAGCATACCCTCTTTGGACATACGTGTTGATGGTCCAACACCACAGACGGCTACAAAGGAGGCAATACCGATCCCCAGTCGCTTCCCCTGCTGACGGCGTTGAGCCTTTAAGGCCTTGACCTCTTCATATCCGAGCATGGCAAGGGCACGATCAAGCGTTCCCGCATAATTGCCAGAGTCATAGGTCCAGCCGAGATGATTGTCATAGGGGAACTTATCAGGTGCCACCATGTTTTTATAGCGTACCTGCGCTGGATCCATTTTAATTTCGTTTGCGTATAGATCGACTATCCGCTCAGTTAAAAAGGTGGCTTCAGCTCGGCCGGAGCCTCTTTGCGCTCCAAGCGGCACGATATTGGTAAAGACGGCAAACACCTCGCAGAAGCCGTGTTCGATGGCATACACACCAGAGATGCTTCGCCCCATAAGCGCTGTCGCCACCCCTGGACCAATCGTTGAGGGATAGGCCCCTAGATTTGCGTAACTTGTGCAGCGTATGGCCTGAATTTTGCCATCTCTCGTTCCTGCCAGCGTGACGTGTTGTTTATGATCTCGACCCTGCACTGTCGAGCGCATCAAGCCTGTCCGTGTATCTACCCACTTTACAGGTCGCTCCAGCTCCTTCGAAAGAAAAAGGACGAGTGCCATGTCTGGATAAATATATCCTTTAGTACCAAAGCTACCCCCAATATTGGGCGAGATGACACGCAGTTTTGTGAAGGGGATTCCTAGCACAAGAACAGACAGCAGAAAACGATGGTTGTGAGGAGACTGCGAGGAGGCCCAGAGGGTATAATCCCCTGTTACTGCGTTATAATCGCCGATCGCACTACGAGGTTCAAGCGGATTGTTGATCGTCCGCTGGTTATAGAGCGAGAGCTCTACAACTACTTCCGCCTCTGCAATAGCTTTGTCGGTCGCCTCACGATCTCCACAGGTCCAATCAGCATTCAGATTGTGTGGCACAGCATCATGCAACTGTGGAGCTCCCTCTTTCATGGCCTCCTCAGGGTCCACAACAACAGGTAATGGCTCATACTCAACCGTGATTGCATCCAATGCATCATACGCTTGATAGCGCGTCTCGGCGACGACGACCGCAACTGAATCTCCAATATAACGTACTCTGTCCTTTGCCAGAGCATAGCCTGCCCCTGGTAGTCCAAAGGGATGAGGGGGAAAATGGCTTTCAACGCCGCCTGGTATCCACACACAGGGCAAGGGCATCAATTTATTCTCAATATCGGCAAAGGTAATGACGCGGATTACGCCTGGTCGTTTCTCTGCTTCACTGGTATCAATGCTTTTAATAGTTGCATGAGCATATGCACTACGTAGAATCGCCATATGTGCCATGTTTGGGAGCTCAATGTCCGCGGTAAATTGTGCCTCACCACGCAGCATTTGCGGATCTTCACGGCTCTTGAGTGGCGCGCCTAAAATTTTCTGGGCCACAATGATTCTCCTCTTCCTAATTGGGTAGTGCTCTCTCAGGGTAGCAAAGAGGTCAAACTCTATTGGTTAATGCTGGCGCTGCCGGGATCTCTTTAGCTGCTTGCGCCTTTTCAACGGTGGCCTGGACAGCCCGCACAATACTATGATAGCCTGTGCAACGACAAAGACTACCTTCCAGTGACGAGCGAATCTGTTGCTCACCTGGTAGCGGGTCCTTTGCAAGCAGATCATTCAATACCATGATGACGCCAGGGGTGCAAAACCCGCATTGCAACCCATGCTTCTCCCACAAACTTGCCTGAAGATCTGTTAGCTTGCCCGGTGCGGATACCCCTTCAATCGTTACGATCTCAGCGCTATCTGCCTGGACTGCTAGCATGGCACAACTTGTTGCTAGTTCTCCATTGACCTGGATAATACACGTGCCACAGCGACCGGTGTCACAGCCGATCTTTGTTCCAGTGAGCTTCAAGGTATCGCGCAGGAAATCGACCAGTAACAGGCGTGGCTCAACATCTGCTGTATAGTGCTTGCCATTTACTGTCATTGAGATATGCATGGCTCTCTCCCATTGCAGATTACTTCACGCCGGTAAAGTGATATGAAATTTTGCCATTTTCCATCACAAAGGCATCGAAGACAACTGCCGGTCCAAGATCTGACAGTACCTGAGCCTCGAAGAAAATAGTATCTTCGGTCTCGTGAAACGCATCAGTTGAGAGGACTCTTAGATTTCCGAGCTTCTTAAGATAGGTACGAAAGTGCTCTTTGAGCGCCGCACGACCCCTCACATCAAAATCCACGCCGCTAAGTACAGCCCCTTCGTTGTAGTGGTTGTCTATCAATCCATCAACATCATTCGCTGCAAGATATCGAAGCTGTTCATCGTAAAAAGCATGTCCCGTTGTCGTTCCCATTGTAACGCTCCTTTGTACTTCACTAGAGATGAAGAGTATACGAATCTTTCCACCGGCAGAAATAATCCGCTGCTATTCTAGCAGAGGCTACTTTATAGATACTTTACGTATTCTCTATGTCTGTAAATCAAAATGATTGAGCAGATGTTCATAAGGAAAATATATATCACTTTTCTATCTCGCCTCTCTAAAAGAATGAAGCTTTACACTCTATATTTCTACTTGCGCCACTGCTTCTCTTGATAAAAACATAGAGTATCTTTTTATAAAGAGAAAATAGAGATCTAATAGAGTAGTGTTCAGTACACTACATGAAGAAAAGGTATCAGTATTCTAGCGTCTTGTGTCGTCTTCTTAGAAAACTTCCTTTGCAGGGAAAGACCGACGATAAAGCCTGGACTGAATAGAGTGAGGTAGAACATCATGAAGCAAATGATGTCACGTGATACTGCACGTGTGGAGGCTTTCAGCGATGGTGTAATTGCGGTAGCGATTACACTCCTGGTGCTCGATATTCACGTGCCTGAAGTGAAGAATGGATTAAGCATTGGACAGGCCTTGCTGATACAATGGCCGTCCTATCTTGGTTATGTTACGAGCTTTCTCGTTATTGGCATCTTTTGGGCCAATCACCACAACATGTTCTGTCATATCAAATGTACAGATCATGTGCTGCTCCTGGTGAATACGTCGTTTTTGATGTGCATCGCCTTTATCCCTTTTGCGACTTCGCTCCTCACACGGTATGTCACTGTAGCGGGCGAAGAGCATACAGTGGCGGTCATTTATAGCGCAACGTTACTGCTCAATGGGATCTTGTTCGATGCTATCTGGTGTTATGTCGTCTTCAAAAGGCATCTGCTGAAAGATACTGTGACTCCTGAGCTTACACGTCTCTTGACGAGAAATTACTTGATTGGCCTGCCTATCTACCTGGTCTCCTTGATCCTGTCGCTGGTCAATGTTCAGGCCAGCTTAATCCTTTACCTGGTGGTGTCACTTATCTATAGTATGCCCATCAGCCTCTGGCATTTTGATTTGTGCCACCAGCAAGAGAAGACAAGCACACAGGACGACATCTCGCTCTAGATGCAATGTTCAACCTCGAAGGAGCTGCGAACCACGCTCTACTCTTCTGGACGCGTTTGATGCTCTTTAACAAATACATCTGGATATGATGACGCTCAGGATACTCAGATGTATTTGTTAGACTGCATCAAACACGATTCAGCACTATTCCCATACGCAAACCTCAACGCATAGGGTGATTTTGCCACCACCCCAAAAATCGTAGTGCTCTACAACAGCAAGCAGAAGTTTAGACAAAATAGGGGAAAAACATGCGCATGGATGTTACTAAGATCTCTGTCTCTCTCCAGAAAAGACGAGAAAGAAAGAGAGGACCTGGTCAGGCCAGAGTTTTTCTGCTACCCCTCCTCATCCTACTGCTCATCTGTACCGCTGGTTTTATCGTTCTTGCCTATCAGTTTAACTGGGAATGGACCGGCTTCAAAGCCTTTACAGGTCCCAACGTTCGACAGTATCAACCGGCCAGGACGCTCTGGGATTGGATGCAGCTTCTTATTGTTCCCATCTTTATCGCTATCGGTAGCTATCTCTTCAATGAAATGGAGAAAAAAAGAGCCAGCAACGCTGCTGAGCGCAAAACAGTTGCCGAACGAGAAATGACCCTTGAAAATCAGCATGAAGCACGCTTGCAGGGATACATTGATAAAATGTCTGAACTTATACTTGTTGGGCGTCTAGGAGAGGTGCCTGGGAATGAAGAGGTGCAACAGGTGGCTCGCATCAGAACCCTGACTGTGCTGAAAAACCTGGATGCCAGGAGAAAAGGAAGCATTCTCCAATTTTTGCAAGAGGCAGATCTCATCCAAAAGGATCAAACGATTGTGAAGTTAAGCGGGGCAGACTTTAGCCTTGCGGACTTGAGGAATACAAACCTGGGGAGTGCAAATCTGGCAGGCGTTAACCTTAGCGGAGCCAACCTCACCGACGCTTATTTAAGCGGCGCTGATCTGAGTGGAGCCATTTTGATCCAGGCAAATCTCAGCAATGCAAACCTTAACCGGGCCATCCTGAGCTTTTGTGATCTGAGCCGGGCTATTCTCAAGCATGATCGACTCAGAGGGGCGAATCTCACCGGTGCCATCCTCAATGGAGCTATTCTCGACAATGCTACATTAAGCGGAGCAAATATGGCCGGGGCGGTGCTCATCGGAGCCAGTCTCATAGGTACAGTCCTGAGCGAGGCTAATCTGAGCAAAGCGACATTGAATGGCGCAACCCTCAATGAAGCAATTCTGGATGATGCAGATCTCAATCAGGCCCGTCTCGTGGGTGCACAGATTCTTAGAGCTGAACTTGTCAGAGTCGATCTGCGCCAGGCCGATCTGCGCCAGACAACTATTAGTCACACCAATCTCAGTAATGCCTCGCTTGCCGGTGCCAACCTGAGTGGAGCCGATCTGAGTGGAGTTGATCTCAGCAATGTAGATGTTAAACAGGTGATAGGTCAAGAACATGTCCTCGAACAGACTGGACTGAAGCATAGAGAAACGAAACAGCTTGCCGATGAAGGTACAACCTCAAACTCCTGATAACGACCATTTTTACCGCTTGATGTTTACTTCCCATCATCGATCAATTATTCAATCTGTATAAAGTGAACGTAAAGCTTTATAGATTAGTCTATCAAGGGAAATATGATCAAAGCAAAAATGAATCATTTTTCTCTTGATAATACAATAACAGCTTTTATGTCTTCTTCCGAAAATCTACTATTGCTGCGTGCTTGACGTCAGACTTGCAGAGGCAGTATGTGCCAGGTTTTCACAGCAGGAGGAAGCAGAAACGAGGAAGGCAATGGCAAAGAAAATCCTGGTAGTTCTATCGGAATGGGGATACTGGGGGGAAGAACTGATCGGCCCGTTGGAAATGTTCGATGCCGCTGGCTACGAAACAACCTTTGCAACCCCGACAGGTAAAAAACCAGTCCCCCTGCCTCCCAGTATGGACCCCGATTTCATCGACCCCCCGCTGGGAAAATCCGTCACATCTCTTGAGATGGCACAGAAAGTGCGAGCCATCCACGAGTCAAATCGCCTGAATAATCCGCTCAATATTTCAAGCTGGTTGCCCGACAGGCCCTATTACTGCTCTACAAACTTTCTCCGTGAGATGGAAGCCTACAATAATGCAGTGGATGCAGTGCAGAAGGAGATCGAACCGTACGCAACGATTTTGATTGTTGGCGGTAGCGGCCCGATCGTTGATCTGGCGAATAATCATCGCGTACATGATCTGCTCTTAAGCTTCTATCGAGCCGGCAAACCAGTGGCAGCGGAGTGTTATGGAGTCGCTTGCCTGGCCTTTGCACGCGATTTCATCCGGCGCAAGAGCATCATCTCCGGTAAACACGTGACAGGACATTGTAAAGAGTACGATTACAAGGATGGGACCGGTTTCGTTGGGGTGGACTTCAATATGGGCCCTCCGCCCTATCCGCTGGAATATATCTTGCACGACGCCACGGCTCCTGATGGAGAATATCACGGCAACTTTGGTCATGAGATCTCCGTTATCGTGGATTATCCCTTTATCACTGGGCGTTCAACCCACGACTCATATACCACGGGCCAACAGATCGTCGCAGTTTTAGAAGAGGGTGTGGTCAGGTACGGCTGGTAAGGAGAGCAAACACTATGGCTGGTAAAACCGGGCGTTTTGCAATCATTGAACAGCTTCTCGCCGATGATATCCATTATATGTTTGGGAATCCCGGCACTGTAGAACAGGGCTTTCTTGACTCTCTGGAAAGCTATTACCCCGACTTTCAGTATGTTCTTGCGTTACAGGAAACAATCGCTGTTGGTATAGCCGATGGCTATGCGCGTGCAACGAAGAAGCCAACTGTTGTCCAGCTTCATAGTGGAGTTGGTCTCGGCAATGGGATCGGGATGATCTATCAGTCCTGGCGTGGTCATGCCCCCCTGATCATTCTGAATGGCGATGCAGGCATTCGCTATGACGCAATGGATGCCCAGATGGCGGCGGATGTTGTCTCGATGGCCAGACCCGTCACTAAATGGGCAACCAGGGTAATTGATCCTGGCTCGCTGTTACGCGTGTTACGACGGGCAATCAAAATAGCCGCCACCCCGCCAATGGGTCCAGTCTTTGTTTGCCTGCCAATGGATATCCTTGATGCCCCTGTGGTAGAGAGCGTGACGCCAACGTCATTTCCAATCACCAGCGTTCTTCCACAGGCTCACTACATTGCACAGGCCGCTGAGTTCCTCGCCTCAGCTCAAGTGCCCATGATAATTATGGGCGATGGGATAACTGCCGCGGGGGCTCAGGATGCTTTGACACAGGTTGCAGAGCTGATCGGGGCCCAGGTATGGGGTGCCGATTCATCAGAAGTAAATATGAGTGCCACCCATCCTCTCTTCAAAGGTCTCCTGGGCCATATGTTTGGCACGCATAGTCAGGCGATTACATCACAGGCTGATGTCGTGCTTATCTGTGGTACATATGTTTTTCCTGAGGTCTTTCCTGCGCTTTCTGAAGTATTTGCAGCCGATGCAAAAATAATTCATGTTGATCTCAACGCATATGAAATCGCAAAGAACTTTCCTGTTACCCTTGGCCTGGTAAGCGATCCCAAAACGACGCTGAGTGCTCTTGCCGAAGCGCTGGAAGAGCTGCTGTTGCCAGATCAACGGGCGGCAGCGACGACGCGCCTACGTGCTCACAGCGAAGAAAGGCGTCAGGAGATCGCGAGCCATAATGAGGCCAACCGCGCTCGACTAGATCAGCAGCCCTTGCACCCATCGCAGTTTATGGAGGAACTGGCAAAGCAACTGCCAGATGACGCGATCATCTTTGACGAAGCATTGACAGTCTCTCCAGATCTTGTTCATGCTCTCCCTCCCCAACAGGCTGGACACTATTTCCTCACTCGCGGTGGTTCTTTAGGTGTAGGGCTACCCGGTGCGATTGGACTCAAAGTTGCTCATCCTGATAAGGTCGTGATCGGCTTTAGTGGCGACGGCGGCAGTATGTATACTATCCAGGCCCTTTGGACAGCGGCACATCATCAGATTGGTGCCAAGTTCGTTATTTGCAACAATCATGGCTACCGCCTGCTCAAACAAAACATTCAAGCATACTGGCATGAGATCCAGGCTACTGAACATGAGTTTCCTGCCTCATTTGATCTGAGTAGTCCCGATATTCATTTCGATCAATTAGCACAGGCTCTAGGAGTGCAAGCGGTTCGCGTTGAAACATCCGAACAGATTACGCCAGCTATCCAGCGAGCTTTGGCCGATGACAAACCATTTCTAATTGATCTTGTCATCACAGGCGAGATTCCGGGGCACATTTTATCACAGGCTTTGCATAAGTATAGTCTAGCATAGCTTCTGTAGAACGTACCTTTTAGCGCTGAGTTTCCCGATACAAGGAGAAGATATGTCTACACGAGACGTCGTTAACAAGTATTACGAGACCGTTAACACAGGTGATTGGGAAAGCTGGCTGACCCTTTTTGCTGACACGATCGTTATTGATGAGCAGCTAGCCGGGCACGTTGAGGGCATCGCTGTGCTTAGCGGAGCTGTCGATGCCATGAAACGTGGTTACGCAAAGTTTGTGAATCAGCCAAAGCACATCGTCGTCTCAGGCTCAGAAGCCTGTGTCGTCTCACACATCTCAGCGGCAAACGCCAGTGGCGTCCCAATTGAAGCAGAGGTCGCCAACTATTTCCGCCTTGAGGGCGACAAAATAGCATATATGGCCAATTTCCACGATACCGTCCCCTTTGCTCCGTTTGTCAATCAGAAACTCGATTAATCGTTCTTCCGAGACTGGGAGAGAGTAGAGGCTTTTATGAGTGTCCATGATTTTATTGTGGTTGGGACCGGCTCAGCAGGGTCAGTACTCGCTAACCGCTTAAGCGAAGATCCATCTACGCAGGTTTTAGCATTAGAGGCTGGCGGCTCAGATGTTCCCGCGAATGTTCACAACCCTTCGCTATGGTACACGCTTCTCGGCTCATCCATCGATTGGGGCTATAAGAGTGTGCCACAGCCTGGTCTCGGTGGACGCGTAACGCTGGAACCGCGAGGCAAATTACCCGGTGGAAGCAGTAATCTGTACATTATGATGCACATTCGCGGCCATGCATCCGACTATGACAACTGGGCTTACAACGGCTGTCCCAGTTGGGGCTACCAGGACATCCTCCCCTACTTCCAGCGTTTAGAAGATCAGGAAGATGATACCAGCCCTTTAGCCGGTAAAAACGGGCCGCTCCATGTGGCAAATGCGCAGCTTCACGATCCCAATCCCACCTCTGCAGCATTTATCCAGGCCTGTCGAGAACTTGGTTATCCCAGCACCGCTGACTTCAATGGGCCAGATATGGAAGGGGTCGGCTGGCATCATATCAACGTCAAAAATGGGAAGCGCCATAGTGATGCGGTTGCCTATCTGGAGCCAGCTCTACAGCGTCCTAACCTGCTTCTCCAGACCAACGCACAGGCGACGCGTCTCAAATTTGATGGCAAGCGTTGCATCGGTGTCGAGTACAGTCGCAATGGGGTGATTGAGACGGCCTATGCGAACCACGAGGTCATCGTCTGCGCTGGCGCGATCGAATCGCCCAAACTTCTGCTTGTTTCGGGGCTTGGCGATCCCGCGCAGCTCAAGCAATTTGCTATACCAGTCGTCTCTGAACTGCCTGGAGTTGGAGAAAACTTCCACAATCATGTGCTGACTGGTGTCATCTGTGAGGCAGCCAGACCAGTTCCCGCTCCACATCAGAACCTCTCGGAGAGCGCGCTGTTCTGCAAGTCTGCACCTGGCTGGATCGGTCCTGATCTACAAATCGGTTTTGTTCATGTTCCCTTCAACATTATTATTGGACAGGGGCATCCTAACTCCATCAGTATCTTGCCGGGAATCGTGCGACCATTGGCGCGTGGCTGGGTGCGCCTGGCCAGTGCTGATCCCCTGGCTCACCCGCTGATCAATCCAAACTATTTGGGCGTTGATTCCGACCTGGAACGTCTGGTGCTGAGCGTGAAGATCTCTCGCCAGATCTTTAGGAGCGAGGCGTTTGCGGGCTGGATCAAACAAGAGTTAACGCCTACCGCTGATCTGACCACTGATGCACAGCTCCGCGATTTTGTGCGTCAAACCGCTGACTCATATCACCACCAGGCCGGCTCATGCAAGATGGGACTCGATGCCATGGCAGTCGTTGATCCCCAATTGCGCGTTTACGGGGTTGAGGGCTTACGTGTCGCTGATGCCAGTGTTATGCCTGTTGTTCCCTCCGGCAACTGCCATGCAGGTATTCTGATGATTGCAGAGCGCGCCGCCGACCTCATCAAAGAGGCATATAGTGCACCAAAAAAGGAAGTAGCGACTGTATAGTATCACCAGTCAGGACCAGGCTCCCAGGCTGATACTAGAAAGGATATGCTTTTGGCTAAGCGACTAGAGGGTAAAAAGATTGCCATCCTTTTCGAGAGCGATTATTACGAACGAGAGATCTTCTACTACGATCATCGCTTTGCAGAGGAAGGCGTCGAACTCCACTATCTTACACGTCTCTGGGGACAATCTTCCATCACGTTTACTGGTCATGACTACAAAATTCCTTTTGAATGCCGCGAAAGCTTTGAGAATATGGACGATGCAACCTTGAGAAGCTACGCAGCAATTATTGTTCCATCTGCTATCGTTTCGGATCGCCTGCGCTACACAGAGGATGTCCATAAGCTGTCTCCTGCATCTGAGTTCTTAATCAGGGCGTTCGCAGAGAAGCAAATTCTCAAGGGGATCATCTGTCATGGTATGTGGCTCGTCGCTCCTACACCAGAGCTGGTACGTGGGCGACCTGTAACTTGCCACAACAACCTGATTGGCGATATCCGTAACATGGGCGCGATCTATACCGATCAGGACGTTGTTGAGGATAATGACTTGATTACCGGCCGTGCTGGTCCCGTCTGTCATCTCTTTGCCCGCGCTATCATTGACCGACTGCTTGTGGAAGATATGGCAACAACAGGGAGTAAGGCATGGTAACATCTGTTTTCTCACATATGGCTATCTCATGTAGCGATCCACTTGCGGTCGAACGCTTTTATAGCAAACACTTTGGTTTTCGGCGTGCCAGGGTCGTGCAACTTGGTACAGAGCAGGTCGTCTACCTGAAAAAAGACGCTATATACCTTGAGCTTTTCAGAGCTACGAAGGCGATAGCGGATCTGCCAGTGAGCGGGGATGGGCCAGAGTACCCTGCATGGCGACATCTTGCCTTCACTGTCGAGAGTGTTGACGAGAAACTGGCAGAGATGGGGGAGGAAGCCAGAATTACCCTGGGTCCCCTCAGCTTTGATGAGTTTATTCCAGGATGGCGTACTGCCTGGCTCGCTGACCCTGATGGCAACATCGTTGAAATCACTCAGGGCTATGTTGACCAGGAGCACCCGCCAGCCCTCTAGACCTAACATAGTCAGTAGCAGCGTTAGAAGTGTTAGATTTTTAAACAGGATAAAAGGTCTGCTATAGCAGAGCAGGCCGTTTCGAGGAGAGTCACTTATGACAACAGTGGAACATCCACTTCTTATCGGGGGTGAACCTGCACGGCAGGTTACCGATAGCAATGGGAAAATATACGTCCTGACTCGTGGACGCTCTCATCCTCTAGGTTCGATTCCTGATGAGCAGGGCGTGAATTTCTCCATTTTTACTGATTACGCGACCGAGGTTCAGCTTCTCTTGTTTAATAAGCACGACGATCCAGAGCCGTTGGTTACGATTCCGTTAGATCCCGATCTCAACAAAACGTTTAGCTTCTGGCATATTCATGTTGCGGGTGCTACAAGTGGTATGCACTACGCATATCGCGTTGACGGTGAACACGATCTGCATGGGCGTGGAGATCGTTTCGATAAGAGGAAGGTTTTAATCGATCCTTACGCCCGTGGGAACACTGATGCGCTCTGGGACCGTGTCGCAGCATGCGGTTGCGACGACAATCTTGCCACATCTATGCGTAGCGTGATTATTGATACCTCTGACTATGACTGGGAGCGTGATACTCCATTACACCGACCGATGAGCGAAACGATCATCTACGAAATGCATGTACGGGGTTTTACAAAGTCCCCCTCATCGGGCGTTGAACATTCCGGTACCTTCGCAGGAATTATTGAAAAGATCCCTTACCTCAAGGAACTTGGTATTACGGCAGTCGAGCTCAATCCCATCTTCGATTTCGATCAGAAAGAAGTCAAACAGATCGGCCCGAATGGAGAGCAACTGGTCAACTACTGGGGCTATGACCCACTGAGCTACTTTGCACCCCAGAACTCCTACTGTGACTCTCCTGAAACCGGTATGCACATTACCGAGTTCCGGGACATGGTCAAGGCACTCCATAGGGCTGGCATCGAGGTTATTCTCGACGTCGTCTTCAATCATACCAGCGAAGGTGACCATAGAGGTCCAACGATCAACTTTAAAGGGCTCGCAAACGCTTGCTACTACATTCTCTCTCCTCAGGACAGGATGTACTACATGAACTACTCAGGCTGCGGCAACACGCTCAACAGTAACCACCCGATCACCTCAAAGCTAATTGTCGAGGCCTTGCAGTTCTGGGTCACCGATATGCATGTCGATGGCTTCCGCTTCGATGAGGCCGCCATTCTGAGCCGTGATAATAATGGTATCCCAATGTCTTATCCACCAGTCATCTGGCAGATCGAACTTTCTGAAGTCCTGGCCGATACAAAGGTGATCGCTGAAGCCTGGGATGCTGCCGGGCTTTATGAGATAGGATACTTTCCGGGCTATCGCTGGGCAGAGTGGAATGGACGCTATCGAGATGCCATCCGCCGCTTTGTCAAAGGGGATATGGGCTATGTCAATGGCAACACAATCGTTGGAGAAGCTGCAAATGTGATTGCCGGTAGTGCTAATATCTTTCAATCCAGTGGGGCGCTACCAATCAATAGCATCAATTTCATCACGGCCCATGATGGCTTTACGATGAACGACCTGGTCTCATACAACTATAAACACAATGAGGCCAATGGCGAGGGCAACCGCGACGGGATTGATGAGAATTTAAGCTGGAACTGCGGTGTCGAAGGACAGACAGACGATGTCGCAATCGAACAACTGCGCACGCAACAGGTTAAAAATTTCTGTGCCATTCTGATGCTCTCGCAGGGTGTGCCGATGTTTGTCGCAGGAGATGAGGTACGGCGCACACAGCAGGGCAACAATAATACCTACTGCCAGGACAATGAAATCAACTGGTTCGACTGGAAGCTTACGGAGAAACATCAAGGTCTCCTCCGCTTCTTTCAAAAGATGCTCGCTTTCCGTCGCAGCTTACATTCCCTGCAGCGCAATAGATACTTCACAGGAAAAGTCAATCATCGAGGATTGCCCGATATTGGCTGGCACGGCTGCTGGCTCAATCAACCCGGCTGGAATGATCCATCCTGTCGCGTTCTGACATTTACACTCGGTAGCATCGCCCCTAAAGATACTCCTGAAGATGTAGACCTGTTTGTCATCTTAAATATGGATTTTCAGGACCTTGACTTCGATGTGCCATCCCTTCCCGATCGACATTGGCATAAGATAGTTGATACGTCCCGGCCATCGCCCCAGGATTTTGCGGAACCTGGCACAGAGGAGGTGATCCAAACACAGATCTGTCATGCTCATAGTCATAGCGTTGTTGTACTGGTTTCTCGCTAAGCATAAGAACGTATTGTTTTCTTTGAACATGCTTACTATGCAACGAGGCACAAATAATAAGCGAGGTCATAGATAATGGCACCTCCAGAGTTAAAGATTGGCGATAAAGTCCGCGTTGTAAGCTACGGACCATTTCGAGGGTTAAAGGGGACTATTCGCAGGATAAACTGCATCGATAAGTCAGGGGATGATGCCCTCTTCCTCTTCTACCAGGTTGACTTAGAGGGTGCTTACATAACAGAACCAATTTGGATTCAAAACGAAGAAATTACTCCCATTTTTCAAGAGATGTAACCTGTACCTTATCATCCCTTTTTACAAATAGAGAATCTTGGACTGCGTAAAAGTTAGTCATGCATCTGTTAGAACAAGCCGTTGAAAGGATGTATCTCATGAGCAAAATGTCTTTCACATTTTCAGACCTGATTGCCGGATACGTTACTCGTGTCGATGCACAGGCGCAGCAATTTTATCTCAAGACGACTGATGAGCGCGAATTTAGGATAAAACTGACTACTGCTACCTACGGAGAACTGATACGCAATCTCGGAGAACCGTTCCAGGACCCAGGAGTGCCGCTCGAAAAGGCCTTGAAGGTGGGCCAATATCTCTTCGCCTACGGCGTCTTCTATCCTGAAAGCGATGATCATACCTTTGAGGCCAAGCACATCATTTTTACTGGTAAGAGTGCCGACACCTATCTCTTTGAAGCACCTGACTGGTGGATCAAGCAGATTACCGAGCTCGCAGAGTTCTACCTCCATGCTCAGTTCCCTGATGGTAACATCGATTTCAACAATTACCGTACGCATCTCACCCTGGAGGGCCAGAAGATTGAAGATACGCGTCAGGAGACCGATACTATTTCACGTATGATCTACGGTTTTGCGACCGCGTACCTCTTAACAGGCAACGATCGCTACCTCGATGTCGCTGAAAAAGGGACCCAGTACTTACATGACCATATGCGTGCCGTCGATGAGAAGGAGGAGATTGTTTACTGGTATCATGGGACGGATCGCAGCCAGGGACGTGAGCGCAAGATTCTGGCCTCACAGTTTGGCGACGACTATGATGCTATCCCGGCCTATGAGCAGATCTATGCACTCGCGGGTCCTATCCAGACCTACCGCGCGACAGGGAATCCACAGATCCTGCGTGACGCTGAGATGACTATCAACCTGTTCGATAAGTTCTTCCTCGACCGTGAGCAAGGTGGCTACTTCTCGCACGTCGATCCGGTGTCCTTTAATCCGCGCACCGAGTCTCTGGGGCAGGACTGCGCCCGCAAGAACTGGAACTCGGTTGGTGATCACGCTCCTGCCTACCTTATTAATCTCTGGCTGGCTACTGGTGATGATCGCTATGCTGACTTTCTGATCTCTACTGCTGATACTATTGCGCAACGTTTCCCTGATTACGATCAAAGCCCCTTTGTGCAGGAAAAGTTCTTCGAGGACTGGTCTCATGATACAAATTGGGGCTGGCAGCAAAACCGCGCCGTTGTAGGCCATAACCTCAAGATTGCCTGGAACTTGATGCGTATCAATAGCTTGCGCCCTCACACAGAGTACGTCAACCTGGCGCAGAAAATTGCGGCGATTATGCCCACGGTCGGTATGGACAAGCAACGTGGTGGCTGGTACGACGTCGTCGAGCGCGTGATCAACGATGGCGAGGAATGGCATCGCTACGTCTGGCATGATCGTAAAGCCTGGTGGCAGCAGGAACAGGCTATCCTGGCCTATCTGATCCTGTTTGGCATCCTCAAACAGCCCGAATATCAGCGTCTGGCCCGCGAGTCAGAGTCTTTCTACAACGCGTTCTTCCCCGATCAGGATAATGGTGGAGTCTACTTTAATGTGCTCGCCAATGGTATCCCGTACCTCATGGGCACAGAGCGCTTAAAAGGAAGTCACTCAATGTCGGGGTATCACTCCTTTGAGCTCTGTTACCTGGCCGCTGTGTATACAAATCTGCTGATAATGAAGCAGCCAATGGATTTCTACTTCCGTCCCCAACCTGGCGCGTTCAAAGATAATATTCTCAGAGTACAGCCTGATATTCTCCCTCCTGGGAGCGTAAAGATTGAGCAGGTCTGGATCAATGGCGATACGTACACTGATTTTGATGCGCAGGCCCTGACCATCAAACTTCCAGCCGCTGAGAGTAATACAGCGTTGGCCCATCGTCCGGCCTGGGCGGGCAATCCTTCTCTTCCAACAACGAAGCAGCGCGCACTCAACGTTCATGTTCGCCTGGTTCCTTCAGAGACACGTTTCGATGCAGAACTGGATACTGCCAATGATCCTATACAATTGACTCTGTATGGTGAGCTTGATGATCAGGCTGAACTCACCTTCAAACTCAGTCTGGATAAGCTTATCACGTTGAAACCGCAGCGCCTGGTTATTCGCGTCGAAAAACTCAATAGTATGTCAACTGGAAATGCGCGTGCCCTGAGCTTTGCACTCCAAAAAATTGGCCTGGAAGCCGATGTGACCATCGTGGGGGCAAATGAGCAGGTCAAAACCACTCTGCAGGACGTTCAGGTCTGGGAAGATCTTACTGTGGTTGACCGATTTGAGCAATCGGCAAGCGCCGTCAAATAACACGAGAGACCAGTGCATCCGCTCATTTCCGCTGGTCAAGCAATGCCGCTAGCACAGAGGAAAAGGGAGCACATCCTAGCCGAATGCATTGGTTATAGTAGGATGGCCCCTTTCACACTTTCTCTTTTCTACACGAAAGGGGTCAGCCGCTCTTTCTACAGCCTCTAACCGCAGGCAAAAGCTTGCAAGCGGAGATTATAGAGCACCACGCTCTAAGAAAGGACCTGGTAGTGGACAATACAACATCATTAACCGAAACCGAAATCAGGCAGTTTGTAGACACCTGGTTCCACAGCCTGGATATCCACGTTCCTCTTGAGGCGTTTCTAGATATGGTTGAGGACGAGGGGATCGAGTTCCGTTTTCCTGAAGTGACTGTTACAGATAAAAAAGGTTTGACCGAGTGGTATAACCGTGTGACAAAGACCTTTTTCGATGAGGTTCACCAGTTGATGAACCTGTCGATAATGATTGATAAAAATGGCGCGACCCTCAATCTGACCACTCACTGGCAAGCCAGCACCTGGAATCCACCTGCGCCAAAGAGCGAACGTATAGACTTTCTTGCAGGCCAGACCTGGACAGTGAGACGCTCAACGAAGACGAAGAAACTGGTGGTGGTGCAATATATCGTCAACTCTTTCGACCCGGTTGGCTCCTCCGGCTCTCTACCCTCGCAAGATGGCACCCACGCCAGGTAAGACGACGGACAAATGAGTTGTACACGAGCCAGACTTAACATGAGACATTTGCTGATGACTGTTTGCCAGGGGTTTTGGTCAGCAATGTCGCAATTGCGACATTGCTGACCAAAACCCC
>DAOUDD010000269.1:0-6000 GCA_034431765.1 Ktedonobacteraceae bacterium | reverse complement strand
AACATATAGCCGAGCTGACTGATCGTCGAGAAGGCCAGCACACGCTTGAAGTCGGACTGTACCAGGGCAATAGTCGCGGCAAAGAAGGCGGTGATAGCACCGATCCAGGCGACAACTCCGAAGGCGGCGGGACCGGCTGCGGCGAAGAGCGGGGTGGTACGAGCCACCATGTAGACGCCAGCAGCGACCATCGTGGCCGCGTGGATCAGCGCGCTAACAGGAGTCGGACCTTCCATAGCCGAGGGGAGCCAGACGTGCAGGGGAATCTGCGCCGACTTACCGATGGCACCGCAGAAGACCAGAATCATCGCGATTGTCAGGACCGTCTTATCCATCTGCCCGACGTGCTGCTGGATACCTGCGAAGTCGAAGGTTCCGGCGCTGACAAAGAGAATCATGATACCGATGATAAAGCCTACGTCACCGATACGGTTCATCACAAACGCTTGCAGCGAAGCGCTGGCAGGCGATGGACGCGCCTCCTCTGGTTTCGCCCGCTTGTTGATCCAGAAACCGATCAGCAGATACGAACTCAGGCCGACCAGTTCCCACCCGACAAAGATGACCAGGAAGTTTTGCGCGAAGACGATCACGAGCATGGAAAAGACAAAGATTGAGAGATAAGAGTAAAAGCGCGCATAGCCCGCCGAGTTTTCCATATAGCCCTGCGAATAGAACTGCACCAGCAGAGCAATCGTCGTGACCACCACCATCATAGCAATCGCCAGGCGATCCAGGTGGAAGGCAACCGTGTAGGAGACATTGCCAAGCGTCATCCAGTTATATTGCAGGACCGTGATGCCGCCTTCAGGGAGAGAGGCTGGATTGCTCAGCGAGCTGACGAGCAGAACCCAGGAGTAGATGCAGGCAAAGGCCATAATCAGCATTGCCACATACGAACTGACGCGTGCACCGAGTGTCAATTCAGCCACTTTGGGATCTTCGTCATCGTCCAGCGCGTGCTCACCGACTGCCTCGGAGACATCGTGCGAATGCGCGGCAGAGCCAGAGACACCGTGAGCGCTCGTCGTATCACCCTCCGAGCCTTTCGCGGCAAGCTCGGCGGCCTCCACTCCCGACTCAATCACCTTTGTACGTGGGCGCGAGAGGATATCCCAGGGACGCGTACCAAAGATGATCACAGCAAAGGCAAAGAGTGGTGCGAACAGAATAGACCAGGAATATTGATATAACATCATTTCACCACTTCATCATATCGATCTCGCCAACGTCCACAGTGTTGCGTTTGCGGTAGATCGCAATAACCATAGCCAGAGCAACCGCCGCCTCTGCCGCAGCAACCGTGATAATAAAAATAGCAAAGATCTGGCCGGTCAAGTGACCGGAGTACGGCTTGACCGTATTGAAAAACGAAAAGCCGACCATAGTGATATTGACGGCATTGAGCATAATTTCAATGCTCATCAATACGGCGATGGCGTTGCGCTTGGCAATCGCGCCATACAAGCCGATACAGAAGAGCACTGCGCCAAGGATCAGGAAATGATTGAGGGTAAGCTGCATACTCTTAATCCTCCTTGCCGATGACTATCGCCCCAACAATAGCAACCAGGAGAACGAGGGACGCGATTTCAAACGGCAGGACATAACTGTACTCCGTCGGACTGTAGAGCAACTGGCCGATGCGCACGACGTTATTGATGCCAGGGGGCAACTGGCTCGCTCCATTCCCTACATTAGCAATCGCGCGCTGACTGTTTACCAGTGCATATACAATCGTCGCTCCGACCAGAGCACAAATAAGCACAGCTACAGGCCAGAGACGATTAGTCGGGTTTGTGCGGACCAGGCCGCCGATGCGGGTGAGCATCAACGCGAACAGAATCAGGATCGTCACCGCGCCAACGTAGATGAGAATCTGGACAATTCCGATAAATTCCGCATTCAGCAGTACATAGATGCCGGCAGCCATCGCGAAGATCACGATCAGCGCCAGAGCGCTATGCACAATATTGCGCAAGCCCACCACCAGCAACGCCGCGACAACGATTACGACGGCGAAGAGCCAGAACAAAAGGGTGGCTAAATCCATACGCTTACATAGACCTCCAGAACCTTACAGGTTATGTTATATAGAACATCGGATCAGTATTGCTACCTAGATGGGGAAGATTCCTGATAGTCTTATTGTATCATTCCACAATCCAATACATAGAACTTTCCCATTCTCACTCACCAGTGTATCTCAGCCCATGATGAACCAGATTTCTTACCTGCTGAGCTTTTTGCAAACACAAGCATACCGGCAAGAATGGGAAAACCTGGGGCTGCTCTGCCAGTATGCTGATTATCAGTTCTATTCTTTACACGTAGCATAAGCCAGCAAGCCATACAAAACGGAGTAGAAGACGCGAATAGTCCCTGTGGGATTGTAGCAAAACGCGTTGCTACTGACAAGAGTAATTTGTCAATCGGACTTTTCAGAAAAGATTGCTAATACGATAGGTTTAGAGGACTTATACGTGCTGCTATATGTTATAATCTATGGGAGAGCGTCCGTAGCCGGCCTGTAAGGAAGAGGATATTGTGTTCTTCTTAATAAGATACCAAATAAAGGACTCTACTTTTTTGTAAAAAAGGCGTTTATATATCATGGGCGTAACACCTATAACTTCGACTTCCTATAAAACCACTATGCTGCGCTGCACACGTTGTAATACAGTGTTACCTGCTAAAGCAACATTTTGTGGCAACTGCGGGGAGCGTGTTGTAACGGCGCAGAAGCCAGCGAAGGGGATAAGTACAACTGCTACACCTGATCTCTTGACGCGCTATCGTATCACCTCTTTGGTACGACGCAGACCATCTGTACAGCTCTCTTTCGCGCTCGATACAGTGCAACAACGTCCGGTTGTCATACGCGATATCGATATCAGCAACCTGGATGAAGAGAAGCGTACGAAAGCGCTTGCTTTTTTACAGAAAGAGTATGATCTGCTGCGCCGTGAGAGTATTCCTGATGTGATGCCGCTCCTTGCCTCGCAGAGTATAAACGAGCACCTCTACAGCATTGCAGGCTGGCCGTTGTCTACTCCGTCTTCAGAGGATGAGCCAACGCAAAAGCTACGAAAACCACGGCTGTATATTCTGGAGGATCTGCTCCAGAGTGGTATTGGTCTACCAGACGAGCAGGTTGTATTCAACTGGCTTATACGCTTGAGCGAAGCTACCGAGCGGTTGCATCAGCACGAAATCCTGCTTGATGACCTGGACCCTTCGGGGATCGTTGTCAACGCAGCCGACTATAGTGGAGAACCGGCCTTGCTCGTCTCCTGGTTGCCTCCTGGTCTAGGCGATCTCCTACCAGGCTCATTGAATACGGTCAATACCTCATTTTGTGCCCCTGAAGTGCTGCAAGGTGAGAAAGGGGCGCGTTCAGATGTGTATAGTCTTGGCGCACTGCTCTACCTCCTGTTGACGGGCAGCGCACCTACCTTGCAAGTACAGCGCAAGCGCCAGACGATTCGTCCACCACACGACCTCAATCCACGTGTAGGTCCAGCCGTGAGTGCAGTTGTGTTGCGTGCCCTGGCAACGAAAAGCTCGGAGCGTTTCGCGAGTGCCGGCGAGTTCGCTGATGCGCTAGTAGGACTGGACAAAAAGACGAGCGCAACGCGTCTGCCACGTATCTCTTTCCCACGCCCTGCACCTGTAACTCCGTTGCCTTCATCTATAGGGGAAGAAACTCTCATCGCCTCTACACAGGATAATCAAGAGACTGGAAAAGAGAAAGATGCGCATAGTGGCACGGGGAGTGATGATACAGTATCAGTTGTGCCACTGCAAGCGCAATTAGCAAGGCGCTATCTATCGCGAATGCAGACACGACGCGGCTCCCAGGAGCTTAACGGGAAGCCTGCTCGCAAAGAGGTCAACCCCGTGGTGGATACTGACGCAGGAGAACAGGTTGAAGCTCAACCCACGCAAGCTTTCAAATCTTCTGAAAGGACATCTGAACAGGCGAGCCCGACCTCTACAGGAGTTGTGGAAGAGAAAGAAGTTGCCGTCTTGCAGCCACTTGAAATAAAAGAGAGCGAAGTCTCTCCCGCTTCCAATGGGAAACACGAGCAGCATTCATCGCACGCGGAGCAGAGCACTCTTGAGGAGACGACCACACGAGAAAGAGGCCTGGCTCAAAAAGGTGGTGAACAGGACAATTCTCAAAAGTTACCTTCAGAGTCAACACTTCCACCGCCTCAAGACCGCGCACATGCCATTGATGAAGAGCAGATTGAAGGTAGCCAGGGACCTGAGCAGCTTTCCACATCGACCATACTAGCAGATACTGCCGAGGATGAGCATAAAAAAGGTATTGCCCAGTTGCCGACAACACTCCTGCCGAAGAAAGAACAGCGAGAAGACTCGTCGCAAGAGAGTGTAGCCTCTGTAGCCTCTGTACAGTCAAAAATACCGCAGACACCTCCTGTTACATCCAGATCTCAAAAAGAGCAAGAGAAGCGGAAAGAGCTGGCAGAGGACATACAGAAGAGTGAACGGAGCGAGCGAACAGGACGTGCTGAGGATAAAGAGGAGCGTGGTCTCTCGAACTTCAAGAACATCTTCAGCGGCAAGTTGCCAGCAATCTCACGTCGCCCACCGAAGGATCTGGTGACGCGTAGCACTGAGTCTGCCACAAGTGCGGATGAAAATAAGTTGCCACCCCTGCTGCAACGTGTGCGACGCTTTATAATGGGTGAGCAGCGGCATAGCACGCGAGCAGTCGCCTTGATTGAGACACCAATGCGCGTTCAGCCACAGCAAGACTACAATATCCGCATTCATATTATGGGAAGAAACGAGCTTAAAGATTCTCAGCAGGAATCGGGGTTGAGCGCCCTTGTGCATGGTGATATCGTACATATTGAGGTACGTTCGGCACTCTATCAAAACTATGCGTATATCGTGCAGCAGGCAGATGTAGAGGTTCCAGCAGGCGGCTTTGCGGCAGAGATAACGATTCCGATGCACTCGCTCACTATCCATTCCAATGCACGCCGTGAACGTTTACACATCTTTTTTATGGACAACGATGGTGATCCGCTCTATGAGAAGCCGTTTGTGATTGAGCTGTTTATCTCGCCACTGGTCCACACTGGTCGTGAAGGGCATAGTGTACTGGCGATTCCGCTGTAGGGGTGGAAAGATGGAATTTTCTGACGTTGTACGTAAACGTCGCATGGTACGTCATTTTACCTCGGAGCCTGTCGAGCCGAAAATAGTTGAGCGTCTGCTTACACTGGCTCAGCGTGCTCCCAGTGCCGGATTTACTCAAGGGCAATCCTTCATTGTCGTCAGAGACGTAGAGCTAAAAAACGAGATCGCCAGATTGTGCGATGAGCAGGAATACGTCTCTGCTGGTTTCCATTCGTTTATTTCTGAAGCTCCCGTGCTGATCATCCCTTGTACTAGCGAAGCAGCCTATCATCGTCGTTATCAAGAGAGCGACAAGGTTGACGAGAATGGTGAGGAGATCTCCTGGCCCGTCCCCTACTGGCACATGGATATTGGTTGCTCGGTCATGCTTCTGCTTCTGGCAGTGGTTGACGAGAAACTTGCAGCAGCTTTCGCAGGTGTGCCGACGCAGAACTTTACACGCTTCCGTGAGTTACTGAACATTCCTGCCGATGTTACGCCTGTCGGTGTTATTCCAATTGGACATCCTGCCGAAGATCGCCCCTCCCCCTCGCTTAAACGAGGCCGCAAAAGCACAAGCGATTTCATCCATCACGAAGGCTGGTAGAGCCTTGTTACACAGATGGTAGAAAATTCTCTACCTCTTCCAGCTTTCTCAGTGAGCGACGGTCTTGCAGACGTTCGAGGATAGGGCGCGCTCGCTCTAGCTGAGTGCGGTCACCTATGCGGCGAGCAAGGATGATGCGCATGCGGGCGGCGTGGACGAGCAGGTGTTTCGCTTCGGCACGATCAATTGCTTGAGCGAGGCGTGTATTCTCATTTGCTGCAAGGGCACGTGCGATATCA
>DAOUDD010000268.1:0-3886 GCA_034431765.1 Ktedonobacteraceae bacterium | reverse complement strand
TTAGTTTCCGTGAAGGTTTTCAACCTCCACTTGTGCTGCTTCATGACGCGGATAGATTACATTCTGACCAGAATGTGAATACATATAATGCATTACATATCGCGAAATATTACGAGGCAGACTATTACGAGACATATGAGGAATGGAAATGCGCGACGGACACATCTGCCTCCTCTCTAGAGCGGGCACAGGTCTTCGCCTATTGTCAGTTAAGGAAGTTACGTGAGCAGCCGTTGAGTCTGAGTTTAGCCCTACATGCCGAAACCCTATCGCAAGACGCCTGGGAAGAGCAGTTTGCCTACCAGGTCACTGCACTCTATGGGCTAGAAATAACAGTTGTACATGATCATCGTGGCATTGATACGGCTGTTCAATCTCTCCTGCGTGCGCACTTTGTCCCTGCATTTGTTGCATTAGATACTGCGAAAAGTAGGGTTGGAAGTAAGATTAGAGAATTACGAAAGAAGGCCCGCTTCTATCCGCTTCGTCTCGATGTCACATTCGCGAATGGAACTTCAAAGCCATACCTGGCAATTCTTGGCAGTATGGCTTTCCAGGTCTGCGCAGAGATTCCCTATTGGGCCATTGTAAGAGATCGTGGCGACACGCAACGGTCTGATGAAGAGCCATTGATCTGTTAGGAAGGAAACGCTGTATGCAACATATATCACCTTCAGTCCCTTCATTACCGTCAACTGAGCAAGGCGAACTATTCTCGTTGCTCCTACGCCTGCGCCCAACAGAGCAACGAACAGTGCCCGCTAGTGCAGGATCACAGGTACAAGCTGCGTTTCTTGATCTGATTCGTCAGAGTGATCCGGCGCTTGCTGAGTGGCTCCATACGCCTAATCAACGCCGCCCATACACAGTGAGCTTGCTACAAGGCTTCAATCATCTGCATACTGCACAGCTTACTGAGGCAATGGCGCAGAATCAACCACTGCTTGTCACACCACAGCAGGTGTACTGGTTACGTATCACACTGCTTGACGACGCGGTCTTCCACACATGTACCCGGCATCTGCTCTTGAAAGGAAATACACTCAGGTTGCGCATTGGAGAAGCCCATTTTGCGATTGATCGTGTCATCAATGCGCCCGAGCCGCAGCAAGATACATCATCATGGGCTGCATACTCCTCCTTTTCACGTCTCTCTACAACAGAGCCTGCGCAAAAACACTATGAGTTTGAGTTTGCGACCCCGACAGCGTTTAGCAGAGGACAAAAAGCCTGGGGGAAACACCTGGTACTCTTTCCAACACCAGCCCTCGTTTTTGAGAATCTCGCTCGTCAGTGGGATCTCTTTGCACCTGCCCATCTGCGGCTGTCAGCATGTGATCTCACTCCACGCGGGATTGAAGCATGGTGTGATGAGCATGTCATTGTCTCTCAGTACACTCTAGCAACGCGTTATCTGTCGTCGAGTAAGTTTGGACATGTCGGTTTTCAAGGACGCGTGATCTATGAGGTGAAAGGTAATCCAACGCTCCAGGCAGCTCGCTGGCTCTCACCACTTGCACGCCTAGCGTTGTTTTCTGGGATCGGATATAAAACAACAATGGGTATGGGACAGGTACGCTGCGTCATGTATGAAAAAGATACTTCGAGTATACAGGAGGCTGCTCATGAAACGCCCCACGCCTGAAACAATTCCACTTGCCTATCTAAATGCGTTGGAATACTGTCCGCGTCGCTTCTACTACGAGTTCGTTGCTGGCGATATGCTCAGTAACGAGTTTGTTCTTGAGGGAACACTCCTTCATCAACATGCAGATACCCCTGGAGAGCATCTGCGCGATGGTGAAACACAGATCAATCGTGTCTACCTCAATAGCGAAACGCTTGGTCTCTCAGGTTTTACAGATATTGTAGAGGAGTTCAATGGGGTCTATATTCCGGTGGAGTATAAGCATGGGAAAGAGGGGAAGTGGCTCAATGATCACGTGCAGCTTTGTGCCCAGGCACTCTGTCTGGAAGAACGCGTCCCTGACACGCCTGCTATTCCCTATGGATACATCTTTTACTTCGGATCGCGTAGACGGGTTCAGGTCCATTTTACCACCGAGCTTCGTGCAAAAACGCTTGCAACGATTGAGCGAGCACGCACGATAGCAACCGAAGAGCATCCGCCAGCACCGCTTGAAGGCAAACTGTCGATACGCTGTCGCGATTGTAGTTTACGTCCACTGTGTCTGCCAGATGAAGTAAAGCTTTTGAGAAAAAAGGAGACTACCCATGCCCACATTATATCTAACTGAGGATCACGCTGTTGTACGGCGTGATAGTGAGAACTGTTTGCTGGTTCAAATTCCAGAACGACGCGCAGAGGGGGAAGCATCTGCTACTCCAGCGCAAAAACGCCGTATTCCACTTACGAAAGTCGATGATGTCGTCGTCATGGGAGATGTGACGTTAACCACAGCAGCTATTCATCTGCTGCTAGAGAAGAATGTTGAAATTCACTTCTTAAATGCATATGGCAGTTTTAAAGGCCGTCTTTCTCCTGGCCTAACAAAAAATTCGTTGCTTCGACTGACACAACACCAGATCCATCACGCAAGTGCACAACGATGCACGCTGGCAAAGCGCTTTGTCATCGGGAAGCTCTCGAATCAGCGCATGCTTCTTCAACGCCATAATCGTCGCCAGGAACATCCCTCGTTAATACAGGCAATTCAACAGATAGCGGCTATCATTCGCCAGATTACGGAGTTGCCGCTCAAAGACGAACACCCACCAGTCCTTACCACAGGTGATACAGGTATTCATGGAACACAAATCGAAACGCTGCTGGGAATGGAAGGGGCAGGAAGTGCTGCCTACTTTTCATGTTTTCATCATCTGCTTTCGGATGGGCAAAAATGGCCTTTTTCTGGAAGAGTAAAACGTCCTTCTACAGATCCAGTAAACGCATTGTTGAGCTACGGATATGCACTTTTAACTAGCCAGGTATCGAGTGCAGTGCAGATCGTCGGATTTGATCCCTATGTGGGATATCTTCACAGTTCGGCCTATGGCCGGCCAGCCCTCGCACTTGACCTCATGGAGGAATTTCGTCCATTACTTGTGGATTCGGTGGTCATATCGTTGCTGAATAATCGCATGCTGACCCCTGACGACTTTCACGTCGAACTGGGCGCGTATCGCTTAAAGAAAGAACCGAAGAAAGTCTTTCTGACCCGATTTGAAGAGCGACTCAATGAAGAGATAACGCATCCCGTCTTTGGCTATAAAACGAAGTATCGGCACTGCATTGAACTGCAAGCACGACTGATGGCAAAACATCTGACAGGTGAAATTGACGAGTATCCACCCTTCGTCATGCGTTAGGCTTGAGAGGAAACGAATTTGCATGTCATCGAATGGAACAACGTGCTATATTATTGCCTACGACATCCCTGATGATCGGAGGCGAACGAAGATCCATAAACTGCTCTCAGGTTTTGGCACCTGGACCCAGTTCTCACTCTTTGAGTGTTTTCTCTCGAAAAAAGAACTGGTTCAGCTCAAGGCAAAACTCGTGGTCCACGTGAATGAGACAAGGGATAGCGTTCGTTTCTATCCGCTCTGTACCAATTGCGTGGAGAAAGTCGAGACCGTTGGTGGGGAACCGCCGAAAGAAGACGTGACATTCATCGTATAAAAGGCAGAGCTTTGCGGGAGGTAGGAGCACCTTCACTGCTGAGCAGAGCCTCCCGCTCCGCTCTACAAGCCCCTTGAGAGGAAAAGGAAGGAAAATGACCAGGTTTTTGAGCAAATTCGGGTTGCCAAAAAAGAGCCTCCCGCAAAACGCCCCCTGAACTAGCCTCTCGTGCTATACTAGAAGAGCCGCCGTCAGAAGAGCGAGAAGCCCGAAGGCGGGATTATAACGGCTATGTAACGTGGG
>DAOUDD010000267.1:0-15438 GCA_034431765.1 Ktedonobacteraceae bacterium | reverse complement strand
GGTGCCCCTTGCCTTGCGCCATCAGCATACGGACCGCCACGATCTCGGCTAATGATTTCTACCCCGGAATGTTCTCTCAGCCACTTGGCGAGGGTTTCCCCTTCCCGATCCGGGAGAAGGTCTACTGGCACCCGTTTTTCGAGGTCAATGAGGATGGTTCCATAGCTCTTGCGCTTACAAAATGAGAAGTCATCGACCCCCAGCACTCGTGGCGTAGGTCTCGGACGCTCTTGCTGTGCGCGAATGAGTCCGAGCAGGGTATCAGGACTGACTGAGAGACCCATGCCCAGCACTAATCGCTTGCCAGCTTCTCCTCGCCATCAGCAAATCCAATCAAGGTGAACACATCCGTGAGCCTGCTTGTACGCCTTGCATAGGGAGCTACGACTGTTGGGAGACGCTCCGTGAAAATCTGACGAGGGCATTGTGCATTGGAGCAGAAGAAGCGACGAGTATGTAGCTCTAAACGGAGAGCGCAGCCCATCCACGGCAAGTCAGCAACTAGACGAGTGTAACGTGAATGGATGCGCGTCGAACGGCACTGACACAACGGGCATAATCCTTCGACAGCCCTCGTGCTAACAATAGCCGTAATCATCTGTTCAGTCATTTCAAAGCACGTTAGGTGCAGGCAGCTTGGATCAGGCAAAAGCGTCGGGTGAACCATTGAGCAGAGCTTCCTTCCATTCGTTCTTCCTTTACAGGCAGAACGAGTGTAGCAATTCCTTTCATTTGGCTGCAAGCTTTCTTGCCAAATATCCTATGTTCTAGCAAGCAAGCTCTGTTCATCATCAAAAGTTCGGGAGACCCAGCATGATAGGAGTCGGTGTCTCCCCCAGTGGCATCACACACTGTACGTGTCATCCTGCAAAGTGGTCACATCCAGCAGTTCGCGGCGTCTCTGTGACCTCCAGCTGAGCGTCACAGGTGATGCAGATCGCTCCTCTCTCTCCCCTGCGCACGATGCTGAGACTGGAAAATGGTGTCCCATGCTCCGGGCTAGGCTGAATACGTGACGATGCTGCGGCGTTACAGTCGAGCCGGTGATGTACATGATTAGGTGCGTTGCGTCGAGTGAAGCTGCTGCTTCTTTACCTCCTCTATGCGGGCGATCACCATACTCGTTTCCATATATTGCCAGACCTGCTCCGGCTTGTCCTGCTCGTAGAGGTAGAACCCCCAACGTCCAGCAGGCGTTGGAAGCACATCCACGCCATAGTCATAGTTTCCAACACATTCACGTAAGCGATCAGCCCAGTGTGCAGCGCTCGCCCACGTTGCCCATCCTGCATCCGGGTCCTCGGTCATCAGGTATTCAGGTTCCAGTGCTGGTTGCTCCTGGCATTCCTGTTCGTCACTCCTTGAGAATGCATTCTGTTCCTGGTTGATGGCTTCCTCTTCTGGCATCATCGTTTCCTGCTCTTCTTGTGCAAACGTGTTGTCGGTCTCGGAGTCGTCGTTGGGCTGTTCCTCAGCGACAGCAGTGACATCCTCGTAGGGAAGCAGAGCTTTGAGGACTTCCAGACGCAACGCCTTGAAGAACCACGCCATTTTGTTGTCTACAAATGGAGGAATATTGGCTGCGGCCTGCACCCACTCACCAAAGCAATCATGCACCTGCTCGTGATCCATGCCTTTGAGTCGGGCATAATGCCACAGCTTGGTCGCATGCGTATAGTTGGACGTAAGACGCTGCACATCACGAAATTTCTGTGACATCTCCTTTATGTACTCCTGAACGCGGATCGGATACTGTTCCGGGCGAGGGCAATTCTTGATGTAGCTATCGAGCGCGTCCTGCTGTGTGAGCGAAACACCATGAGCCAGTGCCAGTGCTTGCCATTTTGACAACTTTTCTTCCGTAATACTCACTTTTGCCGCTTCTGCACGCTCCGCGCCGCCTGTTTCCAAAGAAATGGACGAGGGTTTCGAGTTTCGAGAAGTGGAAGATGGTTCGGGAGTCGTAGTCGTTTTCTCGTTTCGTATAGTCCCTTGCGCTATATGACTATATGTTGGAGCAGGAATACTAAACTCTTCCTTTTTAGAGCTTGCGGCGAAGCCGCTCGAATCCGAATCTCTCTCTGTATTCAAATGAGTAGGTTTCGCTTTCGTATGTTTTGAGTGACTTTTTGACGCTTCTGGAAGTGCCATCGTGTCACTTCTGGAAGTGCCACTTTGACACTTCTCTATTTGCTGAGAAAGTGAAACAGGATCGTCAGCATAGAAGAGAGTCGTGTAGAACGGTGCAAGAGGAGAGCCTGGCAAAAGTTCTTTGCCGTCTGGAAGGTGCAGGTTCAGGAGCGCGAGTGGTTTGCCGGTCACTGTGACCACAAAACTGAGGGGATTAACGAAATAGACGTTGGTACGGCCAAGGCCACGCCTCCATTTGTCAATGTAGCAGCGCGCATGCAGCTCTTTACATGCTCGAATGACCGTGCGGCGACTAATGTGAAGTTCGTTCGCAATGCGTTGTTGACTGGGCCAGCACCATTCTTTTTGCCACATGTAGCTCAGCAAATGTTCATACACAAGTTTTTCTGAAATGCCTAAGTTCGCGTCTTTGCGTACTGCATCAGGCATTTGTGTAAAACCGTCAGCAAGGTTAGCTGCCATACAACGCCATGCATCGAGACGGCGAAGCATCTCTTCCTCATTCTCGTGGTCCTGGTGATGCTCCTCTTGATCGAGGAGTGTCGTCTCTGCATCGGTAGGAATAGCTTGCGGTGGTGCTTCTGGTTGCACCTGAGTGGACATACTCGTTTCCATATACAGCTTCTTTCATACATCTTTCATCACTAATAACAAGGGTAGAAAGCGCATGGAAGGCACAAAGAAGGGAAAATGCACGATGAGGTGCAGCAAAATTTGACAAAATTAGCACAAACGCCCCATAATGCTAGACATTTCGCTACAAAAATGCTATGATTCAGAACGTGAGAGCGTTCTGGAAAGTCTTTAGCAGATCAGCTTCTGTGTCTACCAGCGCAAAAATGGAATATTTAGTTCCCGGAGAAATCCAATGGAGGTCAGGCCATTGGGTTTTTCTCGTTTTGGCAGGAAACGCGCTTCAGGCGCGGTGTTTGCTTGAGCGTATAGACAGTATCCCCCTTACTTTGCAAATATGGCTCATTATAGAGCCTTCAACGCGATTGTACAAGTGTTCCTAACATTTTGGTATGTGTCTCTTAAAAGAGCAATCCCAGCACCATTCTGTTCCATCTATGTTCGACTTCAAGTTTGACCTGACCGTCCAATTTCTTGTTGTCGTAAAGTCAATGGCTATAGGATACGCGGATATGACGGCAAGTGCGTCATACTCCTGGTGCTGTTTCGTCAGCCTCAACCTCCTCGTATTTCGTTTTACCTGCGTGATACGGTTGCACTCGTTACCAGGTCACATCTGCACACTGCAGCCCAACATGTGACCTCCAATCCCGCGCCACTTAACTGTCCTGGATCATGTATAACATGCGGACACGGGTAAAACACGGGAACAAGGTGGGTAAAACACGGGAACAAGACGGGAAGAACGCAACCAACTCAAAATTCGTGCGTGATCGCGTCTTTCGTTGCCTTGTGTCATCTTGCAACTCCTTTCTTTCACTCATCCATTCATATACTCTTGACCTCACGAGCATAGCAGGTGCGAACAGCTCATGAACAGAACTCGCACAGAACTCAAGCATCCCGCGCCTCAATTCCCTTCCTTTATAGAGAGGATGCGTCCGTGACGTTGACCTTCCGTCACATGTTTTAGGTCAAGCTGCATAAGTGACGCTGCTGCGTAGTCACTTATGCAGATCGCTCGTTGTGACCATGAGCTGAGTGTCACACTCAGCGGTTCTTCCCTGCTCTAGCGAAAGAGGTCGCGTACTCGTTCCTCTACTGACTTTTTCTGCTTCGGCTTTTGCACTTCCTCGGCCTGTTGCTGGGCTGCGACCTCTATGCCAGCTTGATGGCTTTGGAGGAAGTGTAGTAGGTCTAAGGTTTCTTGCACGGTATAATAAGTACTATTCATTCCCTGCAAAGAAAAGATTTGTAGCATCTGTGTAGGGTCCTCTGACCTATAGGTATACTCATATCGGCCCGACGTAGTATTCACTTCGGCCTGTGGTGGCTGATCGTGTATCTCGCTCATTACTCCTCCAATATCCTCTTAATACCTTCTTTCCGTTTATGACTCTCAGTTGGATGTCACATCACGACTGCCGGCCAATAAACGTGACGTTGCTACGCTGTCACATCCTCCGCTCCAAGCTGAATATGTCACATCCAGTTTCCTGTCACTCACCCTCAATAATCACCTCCGTAGTAGCCGCCTGTAGACCGCTCTTCTGGTGCTGGATACGTTCCGCCCCGGGCGGCGAGTGCCTGCATCACTCCCAATGCGTTGAGCGCATCCCCTACGGCTCGGTGGTACCCGTTAGCCTTCACCTCTAGCTCACGACAAGCGGTGTACAAGTCTTGCCATTTGTCGCGCTCAAAGTAGGCGCTATACTCGCCATGATATCTGGCAAAGGTGAGCATCAAGCAATTCCAACGATCCGGGCGAGTTACTTGCTTAGGAATGTCAAGCTTGAACCGCTGGGCACTCGCGACAATGGCATCCTGGTCAAACTCGGCGTTATAGGTCCAGATATCGTACTGTGTCAACAGTTCGACGAGCGTGGGCCAGACATCCGTGAAGCTAGGCGCATCCTTGAGGTCTTCGTCAGTTAAGCCATGTATGCGACTGGCATTGGCAGGCATAGGAATGTCAGGTTTGATCAAGGAATGGAAAAGTATCTCGCCGTGCCTATCCACGGCTGCCACCTCTACCACTTGAAAATGCGAATGAATGGGTAGGCCCGTCGTTTCGGTATCGAGCACAAGCCATTTCCTGTCCTCATGTTCAAGCCACACTCGCATGTTGTGCTCAATAACGTGTCGGTCATACACCCATACCAAATACTCCCAGCACTCATAGCAGTACTGGTGGTCCTGCTCTCCTTCCTTAAGGATGCGGATACCACGATAGCGGCGTTGCTTCCCATGCGTCTCATCGTACCAACCGCATCGCTCACACGTATACTTCGTCTTCAAGACTTCGCGCATTTTCGTAATGGCTTTGCGTTGCGCCTCTGTTGGTATTCGACGCGGCTACGCCTGGTCAATTCTATAAAGAGAAATATATTCTTTGGTCTTCAATCGAAAATAGCATCCGTCGGCCTGCTTCTCATCGGCGGGTTTGAGCTTCTGGCGTTTGAGTTGCGTCAAGGTCGCCAGGGTATCCCACGGAATAGCAGTATAGGAATAGACTTTGACGCCTGGACACTTGCCACTCGGCACTTGCTTCCAGGTCAAACTGCAACGAGTACAGGTGTATAGGCCGTTTTCAAGCTCCTGTAGGCTGTGCTTGTCTTCTTCCCTCATGGCTTTGGCTCCTCCTGACTTGCTGCTCTCATTTCATCCAGACCAGCGATGAGGTCAGCGGCCTGGATATAGAATTGCTCGTACCGCTCATCATTGTGATTGTGCTTGCCACGTTTAGCGCGACGTTTGGTCCACATCTGTGCATAGCTGCAAAATTCTTCAAGCCCTGATCGCTGCTCCAAGAGCCATGTTTGCAACTCTGCTGGCGTCATCTCCCGTAGGAGCTTGCGTCTCCCATTCATTTTTGCTCCTGCCTTGGCCTGACCGTCACCCCTGCTCTGAACGCGCTTTTCAGATCGTCGCGTACTTGCCGCACATAGTGCTGAACTTCGACCAGAGAAAGGTCCTTCGACGTTCGATGGCGGGCCTCCTCGATCATCGCCGCGAGTACGCCACGCTGCTGCTGTTTCGTGAGCCTCATCACATTTCCTCGTTTCGTTTCATCACGGTGATACGTTTTAGCCACTCCCATAAGTCACAGCTTCGTGACTTCGGATAGGTGTCACAAGTGCGAGCTGCGGCCAACAGTGTGACACACTGTAACTACACAATCCAATCGTAGCCACTGGTCTGACGCAGGATCGTTTGACACTTTACGACATCAAATGGCGGAGCCGCCTCTCGCTTATCCAAGTCGCCACTCTGACGCCACGGTGCAAGGAAATGGTCGTCGTACACGGCAAGGAGACGCTTTATTTCAGTAGGTTTGTACCCCAACTCTATCAATTGAAATATAATGCGACTCGCTTCCTCAAAGCTTTGGGTCCAGCCACGTCTATATGCGCCTTCACGCGCCTCTCGCTCCTGTTGGTCTTGTTCGTTCTGTTGCATAATCTCCTCCTTGACTTTCTTGTTCTTCTTACTAGCGAATACAGAAGTATCCCGTTGGTGGTGCAGGCTTTGGGTCCTGCCAGTGCTTCAAGTTTCCTGGATACTCTTGACAATACTTGCACTGGCCCTTACCCTTCCCTACCCGTTCGAGTTCACACGCTTCACAATACACCGGTTCCTTATTATTCCAATGGTACACGTAGAGCCATTCGCCACAACAATGGCACCGGACATACGTGAAATCTTCTGGTGTTATCATCTCCTCTACTTCTCTCATTGGCTTAGCAGACGAGCAATCTGTTGGAATGCTCGTTCGTGTTCCTCTATAGAGTGGATAAACCATCGTTTTTTGAACAAAACGAACCAAAGTTGCAGTGATATTCTTAGATGGTGAAACATTTCTCGTCCTCCTTTACAGAGCGTGCCATTGTGTCAATTGTGACAACGATCCACTATCACGGTCTGCGCCTGGACCAGCGTCTGTGACTCCTGATCCAGGCCATCATACGTAATGTGGCGATGGATACTTGACCATCACCCTGATTTTGTCAGAGGAAGGTCTTCGTCTCTGCATATACATGCACACAGGTTTCTTTCCAGAGTATTCAGAGATATTCAATGCCAAGTCAACCGCTAAGCTCACCATCTTGTGACCCAAATCGATAAGCAGACACGCTGTTTCCCCTGGTGTCGTGTGGCGACGCGCAAGCTCCACGATCTCACCATACGGCATTGGTCCAACTTGCACCACGGCTCCGAATGGGTAGAACGGTACTTTCTCTTGCACGGGCGCAAGATCGTGCATACAGGTCTCCTCTGCAAGACCAACACAAAACGACATGAAAAGGCCGAGGCTGCGTATGATCTACAGAGAGCTGCTTCCCTTCCTCATCCTGTGGTGGTTCCAGCCAGCGCACTGTCTTGCCAAGTCGTCGTGCATACTGGATTTCGCGTTGGGTGGACTCTCCAACATACCCGTCCACGTTTAATACGAGTACCTCATCTGCAGCGTCGATCTTGTACAGATGGAGCAGATCAAGACGGATTTTGTCCTCTGGTGTCAGGTGGAGCAGAGCGTCTGACTTGGTCGTATCGCCGATCGTGAACACTTTCCTGCCAGCGAGCGTCTCGCGCACATTTGCCTCTTGATATGCCTGCGAGAACCGTGTTGAGCCAACCAATCACGGTGTGTTTGGTTGAGGTAGCGCGGCTTTCATGGAAAGCAGATCGTCAAGTGTTCTATTCATTCTTTTCTTTCTCCTCTTTCACTCCACAACAGGATGGGTTATTGGAAGGTGATCCCACTGCTGAGAGAGCCGGTGCAGCAGCTCTTTGCATGGCTCTCGCCACTGTGCATCCGAACGTGAGTCCGAACACAAGCACGTGAAGAACCATGTGAGCGTGTCGTCAATGACCTGCGTTGGCGTCGGTCGTGTACAGGGTCTTCCTTCTTCCCATTCCGATGGATGTTCGTTCTCCACTTTTTCTTGAGCATCATCACATTCGATTTCAGCGGTGAGGATAGCAAGCATCGCAGCAACACCACTTCCGTAGGTGGCCTCGATACCGCGTTCAATGCACTCTACAAGATGCCATTCAATCATGAGCATAATGAACGATTTCTGTTCGTGGTCGAGAGCATACGGGTGTTTGCTATAGGTGGCATAGGAGAAGAGGTAATCACCATAGTGCGCCACAATTCGCTCTTTTGCGGCCAGCATTGCCCGTCGGTACTCAGGATGGTCTACTCCAATGCGTTTGAGTTCCTGGCTCCAGCGTACCGTTCCATGCTCTATTTCATCAGTAATGGAATCAAGCATAATGCTTTTCATTCCTGCATCTGACAGGCGAACAATGTGTTCAAGGATGGACAATGGAACTGTGCGAGTCATTATCTCATCGAACGTACCAGGGTCCTCAAACTCGCCTCGTACCTCTTCCCTGATCTGTTGATGATGCACGCTCATCCGCTGGTCACGGTCTGTCGCTGTATAGATATCAAGGAAGAAAAAATGCTCATCCACACATGGCATTGCTTCAAGCAACAGCAGTACCCGCCACCCACGAACAAGGTCTATGACTCCTGGAAGGCCACTGAAGACTTCGCGAGGTTCGAGCGCGTGTTCTTCGCCAGTATCGTTGTCTTCCAATACGGGAAGAGGAACGCATTGTAAGAGAATACCCATGCTGATTTCTGGCTCTCCCCACACGTTTTTTGTATCTTCGAGTATCAGATGTGGAGTGACGTCCGCTATCATCTTTGGTTGTCCATACTGCCGTACGAGTTTGCGTGATTGGTTCCCCGTATAAAGAAGTTGTCTCATACGCCTTTTCCCTCACGCACAACTGGAAACTGGTTCCATTCACGCCCATCTAGGAGCCGTCCTCCTGCTTTAGGTGTACGACCTCCCCACTGCTTATGGAAGAAGGCAATCCCCTCTTGAACACAGCGATCTCGAATATCTCGCACCCACTCAATCTCACATGGTCGAGCATCTGGTCCACTTTCACCTCCGGTAATCACCCAATCAATGCCTGTTAGGTCCAGTGAGGGCAGCGCACTCAGCAATGGTTCTAAAGACAGCATCCGTGTTGCGAGAGGGATGGACCGAAGCACATTCGCCCGTGCGGTGAGTGGATCATTCTCGATGCTCACCCCAATGCAGATGTTTGGGGTCCACTCAATGCAAGAGGCCATGCGCCGTAGTCGTCCGACACGTTTCGTCAAGACTTGAAAGGTATGCCAGTGCGCTTGCCGCATCATGTCGAAGCACCACAGGATATACTCATCAGGAATACTCGTATGGAGTATATCGCTCATTGAATTAAGGAATATTCTTTTTGGTGTCTTGTCTCGAAGTACTCGTTCTAGTCGCTCAGGAAAGAACTGCACTTCGGTAAAGGGCTTGGCATATTGTCGGGGCATAGCTGGCCCATCAGGACGCCACAACCCATTATTCTTGACGTAGATCGCGTGTCGCATGTCATGCAATGCGAACGCATAGCAGTGATCACAGCCTGCCGAGACTCGACTGCAGACAATCACTGGATTGCACGTTTCATCTGTCCACTCAATACTTGTTGTACCACTCATGCTTCTGCTCCCTTCTGAGCCTCGTAAAGAGCTCCGTTCATCTCGCCCTGAATAACATCCCGAAGAAGGAGCAAGAGAACGTTCTTCCGGGGTTCGGGTACGCGACGAGCTGCCTCAGTTTCGTTGCGCTCTCGTGCTCCATCACGGACGTGCATCAGTTGTTCTGCAGTCCGACAGATGACCGCATGCCCATCTGGTGCCTGCAACACGCACACAAAGTGAGGCGTTCCACCTCGTGCTCTCAGTTCTTGAACGACTGGATACGTCACATCTCGGTAGCCGCGCTCTTCTCTGAGTTCGCGGACTGCCTCTTCTCTGCTCAGCTGTCTCAAGAGATGTTCAGCCCGTTCGAGGAGCACCTGTCCTTCTTGCATCCACATCTGCTGACTAGTAGGAAATATCTCACGCCGTCCGCTCTCTCTCCACATCCGAATTTCATGAACAAGATCACGTGCAAAAACGTTGTCCATCGCTAGCAGGTGGTGGAGCACTGTTTCGTGGAGTAGTCCTAACCCATGAAGGTCATTCGAGGAGTACGCAGCCGTAACAGGCCGGATCATGCGAATATTGTCGTTGTAGAGCGCGACCCGCCACCACAGGTTGCCTCCTGTAATTTGCGCGCTTCTCGATGGCACCCCGGCTTTATAGAAATCTACAACGCAAAAATAGTCATGATGCGTGTAGCCTGGTCGTCGTATGCGTACAGGGGTTGGCAGATCAACACGTTCAACCACACCTGTCTCCCCTGGTTCAAAAAAACAGATAGGTTTGCCTGACGTTCCCGAATAGTACGCTTCCCGGCGCTCTCGACACGTCACAATATCGCCGACATGCGGCTTCACCCATGCCATATTACATCTCCTCCTCAGTCTCACTGTGACGAATCGCCACACACCACTGAAGCACAAACACGTCAAGTGCCTCTCGCAAACGATCAAGCGTCGTTCGCTCTGCTGGAACAGCAAGGCATGCAAAGGCCAACACACAGAGAAAAAGATGGTAGCCTGGTCGATGATACGGAGCAGAGAAAAGCCGTTGCATGTTTTCCAATTCGTGAAGCGCGACCTCGAAAGCCGGTACCTCTATCTCGCGTGGCAGTCCACTTGTTTGAAGGAGATGCGCACGTAGCTGGTCTAATGCAGTAGAGGAATAGAGAGCATAGAGAGCACTACAAATCCAGAATGTGTAGTGGAGATGTGCTTTATGACGACTCTCATCTTGCGCCCATAGCTGCCACCAGTGCTCTGCTTGCGCGAGAAAGACAGGGAAATACACAGGTCCCGCATCTTCCAAGAGTAATAAGGGCGTTGAACTGGGAGAAGCGACTTCTTTTCGCTCAATGTCTTGCTGCCCTACAGGAGGGCACGACGTACTTGAAATGTGTTTAGAGAAGGGCGTTGTTGGCGGAATCCAGAGGAGTACCCCATGCTGTGTAGGCCCTAAGAGGTATTCTGCATCGTGGAGCGCACGGAGTATCTCAGGTTGAGATACAGTTGTCATTCGGTGCGTACCTTTAATGTAAAAGGTGTATTCCATACTTATTGCTCTCCCTCTTTATTGCTTCCAGCCTGCGCAAGCAGCGTCTGTTTGATCTTTGCCAATGCACCCACTACGAGCTGCCGCACATGCTCATGCGAGAGGTTGAGCTGTTTGCCTACATCGCCTAGGGATCGCTCCTGATCATCTGCAAGACCGAAGCGGTACATGAGAAGTTGGTATTCTCGCTCTGTTAAGGTGTTGCCTAGCACAGTCTGTAGCTCCTGTCGTTGCACCGATTGCAATGCCGTCTCCTCCGTCAGGTCATCTTCAGACAGCACATCAATCAATGTGAGTTCCCCTGACTCGTTATATAAAGGAACATCCAGCGAAAGCACATATCGCATTGCTCTTTGTACTTCAGCAATCTGCTCTGCTGGATAGTCGTTCAGGACCTCCTCATCATCACGCTTGAGCCGTTTCATCAAGGCATGCTGGTATGTTGGAAGGCGTATCAACATACCGTAGTTTTCTATAGCCCGCAGCATCACCCGACGGAGCTTCCAGGTGACATAGGTAGAAAATCGGAAAGGGCGGCTGAGATCAAATTTGTTGGCCGCATCGAGTAAGCCGATACAGCCTTCCTGCACAAGGTCTTCCAACTCTATACCCTGACCGCACAGAGGCCGTGCAATAGAGCGTATCAACCCAATGTTTGCGAGCAGGAGACGCTCTTGGGCCTCTTCATCGTGCCCTGCTTGCAGACGTGCGATATATATTCTTTCTTGCTCGGCACTTACATGAACCTCGCGTGGATATGCCTCAGCGAAGGATGGGAGGTCTTGCATCATGACGGTCATCACAGCTCTCCTTCCTGCTGCAGCCCAACGTACAACTCGCGAACCAAGGGTGATCGTCGAAGCTTCTCGAATGCAGCTCGCTCGATTTGTCGGATCCTCTCCCGTGTCACAGACTCTACCGCGCCGATGTGTTCAAGCGTATGTTCTTCCTGGTTCTGCAAGCCGTAGCGTAACGAAAGGACGTGTTGCTCTCGCTCCGTAAGGACTTGACTAAGCACACGTTCAAGTTCCTGTTGAAAGACAGGCGCAATCGCGCACTCCTCGACAGCAGGACCATCATCGGCCAGCAGGTCCGCAAGGGTCAGATCGTCAGATGTGCGCTGGCTGAAAAGCGCATCCAAAGAGTGGACGGTCTGTGTCGCTTGCTGGACAAGGGCAATCTGTTCAACGTCATACGCAGCTGTCGTCGTGTCCGTTCCTCTCGCCTCATCCTGTTTGAGGGCATGGAGCACGGGGTGCAAGTAGACCGGCAAGCGAATGGGATGAGAGGTATTCATCACGTAGCGTTCCATTCGCTGGCGAATCCACCAGCCTGCGTAGGTCGTCAAGCGAAAGGTGCTCGTGAGATCAAAGTGATCCACGGCTTTTAACAACCCAATGCAGCCTTCTTGCAATAAATCATCAAACTCGATGCCTGGCCGTATCCACCGTTTCGCGATCTCTACAACCCATCCAATATTCGAGCGAACAAGGTGCTCCTGGGCATCGATATCTCTGTGCAGTTGGACGCGCGTGATATAGTACCGCTCTTGTTCAGCCGTGAGCAACGGTTCACGACGATAGGTATCCGTCACCGGCACATTCTCGTGCATTACTGCTGGCATAGCTCGGCTCCCTCCTGGTCTTGTTGGGCTGGATGCTGCAATGAGTCCAGCAAGCAACGCATCTGATGAATGGCACTTCCAACAGCTGCAACAGCCGTGGTGCGCCTACCAGCAAGACCGGTTCCATTCACTTGCCATGTGTAGCCATCAACGGTTTCCTTCACCGTAATGCCTGCGCTATTGACCTCGCTGAGTAAATTGTCGGTTGAGGTAATCTGGTAGCCACGTCGCCGTGAACTGGTTCGCTGCTCTAACTCTGTTCGACGGTCCATCATTAAGTGATGCCTGGCACACAAGCAGAGTAGCTCTGGATTGAGGTTGCTCGGGTCAGTATTGCCGATGTGAGCAGCATGCAGGTACACAATGTACCTCCGGCCACGTTTGCCCATGCGTAACATTCCTTCTTTCATCCGGCACCGCTTTCCTCGCGCCGATACATGTTCGCATTGCCATCCAGCACGCTCTTTGCATGCCAGCTTCAGTTCATCCCACTGTCCTGTGGGGTACGCTTTTTTTACCATGTCATCTTGCCTTCTACTTTCCCAGGCGAGACGTGCTACAATACCAAGTGGGCACATCTTGCCTGGGAGAACTGCTCACAGCGGTCAACGTGGAGCAGTTCTTTGACGAGTGTTGCAAGGCGAGGGAACACTGTATAGCTCTGGCAAGCCATTCAGCGAGACCTTGCTTTGTCTTTCCTTACCTATCGCGAAATCTCTTGTCTCTATGATAGCCACACCATTCGATAGCGTTCATGTCTCCAACTCTCGAACAGAGGACGTAAAAGAGAAGTTGTCTCCATTTGGGGAAGCTATGAAGCCATTCTCCAATCGTTGGAATAGCATCATTCATACTGATCGCCTTTCTCGCTGCGTTTTGCTCAAAAAGGATGCTCATCCAAATCGCCAAGCTCATCATTGTTGGTGGTGTCCGTTGTTGGTGCAATAGACTTGGGGGAACGCACATCGGTGATTCCTTCCGCCATCGCTTTGAGGATGGCGCATTGCCCTTGTGCGCGATGGATCGCACTATTGCTCTCCAACGGATGCCCAATGCGCTCACAGAGATCGGCGAGGGTGAGATAATACTCGCGATTGTAGTACTGAGTGCAGTGAGGTTGCAGATCATCGCCAACAATCACAATTGGAGCAAGGTGATGACGTGCTGCGGCCTCGTTCAGTTTCTTCACATCAAATGCGTGACTGAAGCTCAGGATATAGTGGCCGTACACTCTCGCCCGTACAATCTCCCACATATCGGTGAGGCTTGGCGCGTATTGAAGCATGGTGTCAGTCAGGCCATTGGCTGCGCTGGCCTCTGCACTGAGCGGTCGGGAAGGCTTAAAAAACAGGTCATCCTGCACTGTGCCTGTGAGGTCCACCAACGTCACACGCACGATCTCGTCCTGGTCGCTCAGACCAGTGGTGTCGATTTCGAGGAAACGCACACTATCGTGTGCCTGCATCGCCATGATCGCCTGCGCCCATTGGATTTCGCGCTCGTCGGGAAGGCTGGGCAAGCTGGTGATTGCACGACGGATTGGAGCAAGTTCGCCCTCAATATCGGCGAGATACTGTGCGAGAACGGTACGCCGTATCTTATGACCAGTAATCTCGGTTAGGCCATTTATCTGCCGTTGCTCTTGCTCAACAGCTAAGACGCTGTGTAATCTGTCGAGGGTTTGGTCAAGACTGATCATTCTTTTGTATTCCCTTCTTCATTACTCTGCTTTAAAATCGTCAGCGTCTAATATCTGTTGGGTGAACACTGTCATCTCACCAAGAATGCGACGCTCGGCTTCTGTCAACGTGCGTGTATCAAACACGCGTTTGTAGCGACGCAGATCGAAGAAAATCTCCTGCATCTGCGGTACGAAATCCTCATCCTCTTGAGAGGGTGAAACTGATACTGCCTCTTGTCGCGGCATGGCTTCTTCCCGTATACGCTCTTCACCTAGGCGAACTGGCATATCCTGTGCCACTCCTTGCTCATGCAGCACTGAGGGACTCGGTGCTTGTGGTTGCACTTCCACCCTTTCAGGCAAAGAGCTATTTTCAGAAACCGATGAAGTTCCGTTTGGACGAACTGACTCCTGTGCAACGGGAAGTGGCGTATCATCGCTTTGTACCTTCACACGTTGTCGTTCGAGCAATGCCTCAACTTCCAAGCGCACCCCTTCCGTCGCGATCTCTCCAGCGAGAAAACGCTCCATGATGGGCTTACGGTCCTCTTCGCGTTCTACACGACGAAAATAGGTCATCGCTCTCAGGCTCTCTGGTCGCTGACGCAGCATATCTTGGATGTCCTGTGGTGAACGAGCAGCTGTGAGCGCGAATTTCACGTGGTTGCGGTCCTTTTGCACTGACTGCGCAATAGCCTCTTGCGTCCATCCAAACTCATCAATCATTTGTTGATACAGGTTGCCTAGATTAATCATCGAGGTATTCACGCGAGCAGTATTCTCTCGCGCCACCCGTAAGGCCAGCACTGCCGGGTCTACAGGCGCATCTGAGACGAAGACTGGAACTTTCGTCAAGCCCGCCGCGCGTGCCGCATCCCGGCGTTGGTGTCCACCTCCATTGAGGAAGTAGACCCCTTCATCTTGCGCATGTGGACTCACGTTGAGCGCACCCAGGAACCCATCGGCTTTGATCGATTCCACCAAACCCGCAAAATCATCAGGATTGATGTCTTCTGCGTGCTGGTAGGGATTACTCTGGATACGCTCGATGTCCACCCAGATCACCCCCGGTTCATCGGCACGGTGTTCCTCTTCTTCCTCGACATACCCGATAAACCCGGATGCTGCGATATTTTTGAGTGGGTCAACGGCTTCTCGTCCTTTTTTCGGCATCCCTTAGACCTCCTCTGGATGGAGCGCAATCTCTCGCGCAGCACTACAATGCTTGCAGGTTTCCAGGCCAGCAACCTTCCCAAGCCA
>DAOUDD010000266.1:0-7278 GCA_034431765.1 Ktedonobacteraceae bacterium | reverse complement strand
CAATCCTACACTTGCTGTTGCACAAGAACTCGTACAGCGTGGTCAACAGGTATCTCATGGTCTCAGGCTTTAAGCCGCTCCTGGCAGAAGTGCCTGTTGCTCTTTCATTTTCCCGCTTTAGGGGAGGTCCTGACATCCCCCTTTGCTTGGAAAGAACACAGAATCTAAAAAACGGGATGGGTCAAGCTTTCCTTTCTATTATTTACATGATAGCTAATGGGTAATCGATAAAAAATGCCACTCATAGATTTCTATTGTTTGTCAAGTTAGAAAAATAAAATAAAAGGGTTAAATAATTTTTCATATACTTCCATGGAGTCTTCATAAATGAATAAGTTTTTCCTAATTAGAATTGAAAGCAATTTTCTAGATAGTGGATTTTTTCATAGAAAAACACTTGAAAAACTTATATTTTTCGATTATTATATTGCTAAGTCAAGTTTTGGTACTGAGTTGTATATATCAACGCAACATTGTATGGTAACTTACCATTCAAAAGTACCTAACCTGATTAGGTGGAGAAGCCCGTATTCTTGCCTCTCCTAATAAATTAATGCTTTATGTAGTGCTTTCCTCTCGTTAGGAAAGAAAAAGAAAGGGAATTTCACATGGGTGCAGACAAACGCGGAACAAGTCAAAGTGCAATGCTAGCTGCTGCGACGAAGTTTCAGACGTACGAACAGCAGTTTGAAACAGCAGTGCAAAATCTCACTGCTGCAGTATCTGAGTTAGAGCAAACCTGGTTTGGGCAAAGCGTACCGGCCTTCACGTCTCAGATGGATAAGTTCAAAAAAGACATAACCGATGACGCTACTGCCGCACATGCTACTTCTGTGATGATAAAGCAGGTACAAGATCATATACAAGAGTGGGATATGAATAGCACGTCTCAGATTAACGCGCTACCAATACGCTAATAGTTTAGAACATAGGTAGCGCTTTCCTTAAGGTGCGACTTGAAATGAACAATAGATAATAGAGCCACTAGCTATAGGTCAAGTCTATTATCGCAATCTGTATTAAGATAAGGACAAACAGATGGGTTGTCAAACCGCCATCTGTTTGTTCAGTCTAAATACATACAAAGACGTATGTTTGTGCAGATGAGGCTTGTCTCGATACGAAGGGCGGATGGACACTCCGCCTTTCATTCAAAATTATTCGTATACTCTTCAAAATTATTCGTATACTCTGGGGAAAAATAATGCCGAGTCCAACAATACTTGTGACAATACGTGGACCGCTTGAAACGACTGACCTGGAATTGCCAGGCGATGTTCCTGTGAGCGAACTTATTCCTTTCGTGCTTGAAATGTGCGGTTCCCCGAAAAACAGTTCACAAGCACCGCTTCGAACCGCCATGAGCCTGAGAGTGGAGGGGACGCGTGCCCCTCTTTCGTTAAATAGAACGCTGATTGATGTTGATGTCTATGATGGTACCGTATTGCTGTTGCAGATGGAACACACTCCCTCCCCCCAGGTAGAACACCTTCCACCTCAAGGGTTTCTGCCGAGTTCGGTCCACCCTAGCGCACATACTGGTGGTATTGGTGTGACCTGGGAGACTCTGAGATAAACTCATCAGTGAAGAAGGATGCCCTATGCACAAAATACAGTTCTATCGACCTGCACGTTCTTACCCTCCAGTCTTACCCAAAGATGAGCTGAAAATGAATGCGCCCCCTGTGCTGCAGGCAAATCAAGGGGGAGTTATTGGGTGGTTACAATACCTATTGCCTGTAGTTGGGGGGATAGGGTCGTTAATCTTTGTGCTTGCCTTTCGTGAAAATCCCTGGATGTTGGTTGCAGGAATTGCAATGGCCGTTAGCTTTATTGGGAGCGGGGTCCTTATGGGGTTTGTACAACGTTACAATCAGAAAAGGCAGCGCAAACACGCCCGGAATAGCTATCTGGAGTATCTGACACACATGCGCCTTCGCTTGAAATCACTGGCAGAAAAACAACGTCTGGTAGCCATGCGCCTGTACCCTGACTATAAAAAACTTGAGCAATTGGTAGAGAAGCATACATATCTGTGGGAACGTCGTCCTGATGATGACGATTTTCTGACTGTCCGTATCGGACTTATGGCGGTGCCGCTTTCTTGCCGCGTTTCCCTAGATTTCAACAATGACGTGACCACGCAGTATATACCAGAACTGCGTGCGCAGGCGGAAGCGCTGCTGGCCGAGTGGCGCTATCTGCACGATATGCCTGCACTCATCCCTCTGCGCAGCATTGGTGTCCTTGCTATTCATGGCAAGCGCGCACAGAGCAGAGCACTGGTCCATGCACTCCTCTCTCAGGTCGTGGCATTTCATTCTCCTGAAGATGTACGTTGTATGGTCTACTTTCCCCAGGAGAGTAGCGCCGAATGGTCATGGCTGAAATGGGTTCCGCATGTGCGACGACTGCGTCTGGTGAAGACCGAGAGACTCGATGCTCCTGATCATGTCTGCATGCTTGCGGATACCGCTGAGGATGTGAATGATCTGTTGCTTCACCAGATCGGTCCTGAGCTGGAACGCCGGCGCAAGTTTCGCGAAGACAAGCAGGCGTATCAAGCTACATCTGCACAGATGACACTCCCTCACTTTTTTATCATATTTGACTCTTTTTCTCCCTTTAGCGAGGCAGGCCGGTTACCTGAGCTAGAAACGCTCTTGCATGATGCCGCTCAGTTTGGCGTTACCGTGATCTGCTTGGTGGAGAATCAGAGACATGAACCGGCACAGGTCCAGGCACGCATCTCTATAGCACCCAGTGGCACGATTGAGTATGCCGAGATGAAACTGGGCGGTCAACGTTCCGAGGGAGTGATACCAGATCTGGTTGATCCCAGGATCTACGAACGGATTGCCCGTACCCTGGCTCCCTTATCACTTGTCGAAGCTGGAGCACAGCAAGACCTCGCGCACGATATACGCCTGCTGGACTTGCTGAAAATTCCCTCTGCTGATGCTTTTACTGTTGCACAAGCCTGGCGTGCTCGTGGGCGTTCTGAACTGCTCAGAGTGCCTCTGGGGGTGCGTGCAGATGGTGAGCCGCTGCTGATAGATCTGAAAGAGGCAGCAGAAGGGGGGATGGGACCACATGGTCTGGTTATTGGCGCGACTGGCTCAGGCAAAAGCGAATTGCTGCGCACCCTGATTACCAGCCTGGCGGTCACACACGATCCAGAAACGGTCAACTTCGTCTTAATTGATTTTAAGGGCGGAGCTTCCTTCGCAGATTTTGCTGCATTACCACATGTTGCAGGTGTTATCACCAATCTTGCCGCAGACCTCTCGCAGATTGATCGTGTCTACTACTCGTTGTTGGGTGAACAGCAACGCCGTCAACGCATGCTGCATGATGCTGGCAATCTTGACAATATCAAGCAATATAGGGCAAGGCAGCAGATGAACTCGGACATGCAGCCAATGCCTCATCTGGTGATCATCGCTGATGAATTCGCTGAATTAATGACTCATCGACCAGAATTCCTCGACCTGTTTATTACGATGGGACGTATTGGGCGGAGCCTGGGTCTGTACCTCTTATTCGCAACACAGCGTCTTGAGGAAGGTCGCATTCGTGGCCTGGAAAGCCATTTGCGCTATCGCATCTGTCTGCGTACGTTTAGTGCTGAAGAAAGTAGAACGGTGTTAGAGACACGGGACGCGTATTATCTGCCTTCGGTTCCCGGGGTCGGATACTTCAAGGTGGATACCAACATCTATCATCTGTTTAAAACAGCACTGATTTCAGTACCCTACGCACCAGTACAGGAAGCAGTCACGCTACAGTCGAAAATCCGCACGTTTACGTCTACAGGCAAGTTAGTGAAACAGCAATCAGCAGTATCTGCTTTACCCGCTCCAGAAGCGGAACAAGTAGAGGCAGTAGCACCGAGCGATCTTCATACAGAGATGGATGTCGTCATCGAGCGTCTCGCCCATACAGTAATGCCAGAGTCGCAGCATGCTGTTCACCAGGTCTGTCTGCCAGCACTGCCCAAGCACTTGCCATTGAGTACCATCTTACAAGCCTGTCATTATCCAGAGTTGGATAGGCAGACCTTCCCAGAGCAGTCCCCATTTGGAACACTGCGTGTGCCAGTAGGTCTTGTGGATATGCCACTGCAACAGGCTCAGGAGCCGTTCTTTCTTGATTTCTCTGGAACAGGTGGTCACCTTGCGCTGGTTGGAGCGCCACAAGCGGGGAAGAGTACGTTTCTGCGCACACTCGTGACCACGTTTCTGCTCACGCATTCTCCTCGGAATGTCCAGTTCTACTGTATCGATATGGGTGGTGGTCTCTTGCGTGTGTTTGAGCAAGCACCTCATGTTGGTGCCGTGTGTAGCAAAGCAGAGCGTGATAAACTCATTCGTACGGTGCGCCAGGTACGCAAGGTGGTCGAGGATCGTGAATTTCTCTTCCGTGAACATGGCATTGACAGCATGGCGACCTTTCGAGCTCGTCGGCAGGACGGCGCGTTTGCTGATTTCCCCTTTGGCGATGTCTTTCTCATTATTGATAATTTTGCCCTGTTCCAGCAGGAATTTGAGCAGTTGGATGATGATATTACTGCACTTGTCGCGAGTGGACTGACCTACGGGGTTCACGTGGTGATCGCAGCCAATCGCTGGCTGGAGATTCGCAACAAGATACGTGACAATATTGGGACACGGCTGGAATTGCGCTTGAATGATCCGCTCGATTCCGAATTCGGCAAAGCTGTCGCGGCAACGGTGCCGGTTAGCGTTCCAGGACGTGGTGTCAATGCAGAAAAGCTCCAGTTTCAGGTCTCGTTACCTCTGCTCGCTTCTTCCCCTGCTCAAGAGTCAACCACTGTCCAGGAGTTCCTGGAAACGGTTATTCAGCAAGCGCGCACGCACTGGCGTAGCATGACTACTCCACCCGTGCGTCTGCTCCCAGCGCTTGTAGATTGGCAAGACCTGCTCTCTGCCACGAGGACAAATCGACATCCTGGGGTTCCCATTGGACTGGAGGAATTTCGTCTTGAGCCAATCTCTGTCGACCTCATTGGTGAGAGCCCGCATTTTATGGTCCTGGGCGATTCAGAGAGTGGAAAGACGACACTGCTGCGCACCTGGATGCGCGGAATTGAGCAACGTTACAGCAGACAGGAAGTCGTGTTTGCTATTGTCGATTATCGGAAAACGCTGGTGGACTTTGCCGAGAGCAAGAACCTTTTGAGCTATGCCTACAATACAGACACATTGACTTCCTGTATTGACACTTTTCGAGTGGATTTTGAGAAGCGTGTCAAGGCCGATGGTAATGTCCCTCTCTCTCGTGTAGGCGTGCGCAAGCACTGGACAGGTCAGCACTACTTCCTGTTTGTCGATGACTACGATGCTATAGTGTCATCAAACAGCATTGCTTTGAACCCACTGGTTGACTTTCTGTCTGTCGGACGCGACATTGGCTTTCACCTGGTGATCACCCGACGTGTAAGCGGTTTCGGTCGCGCGACATACGAATCCGTGGTCCGACAGTTGAGTGATATGGGCGTCCCGGCACTTATCCTGAGTGGCAACCCGCAGGAAGGCCGGATCATCCACAATCAGGCAGCAGCATTGCTACCTCCTGGGCGTGGCTACCTTGCGCGGCGCAACTCCCCTTCGACCCTCATCCAGGTTGCATATGCGGAGCCAGCGTATGCCCTAGAGTGACAGTGAGAGAGGCCTCTTGCGACTCTTCCCGTGGAGCGCGATGCAGACAGTGCTCGCTGTGACCTGTAGCAGAGAAATAACGAAAAGGTATCACCACTGTCTCTATATAAAATATATCGTAGTAGACTTTTACTGTGACACGAACACAATTCAGTGCTCATTAAGTAGAATAGACACCGAATGGAGGAACCATCATGGCAGACATCGTTCTCAAAGAGAGCAACCAGACTTTCGCTGATATGGTCAAAGCGCATCGAGAGCAAGGACTCTTGTCGCTCGATTTACTGGGCCGGAGCACGGTGGATTTTAATAGCATGGCGGCAGCAATAACGGCAACCAGTCCGATGGATCTAAGAGCAAGCATGTACCCTTTTACATCGTGGTGGTCTGTATATACAACGAAAATAAAAGCCTATGCCCGCTTTCATGAAAGCATAGCTGTTACTCTGGATAGGCTGCCTAAGGAGCTTGATCAGATAGATTACAATGATTCACTCCTAATTGCAGGCATGTTTGACGGTCTTATATATAGCTTTGGGGGAGCAGGCTATTCTGGGGGGAGTGGCAACGCTGGAGGAAGTAACACGACAGGAGGAAGTGGCAACAATGGGGGCGATGGGGGCGATGGGAAGATTAATCTCGGGCGTAATTCATTATATATAGCAGAGGAATTAGAGAAGACTAGCGAGGGCCGTAGAGCGTTAAAGATTCAACAAGACTATCATGTTACCGTAAGCTACGGTACACCAGGGGGAGGGACATATTATGACCCAGATTCAAACACTGTGTACATCGATCAAAGCAGCCAAGACTCAACTAACGTCTTAATTGTCCGCGGAATGAGTCATGCTGAGGCGTATCAAAATGGTTCCAGTCCTAATACTGCTGAGAATAGGACGAAGCTCGGTCGCGATGAGTATGTCCAGGGGATGCTCAACGAAGAGGCAAATGCAATGGTAGCTGGTATCAGCCAATTTAAACAGTCGTCAAAAGGCCAAATGGATCCTATTGCATTGACCATCTACAATAACGCATATAATAAGGCGTATACCTCAGTACTAAATAACGCACCAGACGCTGGTAAAGTACCGTGGCTTCAGAATCCTCCCAGTCCGCAAAATCGGAACGGCAGTGATTTCAACGCTTTTGACAGGGCACGCCAGGCGGGAGAGAGGGCGGGACGATTTGCAATCTTCGATGCTTTGAAAGATGGGGGTCTACTCACACATGATGGAGAAAAATATTCAAATCTGTATGGCAATGCATGGGATTATTATAATCTTCATCAAGGAATACCAGCAGGAGTAACACTTCCCCCGTCAACAGATTAGAAGAAGAGAAAATGAGCAGATAGTGGTGCAAGTGTGGGACGCACTCCTTTGCTGACATGGAGTTCATTTTTATGGCATAGGCTGGCAGCGATACGCGTCTCTACAGCATCATCCCAGGGTAACGACGAAGAGGGGTAGAGAGCAGGAAACGGAGCGGTCCCGGATCAGCGCTTCAAGAAAGAGTCAGGCCTTGTGCACAAGAAAGGAGAAGAACAATGTTTGATACCCCGAGCCAGGTGAACGATCGAGCGGATGCCGAGAAACTG
>DAOUDD010000265.1:0-24525 GCA_034431765.1 Ktedonobacteraceae bacterium | reverse complement strand
GACACTTCCCAGCACGACTGCGTGAACGGTACCTTGCTCTTCGGCAATGGCCTGCAGTTGACCATACTCCGGCATTGCAGATACCGGGAGAGGTAGTAATCGACAAAGCCCCCACGGTGATTAGCGGAAAGATTAAGCAGGCGTTGCGCGAAGGTGAGAGCAGCTTGTAGTTCCTCAGCAGAGCGTACCAAGTGCAAGCTCAAGGTCGCGCCCTGCCCTTGACCCCCAGATGAGAAAGTCATCACATACTCCTTCCTCTTTCACATCTGTTGCTGTCCTGAACCGTGATAAGAGATCAAATGTATTATTCAGAAGCTCACTCGCCATACAAATCTACAACAAGCCCTCTAACTCCGCTGCTGTGGTCACAGGGGACTGACAGGCAAAGTTCTGGCAGACGTAAGCTGTTGCTTTCCCTTCACGCTGAGGTCGATCTGCTAACAGAGAAATGATTGCACTCGCCTGGGTATCACTTGCATCTGCGCAGGCGAGTACGCTATTTGGACGATACTGCTTGTTCACAGTATCGAGCAGGGATTGCGTATCGGGCTGCTGCGGATTGCCGATGATGGCGATCTCCTTGCTGACCGATAAAGCGAAGTCGAGTGCGCCCAGAACGTAACCAAACGCCTGTGGATGCTGCACGATAATCTCAGCCATCCCCTGCAGATACGCGTCGGCACGCTGACGGTACGCACTGTTGCCAGAAAAAGCTGCCAGTCGTAACAGTACATCGGTTGCAACGCTATTTCCGGCGGGTGTTGCATTGTCCATGATGTCTTTGGGGCGGCTGATAAGCGCCTCGTGATCGTTACCGGTGTCGAAAAAGCCGCCGTTTTGCTCATCTGCGAACAGCCTGATCGCTTCGTCCATCAGCGTTCTTGCCTCCGCAAACCACCGCGGCTCAAGGCTTGCTTCGTATAATGCGAGCAGCCCATCGACGAGGCAGACGTAGTCTTCCAGATAGCCATTGAGCCGCGCACGCCCATCCTTATACGTGCGCAAAAGCCGACCATCTGCACGTAAACGATCTAATAGGAAGCTGGCGTTGCGCCGCGCAACTTGCAGATAATCCTCGCGCTTCAAGTAGCGGGCTGCCTCCGCAAAGCTGCGCAGCATCAGACCGTTCCAGGAGGTGAGAATTTTCTCGTCACGTCCTGGTTTGACACGCTGTTCACGCAGCGCAAAAAGCTTCTCGCGGCTGCGTTGTAGCGCTTCCTGAAACGTCTCTACGCTCACCTGTGCCTGGCGAGCGACGGTTTGCAGATCCTGGGAAACATGGAGAATATTCTTGCCCTCGAAATTGCCTCTCTCTGTTACATCATAGTAAAGCTCAAACAAGTGAGCATCTTCCGGGGACAAATCGGCCTCAATTTCGACAGGGGTCCAGAGAAAGAATTTGCCCTCTTCCCCCTCGCTATCAGCATCCTGCGTTGAATAGAAGCCACCTTCCGGGGAAGTCATTTCGCGAACAACATAGTCTAACGTCTCCTCCACGATGCGACGATAGAACGAGTTGCCGGTCACGAGGTAGGTATGCAGGTAGACACGACTGAGCAGGGCGTTGTCATAGAGCATCTTCTCAAAGTGCGGCACCAGCCATACTGCATCAACCGAGTAGCGGTGAAAGCCGCCGCCAAGCTGGTCATAGATACCACCATTTGCCATATGCTGCAGCGAGCTTTGGACCATCTCCAGCTCGTCTTGTCCACTGGTAGACGAGGGTAGCTCGCCAGCTTCACGGTGCAAGTGGAGACGCAAGAGGAATTCGAGCGACATGGTACCGGGGAATTTAGGCGCACCTCCAAAGCCGCCATGTTGCGGGTCGAAGTCTTCGGCTAGCTCCTCAGCAGCCTTTTCGAGCATCGTCAGCGCCGTTTCGCTCTCTCCCGCACCCTTGCGCCCGCGCAGTTGTGCAGTACTACCACCTTGCAGATAGTCGGCCAGTTGCTGTGCCTGTTCTTCAATATCTGGACGATGCTCACGAAAGGCGCGAGCAACGTTGGTCAAGATGGTCGGAAAGCCTGGCATACGTCCACCCGGATACTGCCGATCCTGTGGTGGAAAGTAAGTGCCGCCGTAGAAGGGGCGACCATCCGGCGTAAGGAAGACGGTCATCGGCCAGCCTCCCTGCCGCGTCATCGCCTGCACCGCTTGCATGTAGATGTTGTCAATGTCGGGCCGCTCCTCGCGGTCCACCTTGATCGAGACGAAATCTCGATTCATCAGCGCCGCGATCTGCTCATTCTCAAATGATTCGCGCTCCATCACATGGCACCAGTGACAGGCAGAGTAGCCAACGCTCAGTAGGATCGGCTTGTCCTCGCGCTTCGCCTTTTGGAGCGCCTCCTCTCCCCATGGGTACCAATCAACGGGATTGTGGGCATGTTGCAATAAGTATGGACTTGTCTCGCTACTCAAGCGATTGGTATGCTTCGGCGAGCTGGATGCGGATTTTTCAGACATAATTTATCTCCATTCATGTGTATTTTCTTCTCGTTTACTGGCATTGTACGACATTGCACCGCCTTATAACACACGGCTAAAGTCTTTTACGAGATTACAAAGAGGCAAACTTTGTCAATACAACACTTCTATTAGCATTTCCCCTTGACTTTTTCTCCAACAACCGTATACTTATGACTAGATAATAAATGACTAAATAAGTTCAATTGGTCACGAAGTCAAAAAGATAGGGGAGAAGAGAGTTTGCCAGGCCGAAGCGAGACGGAACAAGGGAACGGAGAAGAACTTTCCAGGCGACAGGAACGTGCACAACGCATTTTGAATGTAGCGGCTGAATTGTTGTTGCGCTGGGGCTATCGTAAAACAACAATTGAAGATATTGCGAAGCAGGCGGGCGTTGCAAAAGGAACGATCTACTTGCATTGGAAGACGCGTGAGGATCTATTTTATACCCTTGTAGTGCGAGAATCATTTTCGCTTTTCAAAAAGTTTCAGAAAAGGTTAAATGACTATCCAGAGGATGTTAGCTTATCAAGGTTAACGAGATTTTCAATGCAGACTACGTTTGAACATCCACTGCTGCATGCAATGATGGTTCGTGATGTAGAGATGCTAGGAGACATGATTCATAGTGTATCTGCTGAGCCGATGGTGCGAGCACGCATTGAGATGCTACGGGTGTACATTGGATTACTGCGTGGTCAGGGGATGCTGCGGACGGACAGGGATATTGATACACAGATCAAGATGCTCTGGGCTATCTCTATGGGATATTTAGGGATCAATCAATTCACGCTCACAGGCTATCAAGTCACAAACGATGAACTGATAGAGTTACTGGTTGAGACGCTGCATTACACGTTTGAACCAGAGGAACAACCTCATCCCGAAGCTGTACGTGAAGTCGCAGCAGCGCTTAACGCTCTACTAGAGCAGTTTACGCAGGCTGTTGAACGTCAATATTGGGAGGCAGTATCATGACTGATTTGATCAGGGTTCAGGATTTAACAAAATCGTATGGAAAACAGCGTGGTATTCGCGCAGTAACATTCACAATTGCTGAAGGTGAGGTTTTTGGCTTCCTGGGACCAAATGGGGCCGGCAAAACGACAACTATGCGCGTACTAATGGGTCTGCTGAAGCCAACAAGCGGCTCTGCTCAAATTGGTGATCTGGATTGTTGGAAGCAGGCAAAGGAGGTCAAGCGGCTGATTGGCTACCTGCCAGGAGAGTATACCTTTGATCCCTCCCTGACTGGCGCACAAATTCTCTCGTACCTGGGACATCTACGTGGGGGGGTCGATCAAAAATACATGCGCCAGCTAGTCGAGCGGCTCGACTTCGATCCGGGCAAGCGTTTTCGCGAATACTCGCGTGGCAACAAGCAGAAAATCGGACTGGTACAGGCATTTATGCATAAACCTCGTCTGCTTATCCTGGATGAGCCAACAAGTGGTCTTGATCCACTTAATCAACAAGAGTTTTATAAAATGGTGGCAGAAGTACACGCAGATGGACGAACAGTCTTTCTCTCCTCACATATTCTCCCTGAGGTCGAACATACCTGTACACGTGTAGGGATTATTCGTGAGGGGCAGCTTATCCAGGTCAACGAGGTTGCACGCTTGAAAGATCTCAAGCAGCACGACGTTGAGATTTCCTTTGCCGGGCCTGCTTCAGTAGATTGGTTCAATACTTTACCCGGCGTACAGAATGTGACGAGCCTGAACAATGCACAGGCCACGATACATTTAAGCGTTAACGGCGATCTACAGCAGGTAATTCGTGTTGCTGCTCAACACGATGCAACCAATATCGTCACGCATGAGCAGAGCCTTGAGGACATCTTCCTACGCTTCTACACGCAGGAGCGCACTCCCGTTGGCGTTGATTAGTCAGGAGGAGAAAAGTATGTTTCGCAGCATCTGGAGCAAGACACTCCGCGATTATCGCGTTGCGATTCTAAGCTGGGGAATTGGCCTGGGTCTGTTCCTCCTCTCAACATTTGCCACGTTTGGCACACAGATGGGGAGTGCTTCAGCTCAAAGTGGTATCGAGCAACTGGCGCAAACATTTCGTTTTCTAGGTGATCCTATCGCTATTACAACGGCAGCAGGATTTACTACATGGCGACTTCTTAATCTTTTCAATCCTCTCCTGTTATGTATCTGGACCGTTCTGGTTGGAGCGGCACTGCTGCGTCGTGATGAGGAACGGGCAAGTCTGGACCTGCTGCTCTCTACACCACGCTCACGGACACGCGTATTGCTGGAGAAGCTTGTAGCACTTCTGCTCGCGCTGATTCTTATTGCAGTGTTGACAGCGCTGTGCATTCTGGCAGGAGAGTCAGTTGCAAAAGTTCCGCTCGACGCAGGTCGTGCACTGTTAACAGCTCTTAACGTTAGCCTGCTAGCCTTTTTCTTTGGCACACTTGCATTGTTGCTTTCACAATTTACTAATCGCGGTGGGGCTGCGGCATGGGCAGGTGCGATCCTGACACTCAGTGTTTTGTTTGACGCGACAGGGCGCTCAATTGAGAATGGTGTCTGGCTACAGCGTTTCTCACCCTTCTACTATTATAACCTGAACAAACCATTGCTCACAGACTACTCATACAACATCTGGGGTCCACTCTTGCTGCTAGGACTTGCACTGTTACTGACAGGGTGCAGCATCGCACTCTTCGCTTCCCGTGATGTAGGTGGTTTTGCCTTGCCTGCTTTCTTACAGAGGCAAGGAACAAGGCATGCTGGCAATCGTGCGCACGTTCTGCAACGAGCATGGAACAATGCTTTCACGCACTCGATCTTCGCGCAAGCGTTTCGTGCCCAGCTCATTCCTGCCTGCTGGTGGCTGCTCAGTCTTGTCCTCTACACAACGTGGATGACAATGTTAACACCGAGTATGTTGGAACCGATACGCAAGATCATGGGCAATAGTCCGCTCATCCAGAACCTCTTCAATGGTCATGATCTAGCAACCAACGCTGGCTTTCTCGCCTATACAGTTTTCCAGCTAGGAGCTCTGCTTGTGCTCTCCTTCGCTCTAACACGAGCACTGCGCTGGCCCTCTGATCTGGACGATGGTCGGCTGGAACTTGTACTGGGAACGCCGAAGTCTCGCCAACGCATTCTTCTAGAACGTTTTGCTGTGGTGTTACTTGCCGCAATCCTTGCACCAGTACTGCTCTGGCTGACAGTACTAATCTCAGCGCGTATCGTGGATTTGAGCATAGATACCAACAAAGTAGCGGCAGCCTCGCTGGGCATCCTGCCAATGGAGTTAATTATCATCGCCTTTGTCTATGCACTGGCCGAGCGCGTACAAGCAAGCCTTATTCTTGGGCTGGCAAGCGTTTATCTGACACTCGCCTTCCTGATTGAACTGCTGCGTAGCCTGTTTAATCTGCCGGAATGGGTCATGTCGCTCTCCATCTTCCATGTCTATGGAACGCCGATCAGTGAGGGATGGCGTTGGGGGCCATTTGGAGCGATGCTGGGGGTTGCTGTAATTCTGTTGGTGGTAGGGATTGTGCAGTTTCGCCAGAGTGACATTGCGCGGGGAGCTTGAGGAGAAGTCAGGGCCTTACAGCGAGACAATTCTCGTTTTCTCACGCTCGTTGCGCTGAAGGATACGCCGAACAGCCCACATATACCAGGTCGCGAATGTGCGATAGGGCCGCCACAACTCTCCACGTTCGCGCACCTCCTGCTTTGTCGGACGCTCAGGCAATTGATAGGCCGCGCGTATGCCTTCGAGAAAGCCGAGATCATCCACTGGCAAGACATCAGACCGACCCATTACGAAAATAAGACACATTTCGGCCGTCCATCTACCAATACCTTTAACAGCAGTGAGCTGAGTAATAATCTCTTCATCCTCCAGTTCCGACAAATGCTCCAACTGTAACTGTCCCGAAGTGACATGCTCAACCAGGTTACGAATATAACGAGCTTTGGGAGACGAAAGTCCCAACGTACGTAGACGATCAAAGTCTACTGGCAGTAGATTCTCCGGTGTCACCTTCCCCTCAGGAAGTGCAGCACGCACGCGAGCCATAATGGCATCGGCAGCCTTGACCGAGATCTGCTGCGAAATAATCGCATCGACCAGCGCATTAAAGATATCAGGATCCGGCTGAAGTGTACACGGACCAACACGCTCAATACTCTCGCGCATTACCGGATCGACTGAACTTAGATATGCGGTTGCAGCCGCAACAACTTCAGCAAACGAAGTCTGTGTCTCCATCGGAACTCTTTCTTGCTTTAAATAACCTCTTAACCTAAGGAGTAGTATAGGACCTGTTTGAACATTTGTCTAGCCGATTTAGATTTCGACCTTCAAAGTTGCGTTGCAGAACAGCTTCATGCCACGAGACTTAAAAGATTATAACGTATATGTTATAATCTCTTCGAGAAGGGTGCTCGTTTATTAGCTCGTGAACTTTGGCATACAATCAAGGAGAAACAACAATGACACATGATAAAGACACACAAGTTTCAGGAACAATAAACGACTATCTCGTTGAAAAGCTCGCTAATGAACAAGAAAATACGGAATTTATCGCTGAATACCTTAAAGCAAGCTTTTTAACATCGGCAGTGCAAGAACTCTTCTATGCACGTCGTAATGCTTATCTGACTCAAGAGGAGCTTGCTCAAAAGCTAGGTAAAAAACAAGAGGCGATTGCTCGTTGGGAGGCAGACTTCGACGGAAAAATGTCACTTCGACAATATGTCGAGCTTGCACTTGCTTGCGGCGTAGTACCACTTCCATTAAGGACGGAGCCGATAAATGATGTTCGTGATTATGTGATAGACAATTCAGAAGCACAATGGACGCAGGAACTCTATGATATTTGGAAGAAAAGAAAGTCGCAGTCGCAGATATTGGACGATTGTTCAAGTCAAAGAAGAGATTTGGAAATAAGCCTGACGTCGGAGTAAACCCATATCCTCCGTTGCTATTACAACGCACAAAATACGTCCCTCATTTCTCCCTCCCCTGCAGAATATGATACGATACAAATCATGGATACACCGGAGAACTATTATGCTATTCTCGGCGTTCCGTTGGATGCCGATAACGATACACTGAAACGAGCCTATCGTCAGCTTGCACGCCGCTTTCACCCCGATCTGGCAGGGAATGAGGGCGCGATTGAGATGAAACGCATCAATCGTGCATATGCCGTCCTGAGCGATGCGGAGAAGCGGCAACAATATGATGCGATCCTTGGCGGGGTGATCGATCTGCGCGGGCACGGCTTCGTACGCACACGTTCACGCCCCCGCCGCGCGGAGGGCGTAGACGATGCTGAGTTTGTGGGCCTCTCCATCTTCAGCACAAAAGGTCCTCTGCAGGCGGGTCCGGTTATTCGCAGCACGATTGGCGTTATTTCGACGCTGTGCAGTGTGCGCACAGTCCAGGGCTTTCTGGTGGCCGCCGGTTCGCTGGATGGGAAGGGGATGACGTGGCAATTAGTTGACGATAGTGTAACGACCGCAATCTCCTTTGCCAGCGATCCGCAAATCACGGTCGAGTCGTTGCGTGAGCTGCGTTTCTCGCAGGCAGGTGCTCTCCTGGCAGGATGGGGGGGACGTTTTGGGTTGCATATCTGGGATGCTTACAATGGAAAGTTATTGTGGAGTTACTCGTTGCAACAGCGTGCAATGGCTGCGCACTACTCGCTTGATGTTGCGCTGCAAGTCTCGTCCAATGGTAAGCGCGTGGCACATCTTGCTCTGCCTCATCTGACCGAAGACGTACGTGCCCCTCGCGCGTGGGGTGTACGTGGAACCGACGTAGTCACGCACGAGATGAGTATGCTGGAGCAGGAACTCTCAAATCCACTGCTGTGTACCGAGGAGAGTATAGAGAATCGTCACTTCTGGGCTATACGTATGCGTGCACTTTCACAGGATGCTACGGCTTTGGTGACACTCTCATGCGGCCAGATTCCGCAGGAGCAACAGCAGGTGGCTATCGTGCGGCGCTGGAATCTCACCACAAAGGCTCGTTTGAGCACGAAAGTTCAGCCACAGATTGCCTCCTCGATTGTGGTTGGGCGCTGCGAGGAGTGTGGACCCCCTTATGCGATAACACCCAATGCTGCGACGCTGGCATTCGTCTTTATGGGGAATAAGATTCGGCTCTGTGATACTGCAAATGGAAGTTACAGTGAGATTTTAAGTGGCCCAATGGGTGGTAGCTCACGACTGGCAATTTCAGCAGATGCTCGCTGGCTGGCAGTGGCACGCGAAGACAGTGAGATCAATGAAGGTGTCATTGACCTGTGGTCGGTTCAGACGGGGCAGATCGTGCAGAAGTTCTATCATCCCTGGCAGATCAGCGCTCTGCACTTCGCAGAGCAACAACTCGTGGTTGCACTGACCGACGGCACAATTCAGGTGTGGCGCTAAGGAAACGTAACGAGCATACTAAACAAAGGAGTCCACAGTGACGGAAAGAGCAAGAATCCTCGTGACTCAGAAGATACCGCAAGATGCCTATCCCTTGTTGCAAGAGGTGGGGGATGTGCAGGCGAATAGTGAGGAGGGTTCTATCTGGTCCGCTGAAGAGCTGGCACGGCGCGCTCCTGGACATGATTACCTCTACTGTCTGCTGACTGATACCGTTGATGCAGCATTGCTCGAAGCTTGCACACGGGGCAAGCCCCGTCTAAAGTTGATTGCGAATATGGCAGCAGGCTTCAACAATATTGATATAGCTGCCGCAACGCGTCTGGGGATTGCAGTGACTAACACACCGGGGGTATTGTCTGACACAACGGCTGACCTCGCTTTTGCTTTGCTGCTTGCAACAGCGCGGCGTATTCCTGAAGCCGAACGGTATCTACGTGAGGGCAAGTTTACAGGTTGGGGGCCATTGCTTTTCTGTGGTGCGGAGGTACATGGGAAAACGCTGGGCCTGATCGGAGCCGGGCGTATCGGCAAAATGATGGCACGGCGCGCTTCGGGTTTCGATATGACCCTGCTTTACTATAATAGAAATCGCCTCTCACCTGAGGAGGAAGCAGCATACGCTCTCAGCTACGTATCACTGGATCAACTGTTGAAAGAGTCAGATTTTGTGAGCTTGCATGCCCCTTATACTGAAGAGACACATCATCTGATAGCCGAACGTGAGTTGGCACTGATGAAGGCGAGCGCAATCCTGATCAACACAGCTCGTGGTCCACTTATCGATGAGCAAGCGCTGGTAAAAGCGTTGCAAGCAGGAACAATTGCTGGAGCAGGTCTGGATGTCTTTGAACATGAGCCAGCCGTAGAGCCAGCGTTACTCGATATGGAGCAGGTTGTGCTGTTGCCACATATAGGGAGCGCTTCATTGCAGACGCGCACGAAGATGGCTGTTATGGCAGCACAGAATATCGTTGCCCATACCCATGGTCAGCGGCCACCGAATATTCTCAATCCTGAGGTGTTGAGATAGATTCGTGACCTCAGGCTTTGACGGTTTCCATCTTTGTTACAGGAGTGGAATTTTCTTCTTGCTTATTTTTGCGAATTGAACGCAGGGACGAAAGAGCGGTTCTGAGTAGTGTAGCATCTTCCTGGTGAGCATTGTAAAGCGCCCAGCCTATTTTGGGCAGATTGAGCGTAGCCGAGTAGACCAGGTAACGGCTCTCCCAGGTTGGCTGAAATTTCTTCTTAAAGTTGAAAAGTGATTGATTCTTGCTAGGATTGCCGAAACGCTTCGTTAAAAAATCGATACTATTGTCCAGGAAGGTCTCATCCTCTTCATTAGCATTACTTAAAGGTGCCAGACCGAGGCTGACCATCTGTGCACCGGTACTCTTCATATGTTCGATAGTGCGTGCCAGGAGCAGTTCCATTGTACCGGGAGCGCACACATCAGCACGGCGCATTAGATCGAGACCCCAGCCGTGTCGTCCATAGATGGGAATGAAGGAAACGAAGGCATGCACCTTATTCTCCTCATCAACGGCGAGGGCATAGAGTTGCTCAGGATCCCCTTCAATTGTGAAATGGCCCATGCTGAAGCCCATCTCTGAGCCGCCTTTTTGTGCAAGCCAGGCACGCGAAATCTGAACCATCTGCTCTACCTGTTCGTTATCGGTTACTCGACCACGATAGAAAAGAACGCGCAGCCCGTCCTTTTCAGCCCGTTTTGCACTTGAACGGACATTTGCCATAACACCACCCTTAAGGGTAAAGTTTTGTACATCAACCACAGCATCCTCACCGATCTTCAGCAAGTGGAAGCGCGCATTGCGGTAGAGTTCTGCATATTTGTCACGTGTCTGCCAAAAGACAATTGTCCAGTCCTGCTCTTCACAAAATGAAACAAACTGTTGAATCGCATCCGCTATTTCACTCTCTGGACCAATCGGATCACCTGCTACTACTGCTGTGCTGCCACGCAGAACATAACTAATGACAGACTTCCCAGATTTTGGGAAGAAGTACGTCTTGTCCTCACTCAGAGCAAAGTATGAGATGGAGTTCGTGCCATACTGATGTGTCAGTTCCAAAGCCCTTCTGCGTTCTGCCGTCTCAGGCAGCAAAACCGCAGCAACAGGCCGGAAGATATAAAGCATGCCGTACAAGATGGCGCTGATACATAGTACTGGAAGGGCACGCTGAAAGAAGAACGCCGGAGTTGCACTCGTTACATGCAATGGACCATTTGAGAAAAGGTGCAGCAGCACGCCTTCAATACCCATACGGTCAACCCAGGGAGCAAAATCGTCGTAAAGTGCGATAAAGCCTCCGATAGCATAGAAAGAGACGATTCCCAGGCCCAGGAAGAGAGCAATATAGCCTCTACGGACTGAGGGTGGATCACTTTTTGCCTGGAAGAAACGAGAGAGCACGTACAAAAGAACAATTAAGAGCAAGGCAACAATGGTAGCAAGAATAGAGCCGCTACGTCGAATATGTAATATTGCCGAGAGCAAAAGGAGCACCTGCGTAATACGCCAGGCATGTCTTTTTCCACGCGCCAGTCCATAAGAAAGCACTACTAGAAAGAAGCCAATTACAACGGTAAAAATTTGGGCTGGTACACGATGATTCAAAATTGGCCACGCCCCCAGAAGGATGCTCCAGTTGAGTTTGGGAACGATCGCCGAAAGCATATCTGCTACACCAACCATACCCGTTATTAAGCCTATAAGAGAGCGAACAATATGCCGATTAGCATGCATATGGCTTGCTGCTGTACTGTTTATTTCTGTACCCATAAACACCCTTTAGTTGTCACAGAATCTCTTCAGAAGAGAAAACCCAGGCGCACTATTTGCCCTTCCTGTTCCAGGAAATCTTTATATCTATGAACATGTTCCAGTTGATGCTTTTCCTATAGAAATCATTCTATGCAAGCAGATTTCTAGCCTCCATTTTCATTGTACTCTAAGAGAGACGACAAATCGGTTAAATCTTTCACAAGTTGTACCTTTTCTCCTAGAGCGTCGAAAAGTATATTTTGTAAGTATCACTCGCCTCTTACAAACTGTAAAGACGTAGTATAGGACAAAGTAGCCACCGAAGAAGTACTTTTCTTGGCACTGATAGGATGCTGAAAAACTTCCTTTTGGACCTGCACATTGGACCCGCACATCTATAAATAAAAACGGTTCTACATTGTCTTTGGTTCCTTTGTATGGAAGGAAAAGGAGTAGGATGAAAGGTGGAAAGGATGCAACTCGACCTCGACTACTACGTATACTAGACAAGGAATTATACTTACGCATTCAGAAACGAAACTCTCGTTTCGAAACATGTGCTAAGGCACAATCTGAATGAAAGGTAGTATTTAGAAGAAGAGAAAGTCTTGAAGATACCGACTGGCTCTTCCGTAGAATTTGTCGCGAGAATTGCGAGGCGAGTATTATGCATCATAAGGCAACGACGCTAGGGCTGGATGAACGCATTGAGCGTGTTCTGGCGTATGTGTTTTTCTGGGTTTCTGGGCTAGTGCTCTTCTTTTTAGAGAAGAATCGCAATGTACGTTGGCATGCTGCGCAATCTATACTAACATTTGCACCGCTCTTTCTCCTCATGTTGGTTGTGAGTATATTAAAGAGTATATTAGGAGTTATTCCTGTTCTTGGCTGGCTCACATCGATTGGACTGAACCTGCTAGGTAGTATCCTGTGGTGGGTGACGATTCTGCTATGGTTGTGGTTGATGCTGATGGCTCTGATCCGTCCGAATTATCGTTTGCCCATCTTTCGTGGTTGGTTACGCTACGTTTTCTAGTAGAAAAGCGTATGCGTGACATGCAAAGTACTAATCTATCTTTCCTTGGATACATTTGAACATGTAAGTTTTCCCTAAACAAGAGCAAGGCAAGACCCCATACAAGTTCTTAATGACAAGTACTGCAAGATGTTTAGATAGGAGCGAGGCAAGTTTGTTCATTGTGTGCCGTTCGCTCCTGTTTTCTTATTACCGTTTTCCCTGATCGAAATAGAGTTACGCCGCCCTCTGATAAGAGACAGTTGCGCTTCTAGACTCCCTTATGCTTTTTCGCGGTAGAGCAGGCCTAGAGTGAGACCGAAGGCCAGGTGACGAAGGATGTTCTGGAAAAAGGCTTGTCGCGTTGCTAGCTTTGGCATCTCTCCATTTCTAATAAGAGGGTGATGTTTATCGGCTAAAGGTGTAAGCCACCATGCACTGATAATGAATACTTCGCCAAAGATTGTGCCTTTGAGCCAATCTGGTCCTGGAATAAAGCGTTTGGCGAATGCTGCATAGACCTCGGCCAGAGCGATACCATTGAGAAAATGGATCAACCAGGCGAGAAGGGAAAAGCGCCTCTGCCGCTTCTCTCCTGCAAGTAAGCCTTCGATGAAGCGTACATCGCTGAAACGATTCCCCACCAGAAACTTGTCCCCCTCCATCATAATGCTGTATGTGATTGTAGCAATTGTCCCGGCAAGAGCTGCTCTGCCAGGATGCCAACCTTTTGAGATCAATGCTCGTAAAATATTCATATAATTTGCGACGTAGAGATCCAACTTGTCCGCATTCAGCAGCAAGAGGTAACGTCGCGCTCCTTTCTATATACTGTTTGTCAATAAAGGGATACTAGTCATGTATTCTCTTCTGCATTACCATTGCCACGAGTGCACCAACCGATGTAGCGAGAAAATTAACGACATCGTTACTCATCAGGCTTAGTCCACGCACTCTATACGTGTGTGTACCACAGTTATGGACACGGCGCTCTGTCTCTTTTTTGCAATGTGGACAGTAGTACATTGCCTGTAGCGTTGCCCCTAGGAAGCTATCGAAAAGGCTACCGACCAGGCCGCTTGCCCCTGCTAGAAGTGCTGTATTCTTTGCATTCCCTCGCTGTATTACAGAATAGACGGTGCCAAGTGAAAAGGCTCCTGCCTCTGCTGCACCCGTTCCCAAAAGGGTAATGCCACCAGATGTACCCCGTTCAATGGACTTACCAGTAAGAATCGAGCGTGGCTTCTCTTTACTGAGCACACCGATCTCAGTTGCCCAGGTATCAGCGTTAGCCGTAGCCAGGGCACCGATATAACCTGCCTGATAAATCCTGCGCTGTTTCTCTGAAGTAGCAGTGGCGTAGGCAATGGCAAGAGCCGATGCAACGCCGCCGTTAGCTACTACCTGTCCGATGTCGCGCTGTCCACCCTTACTGAATTTATCGGCGGCGGTCTGCTCCTTCTCACGTTGCCGAAAATGAGAGAAGAGGCTGGATGAGACAAAGAAATATATCAGCGCCAGGCCCCAGGAAAGTCCACCCAGACCAAAGGAGGTCGTACCGACAACAACAGTCCCAAATATGCCGCTCTTGCTCAGCGAACGACGTTGATAAGCCAAAAGAGCGACACCACTACTTAAAAGAACACCGGTAAGGACACGGCGCAATGAGAATGGAGTGCGTCTCAGTTCCTCAACGCCACTTTCTGGAGTACTTGAATCAGGCAAAGTAGGCAAACGCCGTCGTAGCAAGGAAGAGGAAATGTTTGACATATAGCAGTACCTCAGTCTAAAGAGTGCCTGTATTTGTTACAGAATATCCTGCTTATGAGTTCTATTTTAGAGAAGACCGAATGGGATGACAAGCGAAACGTTCATGGAAGAAGAACGTACTCCTTGTCGAACTGCCAGTCGGGAATCGCCTCAAGCTCGACGTTGAGGTGTGGATGCAGTGGGTCGATATGTTTCATTAAGTGAATGTCTACCACACGGTTATCATTCACTCCCAGCCCTTCACAAAGTGCATCTTGCGTGATTTTGAGGCCCCCATCAAGATCACGTTTATGTGGTGTGGTAAAGTAGAAATCCAGGAGGAGTGCTAGATAGTGTTCGCGAAAGCAGACGCGTAACTCATCTTGTAAGATGCCTTGTCGTTCAAGAGTGCGCAATGATTCACGTACATGCTGTTTAAAACGGCGTGCAACTACGGTTGTCACCCGCCGACCATCAACTGTGGCATATTGTTCGTTAATACTAGGGGGAAGCGAAAGAGTCAGACGTAACAGAGCGGGTTGCTTCCGTCTGTCTCGCGCCTCCCCTGACGACAAATTGTGCATAAATATCTCCTGTGAACGAGTGGGCTATAAGGAAGAAGGAACACTGCTTCTCCGTAGTACTTTTAGAAGTACTGTGTCTAGAGAAACTTTACCGAGCGTATTGTATCATATCAGCGTGTCGTATTTACTGCTTATCGAAGACCTGAGCGAAGCTAGCTCTGGGAAGAGCGTTGGTTTTCGCATAAGATCTTAGGAAACCGTCATCGTTGTCAAGCGAAAAAAAGAGTGATACACTGCCAAGAATGAGGCCTGGCGAAAGTGAGGAGCAAAAGTGATTAAGTGTACCCGTTGTGGGACGATGAATAGTGCTGGTGCGGTAAATTGCCAGTCATGTGGCGCGCCACTCTCGAACAACCTTGAGAACAACGGTATGGTGCGAGCAAATATGACTGATCAGTCAGGGCTACCAGCCTGGTTGGGGTCTTTACGTGCGGGAGAGCGCTCAGTATCCCCTGCTCAAGCTTCGACCAATTTTTACACTGCTGACTTTATTGAAGATGATGCACTTCCAAGTTGGATGCGTGCAGAGCGTGATGAGACACATGGGAATACAGGGGCCATTCCGCCTGTCCTGCGTTCTGCCTCTCTTCCTTCACCGACTACGGGAGGCTCCATACCTCCGCAAGGGATCGAAGCGCAGTCGTTAATTGACAACACAGCTTTGCCGTCCTGGATGCAAGGCAATACGCCAGTGCCAGATGTACCACCCGCGAGTGGATTCGCGGCTTCGAGTCTGGTACAAAGTGATAGTGTACCGGATTGGATGAAGTCCTTACAATCGTCACAAAACGTAGCCCCACCTAGCATGGTGACGCCTCCAGTGCAAGCGCAACCAGCACAAAATAGTACAACACCTCGTGCAGGTGGCTCTGGCACAGGATTTTCAGCAAGAGATCTGATTGATCAGCAAGCGTTACCATCCTGGATGAAAGGTCAAGCACAGGGGCCAGAAGCATCAGCGAGCCAAACGGGGCAAGCAGGATTCTCCGCTCGTGACCTGATTGATCAACAAGCGCTACCGTCTTGGATGGCACAACAAGGTCAGTCAAATACTTCTGGTATGCTGCAAGGCCAGGGACAGCCTCCTCAGCAACCTGCGTCAGCACATCCTTTTGGTCAACCGCCACAGACTACTCAGCCAGCGCAACCAGGCGCACAAGGCTTCTCCGCCTCTTCCCTACTTGATACAGACTCCTTACCTCCATGGTTACGGGAAGGGGGCAACAGAGAGCAACGCGGACCAATACAGGGACAGAACAACGTACAGCAAGCGTCCCCCTCTGCCATACCACCAGCCTGGGGGAATTCGTCATGGTCAGATCAAGGGGCAGCAATGCAGTCAGCATCGCCTCAAGGGTCGTCATTCCCTGCCTCATCGTTAATAGATAATGGAGCAGTGCCAGATTGGTTACGTACGGCACAGCAGCCACAGCCAGGAGCAGCGGGACAAAGTGGCACGTATGGAAATGAGCAGCGTCCTGGAGCACACGCAGCGTATGCTGGTCCTCCGCGAGTCGAGAATGTACGTGTGCCAAGCCGCCCGCGCGGAGAGGCACAGCCCAACGACAATAGCGAAGTTGCAGCGAATGTGTTTGCCTCGATGCTGGGAGTGTCTTCAACGGCACCTAGCTATCCAGGAACACCGATGCCAGGGCCAATGAACACTCCGTATGCTCAGCCGGGGATGAATCCGCAGCCACAGGTGCAACCTATGCAGTCCGCACAGCCAGGTATGGGGAATCCAATGGGTCTCTCTGGCATGCAAGGCAATCCAGGTATGGGTGCCGCAAATACACAAAGTTATGGACCGTCAGCAAATATGATGCCTGGTGCGGGCAACTACGGAACATATATAGGGGCCGGACAAAACAGTCCTGTAAATACTCCGTCTATGCCTGCATCGCCATATCAGGCTTCTGCACCTGTAACATCGCAGGCTTCTGAAGCCCAGCAGGAACAGAAGAGTACGAAAAAACGTGGCCTGTTTGGTGCAATTCTTGACTGGCTTTCTCGTTAAGCGCTGAGATAAAGGATACCAGAAATGCAAACACAACCCTATCCAGAGGGAGGACAGGGTCCAGCACAAAAGACCCGTACTTCAGCACCCAATTCTTTGCTGGTTGCGGATTGCGGGTCCGTTTTGACAAAGGTTTCTCTGTTTGGCCTTGTTGAAGGACAGTATCGCCTCATGGCACGCGGAGAAGCTCCTACAACGGCCATGTCACCTCGTACCGATATAACCGAGGGCATCCTCCAGGCAACGCAAGCAATTGAATTTACTACTGGGCGGCGTTTGATCGAAATTGGTGAGATTCTTTTCCCAGAGCAGCCAAACGGGGATGGTGTAGACCTCTTTGTAACAGTTATCAGCGCGGGTGATCCCCTGCGCCTGGCCGTGCTTGGAGCAGTAAGTCCAAACCTGGAAAATCTCGCTGCACAGGCCATTTCTGGCCTTTATGCACGAGCGGAGGCTGCACCTTCGCCTTCGTATATTGCAGCTACCACTCCCATCCCAACACCTGCATTGTCTGGCCCGACTCCTCCAAGCGCTGGGTGGACAGTGGAGAGGGTTGCACAGGAATGGGAACGCCAGTTGCAGCATATCCGCGAGTTACAGCCGCAAGCAGCTCTCATTGTAGGCATGGCTGACAGCCCGGCCGGTCCTACACCATTGCAAGAAGCCTGTCAACTGTTATTAAAGGAGGTGCAGGATAGTAGCGAGCAGAATCACGTGTTATCAGGGGGTTCTTCACAGCAGAACAGTCCTAAACACTATTCTATTGTGTATGCAGGTGCACCTCAATATGTAGAAGCGGTTCGCCGTATGGTCCAGGGAATTGCAGATGTTACACGTGTCGATTCACTGGTATCACAGGCTCAGCTTGGTCCAATAAGTACAGCTATTGGTGCGCTGCATGAGCGCGAAGTACTACAAAAGCTGCCTGGCTACGAACGGTTACAGAACTGGTCGAGTGCGCCTCCAGTTGCCTCCGCTACATCGCTCAGCAGCCTGGTCCGCTTCCTGGCGCAACACTACGCCATGAACGTCACAGCAGTGGATGTTGGAGGAACAACGACAACGATTATGCTGGCTGGTGAACAGGGCGAGTTTATTCCTATGGTGAATACAAGCGTAGGAATCGGCTCAAATATGAGCAGCATTTTGCAACAGGTAGGTTGGCAGCGCATTGCACGCTGGTTACCTTTTACAGTAACAGAAGATGAACTACGGCAATTTACAATTAATCGTATGCAGCATCCACATGCCGTCCCTGCCAATACATGGGAGCTGCAGGTCTGTCAGGCATTTGCGCGTGAAGCAATCATGCTGACATTGGGAATGGCTCAAAGCAATAGTACTGAGTGGCCCGATTCTGATCTGATTCTAGCAACCGGTGGAGTTCTAGCTCACGCACCCAGGTATGGTCAGGTGGCAATAATGTTGCTAGATGCCTTGCAACCACGAGGTGTCACTTCGCTTGTGTTGGACAAGACACTCTTGATCTCACAGCTTGGAGCGGTTGCTACAATTGCTCCTATTGCAGCGGTACAGATCAACGAGAACGATGCTGTTTCACATCGTCTCGGTACTTGTGTCATTCCATTTGGTGACCTAATACCCGGCGAAACAGCGGTACGCGTTGGAGTTGAGTATAGCAACGGCCGGCAGTTAAACATTGATGTTAAGGCTGGCTCTATCGAAGTTATCCCACTGCGAGGAAATGAGCAAGCGCTACTCACACTCTATCCGTCTCCAACTGTTGATGTCGGATTGGGTCCAGGAGAGCGCGCACGAGCCGCTGAGGAGATTGACGGTGGGCTGATTGGCCTGATCATCGATGCACGTGGACGGCCTTTACAGCTTCCCACCCAGGACACTGAACGTCAAGCACTTCTTCAACAGTGGATGCAGGCATTAGACGCGTAAGAAAGTGTTTGGAATCTGCTCGAAAGAGGGAAAAGGCGTAGATCGCTCAAACACTTTCTCCATTCGAGGTAAGAGGTTCCTACATGGCCGATGTCTATTCATGGCGGGTAATACCGCAGACTGTTGTACAGCGGGAGCGTTGGCCTGACCAGAACACGGTGCAAGGGAAACCGCTCGTCTTGCCGGGTCAGGAGGTGCGTCCAGATCAACCTGTGCTCCGTGCTCGTCGGGTGAATGATACAGAGAATACTTCAGGAAATGTACGGAGCACCTCTCGCCCTCTAATGTCCCCTTTTGCAACAGCGAATAGAGACGTAAGGACCCAAACACCTGAGGAAACGCTTCCGGCAGGGTTACATGGACGCGTTATAGAGATAACACGACGTGGCGGTGTTGTCATTGAAAGTCGTGTGGCACTACTGCATGGTACTCTTGGTTACGGCGGGCAGGTTGCTGGCATTCTCTCGATATGGCAAGGTGGCAACACAACACAAGGACCTCTCGTTATCCCACCAGGGGCAATTCTTGTTGTACCAGGACCCCTGCCATTAGCGCTACTTCATCAGGCTATCTCCTCTGGCGTTGTCGCAATCATTGCCAGCAGCATGACGTTACGCGATTTTGAAGGCAGCTTTCATGTAGATCTTGTCGAAGCTCTGACAAATGATTCACTCATGCAGCAGAAAGCACCACTGATCTCTTTACTGCTTACCGAGGGGCTGGGCACAACTATCATGCCTGCACGAGTCTTAAACTTGCTCAGCCGCTATGAAGGCTCGATAGCTCTTCTTTCAGGAACAACCTCATTCAAGAGGGCTATCTTCCCCGAACTGCTCATCTCATTGCCCATTGAAGAGATAGAGCAGCAATGGCAACCAGTTACACCAGAGCGAACACTGCTGATAGGTTCTCAAGTGCGTGTCATAGCTGGCGAGAGAGCAGGTGTAACCGGAATTATTGATTATTTCTTTGTTGGTGGGCAAGTTTTCAGCTCCGGTATTCGTACCCGCGCAGCCCGCTTACGCCTCGAAGATGGCTCTCGTTACATTGTTCCGCTCTCTCTGCTGGAAAGAATCGGCTAATGAACATACAGAAAAGCAAGCTGCCGTTATCCACAATTTATACGTAGTTATCCACATGTTCTACGTAAAAATGTGGATAACTACACTCCACTTTTTCAGGATCACATATGAGTATGCATTCAGAAACGAAGCCGGGCATCTTGACAGCTTGTGCAAACGCCTCTATCGCAGTGCTTATCATCCAGCCAGAAACAACGCTGTGCCTCTTGATAGCTGGTACAAACGCCACTGTTATGGCTAGCTGCGCTCATGCACCAGCAACCAGTAAGGAAGTGGCTAGCTTTCGCTCATCTGACTGATAGGCTGTATTCAGCCATTATTGTGGCAATATTAGACTCTTCCCCTGCATCTCCTGAGGCTGTGGAATATTCATGAGCCGAAGCATTGTTGGCGAGACATCAGCCAGGATACCATCTGTACGCAAGTGGGCCTGCGCAAACTGTGGCGCGACGAGGTAGAGCGGCACGGGGAAGGTAGTATGAGCAGTGAAGGGTTTGCCGTTGCTATAGTCGATCAACTGCTCCGCGTTCCCATGGTCAGCGGTGATTACTACGCTTCCACCAACTGCAAGTGTCGCCTCTACAACACGCCCAACACCGGTGTCAACTGCTTCAACCCCTTTGATGGTCGCGTCGATTACCCCTGTATGTCCAACCATGTCAGCGTTGGCATAGTTCATGATCACGAAATCGTAACTACCACTGCGGATATGCTCGATTGCTGTATCGGTAATCCCCTTCGCGCTCATCTCAGGCTGCAGATCGTAGGTCGGCACTTTAGGAGATGGTACCAGGACGCGCTCTTCGCCTGAAAATGGTGTTTCGCGTCGTCCATTAATAAAATAGGTTACATGCGCATACTTCTCCGTTTCGGCCGTATGGAATTGGGTCATTCCGTGGGTGGAGATCACACGCGCTAATGGCATATCGACCTCGTCGGCACGATAAGCTACCTGAGCATCAAGCCCCTCTTCATACTCGGTCATCATCACAAAGACCAGGTCTTGCAGACGAGGCCCCCGGTCAAGCTTGCCTTCGGCCTGTGGTGGTAATTCTGGCAAGACAAAGGCTTTGGTAAGCTGGCGAGCACGGTCGGGACGGAAGTTGTAATGAATGACAGCATCACCAGCTTGCACAGTTGCTACAGGATGACCATTCTCCATGATCACAGTTGGAAGGATAAATTCGTCGGTGACTCCTTTGTCATAGGACTGCTGTATCGCGGCAAGTGGAGAGTCTGCCTGCACACCTTCGCCACGGGTCATAGCTGTATAGGTCAGGCCAGTACGCTCCCAGCGATTGTCGCGGTCCATTGCATAGTAGCGACCACTGACAGTAGCAACTTTAGCGGCATGCACCCCACCTATTTCTGTGGCACGAGCCTGAAGCCGGCGCATAAATTCGATGCCGCCTGTTGGTGAACTGTCTCGCCCATCGGTGAATGAGTGAATGTACACACGCTCTATCTCGTGCATCTGCGCCAGTCGTAGCAGTGCTTCCAGATGCGACTCGTGCGCATGCACACCGCCGTTGCCGAGCAAGCCACAAATGTGCAATTGCGACCTATTCTTCTTAACGTGCTCAATAGCTTTTAGAAGAGCAGGATTTTGATAGAAGGAACCGTCACGAATAGACTCGCTGACACGAGTGTAGTCTTGCAGAACCCGTTTACCGGCTCCGATATTCTGGTGCCCCACCTCGGAATTGCCCATTTGCCCCTCTGGTAAGCCTACTGCCTCCCCTGAAGTGCGCACGGCGGTATGAGGCCACTCGCGTGCCAGCTTATCCAGATTCGGGGTACGTGCCAGCGCTATCGCATTCCCCTCCTTGCGGGGATTAATGCCCCAGCCATCCATAATGATCAGCACAAATGGGCGATGCGGCCCGACGGATGTTGAACTCATAATATTTTACTCCGGTTGCGTATAGGATTTTATTGACGCAGGTCTCTTGAACGACAAAGACCTCCTGCCTCCTCTTCATAGAGGAGCTATGCTCTTTCTTGCCCCATTGTAGCATGCAATGTATATTCCGCGTAGAGGGAGTAACGTTATTCCCTTTATTGAGAATTTAGAAGAGAGGTGATCAGAATTTGCATCCAACAGACAGGTCTGCTTCGTGTTCCTGTATATGAAGCGCTTATATAAGCGTTCCTGATGCTCCTTCTTGTGCAGGAGATATGCAGCACTTGACTTCTTCCTTTATGGAAAGTTTGTCCTGTAGACAATTACAACTAAAGAACAGGAGAACATAGATGGCTATACAAGGTTCTTTAACCTTAATAATCATCCTGCTTGTAGTTTTATTTATTGCAGCGGTTATTGTAATAGCTCTTGGAATGGCTCGTTCAACACAGAAGCACAATGAGCAGCCAGTCAGAACCGACACGACTCCTATTCCTGATAAGCAAGAGCGTAACCCTGTTACACGAAGAGATGCTTAGACACAGCAAGTAGTACCCAAGCAGTATCCAAGATCGCAGCGTAGAGGGTAAGCCAACCTGTCCTTTAGAATAAGCAGGAAAAACATCGGTTGCCTGCTCTTTAAATCTCTTCTGGTTGGATATAAAATCAAACCATGCGTTTAGTAAAACGTATAGGAGATAATGGTATCAGTCTAATTGCAAATCTCCTCTTGACACAAACTCCATAAATGAGAATTTCTAGCATAGAAGAAGTAAGTGAGGCTACTCATGAAGAAGCGAGAAAACTCTTTCTTGCCAGTCCAGATAGCAAAGGGACTTATGGCGACTACTATCGCCTTTTGTCTTTTGCTCTTTGCTACTGTGACGGCTCTAGCAAACGTAGTCACCATCAACGATGGTGCAGGAGTCCTCAATGCATCCCAGGTGCGCAGTGAAGCATCGTCGCTATCATACCCGATCAGTATCTATACAATCGCGAACTATAATGGATCGAACAGTCAGTTTGACCAGACCGCCCGTCAGTATATTAGAAGCAACAACATGATCATTCTCGCGGTTAATGTGCGAGGACATGTTTATACGAATGGGGGGCAGAGTGTCCCTTTGAGCAGTAGTCAGTATACTCAAGCGGCCAATGCCTTTGTTAGCGATTATAGAAGCAACAGAAGTTATACCAGTGCAATAATTGCAGCTATCCGCTCTATGCGTGATATGCTAAGTAACTCCAGTAGTTCCAATGGTGGTTTCTTCTCAAACTATAATCCTGTTGGCGGCGGCATCGGCACTGGTGGCTTCTGTTGCATAGGTCTCTTGATTCTGGGTGGACTGCTCCTCTTTGCGCGAGCGAGGAGAGGTAGGGGTAATCCAGGTGGCGGGTTTGGCGGTGGCTTCTTCAATCGTGGGGGAGGCATGTTCAATCGCCGCTACAATAACCAGCCCTACAACCAGCCATACGTAGATAATAACTATCCCCCGAACTACGGTCCAAGTTATGGACCCGGATATCCTCAGCAGGGACAGGGGATGAATCCTCTAGCCGCGGGTGGCCTTGGTGCGGTAGGTGGCGGTCTGCTTGGCTACGAGCTGGGTCGGCAACAGGGTGAGCGCGAGGCTCGTGGAGATGGTGGCCTCTATGGTGGCAACGCTGGCTTCGGCGGTGATAATAGTGGTGGAAGTGCCGACTTCGATCCAGGCAATGGCGGTGGATTTGGCGGCGACAGCGGCGGTGGCAGCGCTGATTTTGGTGGGGGTGGCGACTTCGGTGGCGGAGGAGGTGGCTTCGGTGGCGGCAGCGACTTTGGCGGTGGAGGAGGTGGCGATTTCGGTGGTGGTGGTGGCGATAGTGGTGGAGGCGGCAGCTTCTAAAAAAAGAGCAAACACAGGAGAGCACGGTAGAGATTAGGCTACTGTGCTCTCTTTCTTACTATCATCAGCATATCAAAATCCTTATCAATAATTCAGATTATCCCACTCACAGATAAAGCTAACATACCAGGATTAGTAGTACAATGTGCACTATAATAGGAAATACAATGCTTCAGATTTTGTTAGCAAGCCAATTAGGTCATACGGAATCTGAATTCTTATGTAACAATTTACATAAGAATCTGACTTCCATCATCTTCAAGTGATAGATATATTTTCTAGTCAGGGTATTTGCACCTTCGTAAGTCAACAGTACAGTATTACATACATATATAGCTATTGAACAGAATACAGAGATTTTTTCAGAAAAATTTTTTAGAACAAAAAAGTATTTAGGCACCCTCTACAGTAGCCCCTCGACAGGCTGCCCGGCAGGAACAGCCCCAGGAGGAAACTAGGCATCCAGGTCCGGCGAAATACTTTCGCTTTAGAGAACGTTCCCGATGTTAGAGCCAGCTCGGGAACGCTCTTTTTTTATGTAGACTTTCTTAGGATACGAAAAAAGAGAGCCGTCTTTCATGACAGCCCTCTTACCTGTAATATAAGTAGTGTTATTGTTCAGAAGGTGGCATGGTAATGCGACGACGTCCACCACCTCCACGACGTACCAGCTCTGCAACACGGATACGACCCAGAGC
>DAOUDD010000264.1:0-6152 GCA_034431765.1 Ktedonobacteraceae bacterium | reverse complement strand
CCCTTCATTTCGAGAATCTTGGAGAACTGTTTTCCGATCCTGATGTACCGTTTCTGGATGGGTTGAGCAATTCTGCCATTATTAGCGTTTTGCAGACCGCGGGGCAAATCCTGATTTGTGGTCTGGCTGGTTATGGTCTCGCACGCATTCCCTATCGCTGGTCCAACCTGGTGTTTTATGCCGTTCTCGTCACGATTATGATCCCATTTGCGATCATTTTTGTGCAGGTCTATCTTGTCGTCTCGTACCTGAATTGGATCAGTACGCTACAGGGTCTGGTGGTTCCCGGCCTTTTCAGCGGCTTTACCACCTTTCTGTTTCGTCAGTTCTTTCTTAGCTTTCCTCACGAATTGGAAGAGGCGGGACGTGTAGATGGGCTGGGCTACTGGGGCATCTTCTGGCGCATCGTTGTTCCCAATTCGTATGGCATCATTGCCGCTCTGAGCGTCATAACGTTTATTACAAGTTGGAATACGTTCTTGTGGCCGCTTGTGATTGGCCAGGATCAGAGCGCCTGGACCGTGCAAGTGGTGCTCTCGAACTTCCTCAATGCCCAGGTGCTCAATCTCCATGAACTCTTCATGGGCGCTGCTGTTGCTATCCTGCCTCTTGTGCTCATCTTCATCTTCCTCCAAAGATATATCGCGGAGGGATATAAGCAGAGCGGACTTAAAGGATAAGATAGCACCAGAGTAAAATACTACCTGTACTTCTTGCACGTCTTCCATGCCGGAAAGTTCTAGAGTATCCTTGCCGTGCGTAATAGTTCCCCATTACACGGCTCTCCAGTCATTCTTTTAGAAGAGAGTTGTGTCTGCTTACATATTGAGGTATGTTCCCTGAATGGGCAGAGTCGGAACTGCAAGCGTGTCAGCAGTATAGCGCGAAAGGACAGACAGCTCAATTGAAAAGATGCATAACAGCATCGGCAGGAGGACTGCTGTCCCTCTGCACCCACTCCTAAGTAGTTACGATCAAGGAAGCAGGTGTATTATCAGTAGCCTCAGGATAATAGAGCCTGCTTCCCCAATGGCAAATGATAGATTGTGGGGGGTATGCTTGAGGCGTTTACGTATGTTTGCACTGTTTCCTGCCAAGAAGGTTTTGTTCGGCTACCATCGCCAGAGATGCCCATCGAGCTTATCTACATAAGCAACCGGTCCACCCGCTCCAAAAACGAATCCATGTTCTTGTTGCCATTGGTGGGAAAACGTCGCAAAGGCCCACCAGCGTAACTCATATCGGTGCAGATGTACCGGCTCAAATTGATACCCTGGATACTGCTCCTGACAGATACGGCTTAACTCTGGTTCTGCAATCTTTAGAGCTTGCTCCTGCGTAATTTTTGGCTCTCGATAGGCACTGGGCACCACCTCACCACTGCCCTTAGCGGCTTCCAGGCGGTTATACAGCTCACGCGCCACTCCTTCTTCCACGTCCAGTCCGAGAAAACCTGGAGCACGCATAGAGCCTTTCTTATTTAAATCTTCTTTTGCATGAGGAGCAAGTTTCTTCTGTATTTCCAGCTTTTTGAGAGCTGGAACCTTGGGCAAAAGATCCTTCAGCGCTGGCTCAGTAAAACAGCGGGTACGCAGATAAATATCGTACAACACTAAGGTCCACCTTCCTCTATCTTCCCCCTTAACGGAGAAGAGATCGAAACTCCAAGCTTTAATAAATAATACCAGTATGAGTCCATACCTTTTCAAACTGTGCGAGCGATATTCTATAAGTAGCAGGTGGATTGTAGTATGGATCACGAATCAGAACCATCTTCATCCCATCATCGGTCTCTCCAATCCCATCTACCAGGACAGCGTGTCCATCAAAATTAGAACCAGGCGCTTGTCCTAACTTGAGTAGCCCAATGACCGGCCTGTTTGGAGTAGCCACGTTCTCCAGATCACTTACAGTCATGTTTTGAGCAAACTTGGCTGAAGGTAAGCCCAGTTGCTGCATCCCTGCTGCCGGATTATATCCTATATCGCTCATGATCTCTTGATCGGAGGCAGCAATGCCGTTATCGGCAAGGAGCATCTTGATTGATGAGGGCATACATGAGTTAGGCAAAACATTACCATTGAGATCTCTCACCCCTTGCATATTACCACTAGGAAAATAGGGCAATCCATCTTCTTCAATAAATTGGCCCCACTGATCACCAGTCAGCTTGTTCATGTCAAACCCAAATGTCATATCATCCAGATTAGAAGGAGAAACAGCATCGGGTATACTTCCAGGATTAGAGGGCTCCGACCCGACCAGGGCAGGAGAAGTAGTCATTTCCTCTTCAATCACTTGCAATTCAGTAGCAGCTTGAGTATCTGCCTGTGTAATCTCCTCAGAGATATTGACGACATTACTTCCTTCCTGCTCCGTAAATGTTCCCATAAAACCAACGAGCCCGGCGACAAATGGATTTAGCCCTAGTTCAGCGATCGCCGCTGCAAAGGAGATGACGGTTAGGATAGCGCCTACGATTTTTTATGTGTATCACCATCAAAGGCAGCAATAGAGTTCGCAACAGTCGTCTTCAAACTACTAGCAGCATTGCTAATTGCTGTGCTTGCATCACTAAATTTAGGAGCTGTTGATGAGAGAGCTTCGGGGCTTGCTTGAAAGGTTTCTGAGTCAGCCATAGGTGGTGTTCCTTTCTCTTTATGCATCCGTGACCAGAGTTAGCGTAAGATCTGTAAATATTCAAAGAAGCAGCTAGAATTATTATATCACTACTATGATGACTTAACCACCTATTGGTGCTATCCATGCAAGTGAGTTAAGATCAGAATCACGTGTATATGTAAAACGATGGGCAGAGGGAAGTGATAACGGCAGAGGGAATTTAGGGGGCAATTTCGGTTACTATTCTCTGCCCTGTTCCTCCATGAACCCATACTTCTCTTTTTCTGACAACCAAGATGATTCTGGGCACTCGCTCACTCCTCCAGCATTGTGAGCACCTGCCGCCGAAAGTCTCGCGTCTGTAACTTGTACCAGTGCTGACGAAATGCTGTGTAGTATCTCTCACGGAGATCTTGCTCCTTGCGCAACAATTGCTCTAATCCATAGCGTTCGCTGGCTGACGGCGCTTCGTCCGGATCGAGCAGTTGAGCTAGCATCTTGCTATCCAGCGCCGATTTCCGCTGTTTTTTCTTCTTCCCTCGCGTCATCAGTGCTCGCTCGTCTATCGGACTCTCCTGACTCCCCAGACATAGCCGTAACAGTGCGATCAGGACATCGCTATCGTGAATCTGTCCTAGTTCCTCCTGGATCTGCACCAGCTCTTTCAGCATCTCCTTGCTTGACGGAGGAAGCACATTCTCGAAAACTTCCAATGTGTAACGCAGCCTCTTGGTCGCAATGCGCATGTTGTGCAGTTCCTCAACAGCATAGGGAGTATCTACAGCGCTACTCCAGCTATACAGTTCCTCAAGGCGCGTTCGTGCAATCATTCGTGCGTTTCTTTCAGTGCTTGCCTCTGCAACCAGACCTATCACTGCTTTAGCCTTGACCATCGAGAACTCCTTCCTGTTGGGACACACGCTCAGGTATACATGCAACAACGCGACGCACAAATGCATCAGCATCAAACTTTTTGAGAAAGATATCCAGCTTGCGTTGCCGCCGCTCTCGATATTCACGTAGCCGTCTCATAAACCAGCGTATCCCTGCTTGCTCGTCGCCTGGTGACGTTTCAAGGATTGTTTCCAGATTGTGCAGCATCACATCAGTATCGCGAGCGTTTCCGAGCAGGTCAGCCGCCTCTTTTACCTGGCGATAGACCTCTTTGAACAGCTTTGGCTCGCATGCAACTTCATAAGCATCTAACGTCGCACGCAGCCGGCGCGAAGCGACGCGCATCTTGTGGACCGATTCGATATCTTCATTCTGGAGCACCGGACCGATCCACTCTACGAAGGTTTTCGCGCGTTTCTGTAATTCTTCACGTCCAGACTCGGCAAATTCCTTCTGATGAGGTGTCTTTTCTCTCTCGTATTCAGGAGCGACTTTCGCTCGCTCATCCACAATGTTTACTTCTGGATGAGTAAGCCACGCTTCCCCAAATCGTTCGTAGGCCAGTAAAACTCCTTCACGTATCCCTCGTGCGCTAATCTGTAACTCCTCTACTCCTAAAAAATGCATAAAGCGTAGCAGGAGGAGCGCGCCTGCTGGGAGTACACGCGCTCGCTCTATCTTCATCCCGTAGCGCTCTGCAACTTCCTGAGCGGGCAAACCTGTTAGCAAACCCAGGCAGGCATGCAAGTCGTTTCGAGTCAAACGTTTCTTTCTCAAACGTACCTTCAATGCTTCTTGAGCAAGTTGTAGCAACGTTTTCGCGCTGGAGCCAGTTGCAACTAGTGTACCCGCTAATGCTGGGATAGGAAGAGTCTCCAGATATTCCTGCACTGCTCTTTTGGCCCCTTTGATCTCTTTTGTCGTCGATGGGTCTGAGTAGAGGTAGCGATCGTGTAAGCCACCTGAGCCGAGCGGCAACGATGTTAGCCAGGTGATACGCTCGTGCTGGGTGAAAATTAACTCGGAGCTTCCTCCTCCAACATCCACTACTGCTCCTGCGTCTAAAGAAGGAAACTCGGAGATCGCTCCGTAGTGTGTCAGCGCGGCTTCAATGGTTCCGCTGATGATATGTACCTGTAGCCCCGTCTCCTGTAGAATCCGCTGCAGCACGGCTTCTCGGTTCTCTGCCTTCCGCAGTGCCTCTGTCGCAACAACAAGAGGCGCGGTAGCGTTGTGCTGCTGAGCCAGCTCCAGGTATCTCCTCAGTGTACTTAAGAGTAGTTCTTGCTTCTCCTGTGAAATGCTTCCGCTCGCCTGAACACTCTCTCCAAGCCGCGTCATTGTGCTCTCGCTCTGGAGTATATTCAAGCTGTTTGTTGTACACGCTGCAACTGTAAGCTCAGTGCTATTACTTCCTATATCAATAGCTGCACGTATGACTGTGTCCAATAATGGCATTCCAGACTCCTTCAAATACCCTGTGACTGTTTCTGTTTCTGGAGGAAACAACGCGTCCCATGTGTTCTGTATCTAGCATTATCTATCCTTTATCGAGAGATATGAGGAATCAGTGAGCGCTTCTTGCAAACCTATATGGTTCATCACGATTAGTCAAGCTTTTTCGTGTCACTCAGTCTCGTATCTCGCTTCCCTCATACCAGAGTTCTCGCATCTCGGAGCTTGATCTCAGCAGCTCGTCCAGCTTTCCTCTGGCTTCTACCTTGCCATCCTTGAGGACGGTAATAGCGTCTGCTCGCTGTAGTACCGCTTTGCGGTGTGAGACTGCCAGGCATGTTACTTCCTGTCGCGCAAAGAGCCGTTCCCACAACTTCTGCTCAGTTTCAACATCCAACGCGCTGGAGAGATCGTCGCAGATCAGCAGTTCAGGATCGCGTACAAACATTCGTGCAGCGGCGCTTCGTTGTATCTGTCCTCCTGAAAGTCTCGTGCCTCTCACACCCACCAGCGTATCCACACCGTTTGTCAGGCCCTCTACATCCTGTTGTTCCATCACAGCGGAAGAGAGTGCCTGCACCAGGTCTACTCTCTCTTCTGCTATGCCCAGCAGAATATTTTCTTTCAACGTCGTGCTAGAAAGCGTCGGCACCTGCGCTGTGTAAGCACTGCGTGGTGGCACGAAAAAGTTTGCAGGTGTAATCTGTGGTACTTCTGGAAGTCTTCCACGGGTGTATAGAGGGTGATGTTCTACCAGAGCCGCTGCAGGCGTTGCTGGAATGGCGGCGAGGAGCCGTTGTGTAGAGACTGGCGCTACTTTTAGCGCTGTCATGAGTCGTCCTACACGTCGTGGCATCATCAGTAACCAATCAAGATAGAGAACGAAGAGTGCGAAATCACCAATGCTAAATGTGTGCGCGTGTATGGCTCCTGCGGAAGATGATGCCTCGGCTCAGGTTGGTGATGTTCAGGCTGAAAGAGTTGAGGATGCTACCGAATAAACTCTCCTGGATGTCCGCGCACCCATGCTGTCGCGTGCTCTCGGCACTGCCCAGATCACGGGCGACGTGCGACTGGGATTTCTCAGATGGGTGCACCACGTGCACAGCCTCCACGTTGAACTCCTTCGGAACGGTGCGCTGTTCTTTTGGCATCCTCCCCTCCTGTTGGATGCCTCTTTC
>DAOUDD010000263.1:0-23508 GCA_034431765.1 Ktedonobacteraceae bacterium | reverse complement strand
TAGCGATCCTCCGCGTAGGCAGCGATGGGAAGAACGGCTATTACCTCCTCGCCTGCTGCGAGTTCGAGCAGTTCACGCACGGGTTCGCCTTTGGCTGAGCGAGTTACAACTGGTACGCGATGGGTTGCGATCTGGAAGACGCGACCGGTGTTGCAGATGCAGAGCAGATAGTCCTGCGTGGTTGTTGCGAGCAGTTGGCGCAGTTGCTCGTCACCGCGCACAGGTGTATACGTCGCGCTCCCACTCTTGCCCTTCGGCCTGTAGGTATCTGCGGGCAAGGCCTTGAGCGTTGCGTTGCGCGTGAAGGCAACGAGCAGAGGATCACGCTCGTGCAGGCTGGCAACGATCTCAATCGGTGCCGTGATCTGCCCTTCCACGTCAATGACTGTACGTCGCTCGTCGCCGAACTGCTTGATCAGTTGCTGCATCTCTTTTTTCAGTAATGTGAGTAGCGCCCTGCGGTCAGAGAGCAGTCGCTCCAATTCGCTAATACGCGTAGTAAGTTCCTCTTTCTCCTTCGCGTATTTGCTTGAGTCCAGCCGTGTGACCTGGGCCAGGGTCATTGAGGCGATCACGTCGGATTGAATGGCGGTGAGCTTGTAGCGCTCCTCGATCTCTTTGCGTGCGGCGGCCCGATCCTCGGCTTGCTGGAAGATACGGACGATCTGCTCTGCATATTTGGAGCCAATAATCAGGCCCTCAACCACGTGCAGACGCTCACGAGCTTTGCGCAGGTCGTATTGTGAGCGACGAGTCAGCACATCGATCTGGTGCGCGTTCCAGTAGTTGAGCAGGTCGAGCATGCCGGTCTGCCTGGGCTGGCGGGCTGCTTCCATTGAATTGCCAAACAGAAAGACCATCTGGAAGGAGAGCGCGACCTGTAGATCGGTCTCGCGGAAGAGCTGCGAGAGCATTTCAGCTGCATCTGCGTCGCGGCGCAGATCGAGCACGATCCGCGTCCCCTTCTCCGTATCGCTCTCGTCGCGTACATCAGGGAACAGACCTTCCAGCTTGCGTGCGTTGATCGCCTTGACGATTGAGACTTTGACCTTGTCACGCCCGATCGGTGGGATCTGCGTCACGACGAGTGAACGGCTGCGCGGTGTCTCTTCCAGGCGCACTTCAGCGCGCACGATGATGCGTCCCTTGCCGGTTGTGAAGTAGTCTTTGATCCCATCGATGCCGACAATCCTGCCACCCTGACTGAAATCTGGTCCCTGGATGTAATTCATCAACTGCTCTACGCTCATGTCCGGGTGATCCAGCAGAGCAATACAGGCACGCAGCACTTCAACGAGATTGTGCGGGGGAATATTAGTGGAAAGTCCGACAGCAATACCACTCGACGGATTCACTACGGGTGGGATATGTCCAGGCAGGTAGTCAGGCTCCTGCACCTTCGGGTCCTGCTTGTACGTCGGATGTAATGGCACGGTCTCGCGTTCGATATAGGCCATCGCCGCTTCAGCGAGTGGCGAGAGACGCATCTCGGTATAGCGATAAGCGGCAGGGGCATCACCATCCTCACTCCCCATATTACCCTGGCCCTCGATCAAGGGGTAGCGCATGGTGAAAGGCTGTGTGAGGCGCACAGCCGCTTCGTAGACGGAGCTATCGCCATGCGGATGATAGTTACCGAGAATGAGGCCAACGACCTCTGCGCTCTTCACGGTGGGCCGAGAAGAGAGGTAACGCGCCTCCAGCATACCCGCCAGGATGCGACGCTGGACGGGCTTCAGTCCATCACGTGCATCGGGCAGCGCACGATCTGTCACGACTGAGAGGCCGTAGGTTGCGAAGGCCTGCGCGAGAATGACCGAGAAATCCTCATGCACAATGCCATTTTCAACGCTTGAACGATCTATACCATTAGTCGTAGCCGCTCCACGCCTACCACGACCATTTTCATCCGCCGCAAGTGCAGTATCTATAGTATTTTGAGCCATCATCCTCTATCCTATTTGCTCTGCCAACCGTCATTGTGCGCCAAAGGGGAGTGGCTTGTCCCCAATACCAATACATTTCACGTAAGGGCACATGTCCAAAGAGGATTGGCAGGTAAAGGTTTTTTGAAAGTATCGCGTAGAGGAGGGCGCAAGGCCCTCCTCTACTGTGGGGATGCACTCCGGCGAACCATCCTGCTCCCACGACGGGCGACCACAAGGGTCGCTCCTTACGCGATCCCCCCCTAAAAAACCTCTACCTGAAAGTGCAAGCTTGCTCCCTACGCGACCAACATTCGCACGGAGTGAAATTGTATTGAGGCTTGTCCCAATCAAGCCAGAACAGGAGCGAGGCTAAGTTCCCCTATAGGGAACCAAACCCATTCCCTACGCAGCCACCATTTCCATACCAAAGGACGAAATGACGTTCGGCAGAGCACTAAACGTCCAGTTCTTTGATCTTACGCGAGTGTTCTGCCAGAAAGGTGCGACGCCGCTCGGCGTTCTTGTCTTCCATCAGTTCCGTGACCAGCTTCGCCGCCAGCACGCCGTCTTCCATCGTGACACGTTTCAACATGCGCCGCGCCGGGTCAAACGTTGTGTCACGCAGTTCTTTGGGATTCATCTCACCCAGACCTTTGAAGCGCTTGTACTCAAGTCCCTGGGCATCAGGATGCGTGCGTATAAATTGCAGCCGCGCCTCGTCATCCAGCAACCAGTTAACCTTGCCCTTGTATTTGACCGAGTAAAGCGGTGGGCAGGCAATATACACATACCCCTGCTCAATTAGATCGCTGAACTCCTGGTGAAAGAGCGTCAGGAGCAGACATTGAATATGCAGCCCGTCTACGTCAGCGTCAGTCGCAATGATGACGCGATGAAACTTGAGGCGGCTGATATCGAAGGTGTCGCGTGTGCCTGTGCCAAGCACATTGATGATCGTGCGAATCTCCTCGTTCTCGACGATGCTTTTGAGATCGGCCTTTGCCACGTTCAGCGGTTTGCCCTTGAGCTTGAGCACGGCCTGGAAGTCCGAGAAGCGTCCCTGACCAGCACTTCCACCAGCCGAATCGCCCTCGACGATGAACAGCTCGGCGCGTGAGGCGTCGTTGCTGTTGCAGCGCAAGAACTTTTTCGAGAGCGTCGTGTCGATCAGCTCTCCGTTCTTCTTGTTGCCCGCACGCGCCAGTTCCTCCACCAGTTGTGCCTCATTGCGCGCCTTTTGCATCTGCTGAATCTTCTTGAGCCACTCTTTCCCCGCCGCGACATTGCTCTCAAACCAGTCCTTCAATCCCTCATCAACAATCGAACGCACCATACCTTCAACGGGAGCGTTATTCAGGCGATCCTTGGTCTGACCCTGGAACTGCGGATTGGTCAGCTTCACCGAGATGACGACGTTGAGGCCCTGCTGAATCACTTCAGGCTTGAAGCCGTCCTTCTCACGATTCTTGATGATATTCCACTTGAGCGCGTAATCGTTGACAACCTTGGTCAGGGCCGCTTTGAAGCCCGTCTCGTGCACACCACCGTCGCGTGTGCGCACCGCATTGGCGTAGCTATACATCGAGATCTTGTAGCCTGTCGTTGGCTGCAATGCCACCTCCACACGCACATCGTCCCGCTCCTTGGCAATGCTGATCACCTGCTTAAACAGGGGCGCGCTCGTACTGGAGGCGAGGTCACGTACATAATCGGGCAAGCCATCGCGCGAGTAGAAGACGCGCTGCACCTGCTGATTCTCGGCATCATCCCAGGCCTTCAGGTGAAAGGTGACACCACGATTGAGATATGTCGCCGCCTTGAGCCGGCTCTCTAGTGCCTCTAGCGGATAATAGACATCGGGATCAAAGACGGAATGATCATAGAGCCAGCGCAGTTGTGTTCCGTGCAGTTTGGGGTCACACGGCGTGATGTGATGCGGCATCGCCGTGCCACGGCTGAACGTCTGCATAAACTCCTGCCCATCTTTCCAGATTGTCAATTCCAGATTCTCAGAGAGCGCGTTGATGACAGTCGAGCCAACGCCGTGCAGACCACCGGCAGTCTTGTACGCCCCTTCAGAGAACTTGCCGCCAGAGTGTGGCACTGTGAGGATCACGGTGGCTGCTGGCAGATACTCACCCTGGTACAGCATCGGATCAAACGGCATGCCGCGCCCCTCATCACGCACCGTCACCCACCCCTGCTGGTCAATCGAAACCCAGATGTTCTTGCCATATCCCGCTACCGCCTCATCCACAGCATTATCAAGGGCTTCCCAGATAAGATGAACCAGGCCGGAGGTAGACGTAGAGCCAATATACATTCCTGGCCGATGGCGAATGGCAGCAATGCCTTCAAGTACCTGAATGTCTGATGCAGAATAATTCTGTTGTTTTTTTGCGCGTGAGGAAGCTTTTGTCACATTTTTCGTTGTTGCTGCTTCCTGAACCTGCTCTTCTTTATCTTCTAGACCCCTTGAAGAAAAGAGTGAAAGCTGCTCTTGAACGGCATCCAACTCATTTCGCGTAGGAGGAAGTGTATTGGAGGAACGAGACATCTACCCTAATACCTCTTTTCAGAATGCTGCGATTGCTTCTTCAGCATACAGCCATTATCCCCGAAAGTCAAGCCTCTTTTAGACCAAAAGTTCTAAACACAATCTCTTTTAAGAGAAGCTTCTCACAAACTCTGCGTTTTTGCAAGTGCAAGGTTAGCCAGCATTCTCTGTCTACATCCTTCTGAAACACACACTACCCTCCTATTCTTTCCAATCGGGAACAAAGCGGAAAAATATCTTTCTTCTGTAACTCCATTTATGCTAGAATAGGAGAACAGCTCTTCTGTATTCTATGTTTAGCCCTACCATTTATACCGACAGGCGAAGCTAAACACTTCCTTTCAGCCAGATGAGCGAGAGCTAGACGCGTAGCGTCGTTTCTGACTGCGTTAAGAGGACACGGAGTGGCATTTCTCGCTGCATATCAGCACAAAGCAGTGCCGTTTGCACCAGATATAAAGCCCGTTACCGTATCGTTTCTGAATGCAGAGTGGTATACTCGATGCTGTGCACATTTGCTTACGACGATATACACGAGAAATCTACTCGCCGACTAAACTAACGGTTCATTCACAGCATTTTCACAGCAGGGATTGTAATTTTCAAGGGCGTCGATTATAATTAATCATGATTGTCATATACTGTTTCCTAACTTCTTATCAGTTCCAATCAGGAAGGATGGCATAGCGGCATGCCACGTCCGTCTAAACATGTATCTCCAGATACGCTCGGAGGTCGCATTCGGGCTGCACGTGAGCATCTACATCTGTCATTAGCAGATGTAGCCAGCGGCCACTATAGTACAAGTCTGATTTCACAAATAGAGCGAAATCGCATCGAACCCTCCCAAGAAAGCCTCCGTTTCCTGGCCGAACGCTTGCAGTTGCCCCTGAAAGATCTTGAGCATCTTGCACGACAGTACCGAGAGACAGAGGTGGAAGCGCAGGATTATAAGTCTTTTGGAGAACTCCGCACCCTGGTTATCCAACTGCTCGCCAGTAAAGATACAACGCGCGCACTCTCACTCCTCAAAGACCTCCACTTTCCCCATATACCCTCTATGCAACGCTGGCGTCTGGCTGCTCTACGCGGTCAATGCTACTTTCAGCAGCGCAGATTTCTCAAGGCTCAGCAAGATTTTGTGTACGCGGTCAATGAGCAATCCCCACAGAAGAGCATGACGCAAGATGAGAAACATGACCTACTCCTGCTGCATCTGCATCTTGCCGGGACGTATCGCGAACTGCAACAACTTGATGCCGCACTTGAACATTACAGGATAACCCTGCAACTTGTCAGCCAGGCTACACCTTTTGGCTACGTTGCCGAAGCTCACTGGGGCATGGCAATGATCGCCTACGCACAGGCGAATCAGCTCTCTAACGGGACACAGTGCAGTTCAGCGTTTAAAGAGATGCATCTGCGCACTGCTCTGGAACATGCGGAAAATGCGCGCTTCCTCTACAAAGCTATCGGCGAACGTTTCCGGGCCGCTACTGTGACCTGCCAGATTGCACAGATAGAGCAAACGCTGGGAGCCATCGACAAGGTGCGCGGCTACCTGGAGGAAATTCTCAGCTCGTGGTCGTCAGTCCTCTCCGAACCTCCTCCAACTGATCCTGTTGAGAAAAAGCAGCAGCAAGAGATTGCTAACATTGTTTCTTCTGCCGCCTGCTCCCTCGCAGGCATCGAGTTGGAAGTGCATCACTACGAGCAGGCTCTCTTCTACGTTGGGCAGGCCCTGGAAGGTGGAAAACGCAGCTACAAGCTGCGCCGCGCCGATGCTCACATTATGCGTGGGCGTATTCTAGAAGCAATGGACCCGTATAATCCAGAAGTCGAGCACGCGTTCTGCTCGGCAATTGAGGAATTGGAAGAGACTCACCGTATCTCTGCACGCGTGAGCGCACACGTCCGTCTTGGACGGCACCTGCTCAAAATAGGCAAGGTTGAACAGGGAGAGCAGCAGTTAGAGCAAGCTCACCGTCTCTCCGAGCTTGCTTCGGCCAGTAGCGGCACCAGTTCCCTCACAGAAGATGCACAGGCCTCCTAGCTCGTGAACGGGCTAAAAGAATGCCGTGCGTGCTATAATAGAGTATCTACCGAATTCGGTTTTTAGAGATGCCGCGAGAAAGAAACAGTCATGGCTGAACCAATCACTGGACAATATGAATGCGTACACAGTTCGGGAGTAGGACTCGACTACTTCACCTCGCGTATTGACCGCATTATCCTCTATCCAACGGGCCGTTTTCTCCTCAGTATCCAGCCGCAGAGTCGCGTCGTCCATGCTGCCCGCTCGGTCCTGAAAGGAGAGCAGGTCCAAGCCGACGTTGCCGAAACACGACGAGAGGGCACCTACACACGCCAGGACACCCTGCTCAAAATGAACTTCGATGATGGTGGGTACGAAGAAGCCAGGCTCTCCTTAAATGGGGATGGCCTGCAAGTGGGACCAAACTCCTTCAACAAAGTATCCAACTCGACCTTTTTGCCTCCAACGCATCGTGTACAGCAGAACATGGAAGATATCGCCAAGGGACTCAAGATCGCGAGCACAATCGGCGGCTTCGCGATGAAAGCCGCCAAAACGCTCCAGGGCACAATCTCAACCCCTCAAGACACTCCTGGCACACAGCAAACAGGCGTAACTCCACCTCCAACCCAGACGCCGCCATCCCAGGCAAACGCTCAACCATCTCCTGTTCAGCCAACACCACCGCGACAAACAGCCATCCCATCTCAGGCAGCGGCACAGCCTCCTGCACCGGGATATACAGGGCAACTCTACTGCGACCAATGCGGAGCACGCGTTCGACCCGGCAAACGCTTCTGCGGCAATTGTGGCGCACAACTAAACTGAGATATTACACTCAACGCTGATCCTTCATAAGGATCTCATAGGCAGCAATGATTTTCTGCATCTGCTTCGGATCTCCCCCGCGATCCGGGTGAAAGCGCTTGGCGAGCGCACGATAGCGCCGCTTAATCTGCTGTGGCGTGGCATTGGAAGGCAAACCCAGAACAGTCAGTGCCTGCTGACGCTGCCAGAGCTGGCGTGCCGGATTCGTGCCCCCGCGCCACAGCGTACGCACTCCGACACGAAATATATCGAACAAAAGTGAGGAAATAGATCTCGGTGGTCGCGCGCTCATGAACCTTCCCGCTCAACTAGTCAGACAGCTTTGATTACTGCTCATTGTAGTGCCTCTCCCTCCCTTTTGTCCAGCAACAGTGGTGTGAAGCGTAAAGCCAATTTCATTCGTGAACGAAATAGCATTCATTCTATTCTCTATTCATACGAGGATGCCCAGTAGGGAGGTCGTCATGGCAAGCAAGACATATGCACCTGGAAAGAAAGAAGATACAGACAATAATTCTGTAGCAGAACTCGTCGGAACAGCTCAAGAGAAAACAAAACCGCTGCAACAGTTCTTTATGAAGTTCGCTAATGACTGGTCGTTCGCTTTTGCGGGCAACCTGGCATATAGCCTGTTGCTCGCCATCCTGCCTATCGCCATCGCCGTTGTTTCAATCTTTGGCTTCATTGTGGGTGGCCAGAGTAGCCAGAATTTTCTCGATCAAATTATTGGCTCAATAAACGTGTTGAGTGGCAGTAAAGACCTTATAAAGCAGGGACTAAATAATCTCTCAAATCAAGCGGGTTTCCTGGGTCTTATCGCTCTGCTCACAGCTATCTTTGGCGGTTCACGACTCTTTATCGGTATGGAAGGTTTCCTTGATATTATCTATCGTGTGCGGCCACGCACGTTTATTCCGCAGAACATCATGGCAATTCTTATGACAGTGCTGTTTGTCATCATGGTTCCCATCATGTTCTTCGCAGCTACTCTTCCATCACTACTTTTGAACTTTGTTCAAGATAATCCTGCTGTTAAAAGTATACCTTTCCTGTCATTCGTAGCTAATAATGCGTTTATTACGTTCCTGGCAGGTGTGGTTGGCAGCTTGATTGCAAGCTTCATTCTCTTCATCGCTATCTACATCGTTGTACCCAATCAGCGTATTAACGTGCGCAATAGTTGGAAAGGGGCAGCCGTCGCTGCTGTTGCACTACAACTTTTCATCTCGGTAGTCTTTCCATTTTACAGTACGCACTTTCTGGGCAACTACACTGGTCAGGCGGGGTTGGCAGTTGTGCTGCTGGTCTTCTTCTACTACTTCGCCGTTATCCTGCTGCTCGGAGCAGAGGTGAACGCCTTCTTCTCGGAGAAAGTGAAGCCCCTTCCCAATGATCTGGCAACGTTTGTCAGCACTATGGGCGGCAAGCTCAACAAGGACATACCTGATTCCGAGTCCCCAGCACACATGGATACGCACCCAACCGATTCAGCAGATAGGGCACGAATTGCCGAAACTCGTATGGCTGAGGAGGAGAATCGACGCAAGAACGCTGGCAAACAACACAGCATTGCCGCAAAAGGGCTGGCACGAGATCGTAAGAAGAAACAGGCTCAGGTAAAGGAGCAAATGCAACCCGGTAGAGGTGTGACTATTCTTAGTGCCGTAGTTGGATCTTTATTAGCACTGATCATCGAACTACTCAGACTGCGTCAACATAGGAAGTAGCCATAAGGCTACTTCTCTTCCTCTGCTTCCATCCGCCGACACAGCCCTCACGATACTCAGACACTGTCAGATATTCTCACAGTCCCCACTCTATCACTTTATTTGACAACTCCTTCCACCAACGCATTCCACTTTCCAGGTGTAACGCGTTGGGCGAAAAGGGCAGAATAGGGCCAAAAACGTATCATTAGGAGCAACATGGCATAGCCATCCATGCTATACTGTATTTTAGCACGATGCTGTGACTATACAAAAAGCATTTTCCATCCAGACATCACGAATGCGTAGGCCAGTTACTGCTCTTTGAAATATTTCAATCGAGTACAGTTGTGGCTTCCCTGGCATCTAGCTTTATTTTTAAAAGAGCATGAACTCAGTTCGTGTTATAATAGACGTGTCTATTTTTGAGATGTCCTGAATCAACTTGCTCTAATCCTGGGTACAAACGACTGCTGGGTGTTAAAAAATATGTGCAACATAATGCGGTAGTCAGTAGATGGAGATTGCTACATGGGGCGCATCTTATTCTATAGGGGTCATATATGTTGAGTGATCGACCTGCATCTATGAATTCACAGGAGCATGCGCAACTGCTCAAAGCCTTACGCGAAAGTGAGCTTTTACGCGAGTTAGCAGAACTGCTCGCATCCTCTCTTGACCCGACACATATTCTACAGGTGTTGGTGAAACGTACAACAGAGGCATGTGAAGTAGGACGTTGTGCTGTCTGGCTCCTCGACGAATCTCAGCAACGCTTCCTCCCCTCGGCCTACCATATGTCAACTCACAACTTGAAAGCAAAATCTTTGCAAACTGCGGACCAGGTGTGGCATCGCAGTTCCCTACCCTTTGATAATCCCCTCATCGAATGTCTCTTACAGGAACAAGGCTTGCTCGTCCTGGAGGATCTGCGCACACATGATAGTATGAAAACGATTGCGGAGAAATTCTTTGTGCGCTCTGTGTTGCTCGTCGCGCTGCTACGAGAAGGCCGACCGGTCGGGATGATGTCACTGGACCATCCCAGCAAGCTAGCTTCTTTCAGTAAGGAGCAACAGCAGCTTGCTCGCGCGATTGGACAACAGGCTGCGCTGGCAATAGATAATGCCCGTCTCTATCAACAGGCTCAGGATGAGCAGCAACGGGCTGAACGCTTGATCGAACGTGCGCAGCTCACCTCCAAAGTGGCACTGGCTGTTAACTCGGATCAAGATCTGCCGAGTGTACTGCAAATCGCTGCACACCATCTTATGCAGGGAGCGCAGGCTACGGGAGCGGCGATCACTCAGCTCTCGCAGCAGAACCTTTCCATCGCGAATACGGTCTTCGCGTCCCCCAACGTGCCACAGAAGCAAGAGGTTGTGTTTTCACTCCCTCTTGATGCGCTTCCTTCTTGCCAGGCAGCTATGACACAGACCGAGCCTCTCTTCATCCCACAGCATCAGCAAAATAGTGCAGAACAGCGCTGGTTTCAGCAACTAGGAATGACCCATGTACTGATTGCTCCCATGCTAGCCAGCACACAAAGCACCTCTAATCCAGGGATAACAGAGCAGAGCTGCCTCGGTTTTGCCTTCATTAACTATCCCTACAGCAGACCTGCTCCCGGTGGAGGGAAACGGGCCTTCGCGCATGCTATAGCCGCGCAATGCGCACTGGCAATCGTGAAAGCACGTATCCTTCAGGAGACACGTCAGGCTGTTGCCCTTGCAACCGAACGCGCCAATACACTTGATGCTGTCTTTCACGCGATGACGGAAGGCATCATTCTCTGTGATAATCAGGGACAGGTCCTGCTGCACAATGAGCCGGCTGCACCCTTTGTCACTGCATTACCTCCTCAAAATTCGGGGAGCGAGACGACCTACATACTGAACATGCAGGAGGTTTCTACTCCCTACGGACAACCTTTTACGAAAGACGACCATCCATTCACACGTGCCCTTCACGGCCAACGCATTCGTGGCGAGCGCCTCTTTTTGAAAGACTGTGATAACTCCGAAAACGCGACTGAAGTCAATATTGCTCCTTTGCTTGATAGCCAGGAGCAACAGATTGGCTTTGTCGGTGCGTTTCGCGATATCACTGAGCAGGTCCGCTCAGAGCAGCGTACGCGCCGTGCCCTTGATACAATGCTCCAGGCCGCGAATGTTGTCTCCGGTCTCACAGACGTTCGCGAGATCGCCTATCGAGTCCTGGCAATGACGCTGACGGCGCTTAGTTGTGAACGTGGTGCAGTGCAGTTATATCGGGCAGAGGAACAATGTTTCACTCCCCTCCTCTCCATCGGCTTTGACCTCGGTGAGACAGAGCAATGGCTCGCGGAACAACAATGCTGGCAGTTCCCTGATCATCCGCAGCACTCGCATGTCCATGCCCAACTCCTGGCCGGTCACGCCACCCTTGTGAATCCTGAAACGCCTCACGATCTCCTTTCGGCCCCGATTCTCGCTGCACCTCTCATGTATAACAACAGGTTGCTCGGAGTCATGCTGCTGGACCGGACTACAAGCGCTTTCCAGCCTCACAAACAAGACGCAACAACAGGATTATCGCGTTTGCAGCCAGGCTATGAGTTCAGCGCCTGGGATATGGCGGTGGTCGAGGGGATCGCACAATTCGCTGCCCTTGCTATCGAGCAGACACATTGGCAGCAGGAGGCGGAGATCGCACGTACCAACGAGGCGACTATGCGCGAGACAAGCGAACTCAAAGACGAGTTCCTGGCGATTACTGCCCATGAGTTTCGCACACCTTTGACTATTATCCAGGCGCATAGCCAGATGATGGGCCGCTTACTTCATAAATCTCAACAGTCACCGGAAAAACTTAAAGAACGCTTGAACGAAAGCATCACATATATCGGCGAGCAAACCTATCAGTTGACAAATATCGTCAATACCTTCCTGGAAGTTACCCGTCTCAATCGGGGACAGATTGCGCTGAACCTGGAGGAGATCCAGCTTGACGAGATTGCCAGGGAAGTTGTTGCACATCACCGCACTACCTCAACTAAACACGAGATTCGCTCTCGTATCGAGTCAGGCAAACGACCCTATCTACTCATGGGCGACAAAGCGCGGCTCACACAAATCTTCGGCAATCTCCTGCAAAACGCCATTAAATACAGCCCGCTCGGTGGACCGATTACAGTCTTCCTCAAACAATGTGTGGACAACGAGGGAAGATCCATTGCAGAGGTTACTATCGAAGATAAAGGCATCGGAGTTCCCAAAGACGCTCAACCACACCTGTTTGAGCGCTTCTATCGCGCGCCCAACATTGGAGGCAGCCAGGCGCGAGGTGTCGGCCTGGGACTCTACGTCGTGGCAGAGTTTCTGCGCCTGCACGGTGGCACAATTCGCGTCGTAAGCAACGGCGTCGAGGGCGAAGGCAGCCGCTTTATCTTTACATTGCCCCTTCTGGAGAAAACTGATTCAACCTCTTCAAAAAGCTGACGCTCCATCGTCTGCTATCATTTTCTACTGGCGATTCTCCCTGAGTTTCGCCTTTCTTGAAAGGAAGCATCATTATGCAACAGATGCCAGAGCCAGAAGGAAAATCTTATAACGAAGGATATTTGAATTCGACTCAATCTTCAGCATACAGCTATGATGAGCAGTCGAGACGATCACAGCGTCAGTATGAAAGCCAGCAAAAACTTCGGACGGAAAGCGAAGCAAAGCTGAGTACTACAAATCTTGTTCTAGCTATCATGGGGGTGGTTACTTCTTCGCTCATCATGGGACTCTCGATTGCTCTTGTCGCGTTAACTGCGAATATATTCGGGAGAATACTATCAGCCGGCGTAACCGAAATACTGCCTGACAGGGTTTTTGGCATAATTATCGCAGCTTTCATCGTTTCGCTGATATTGCTGCTCTTCTCAATAGCGGGTTTCGTGTTCTCTGTTGTCCAGCTCTCGCTTATAAGGAAAAAGCTAAAACATTTGCTCAACATAGACAGATCCTGGTACTGATATCAAAATCATCCACACAACAGGCAGAGTTTACTTTGAGAGCACTACAATTGCAGACATTACGCATACAACTGCTTGATCGTCTTCTGTCATTTACCAACTGGTAAGTAAACTAAAACGATACTACCAAACGAGTAACTTCCTAGAGGATTGTAACATTGCAGACATTACGCACCGAACTGCTCACTCTGGCACAGCGTACTCTGGAGGGTGAGGGGACGCAAGATGCCTCGCACGATTTTGACCATATCGTACGCGTTCTTGCGCTGGCAGAAACGCTCCAACAACGTGAAGGAGGCGATCTGCCGACTATCTGGGCTGCCGTTGTCCTGCACGACATCGGACAGGAGCGTGAACGGCTCCACGGCGGTGACCATGCTCTCATCGGTGCCGAAATGGCTGGCACACTCCTTCGCGAGACCTCATTTCCACAGTCCAGTATTCCAGCCGTACAGCAAGCTATCCGTGATCATCGCATGACAGGTAACACGACACCAGAAACACTTGAGGGTCGTATCCTCTACGACGCGGACAAAATCGACTGCCTTGGCGCTATCGGCATCGCTCGTCTCTATTGCATTACCGGACGTTACAATCAGAAAATCTACTCGACTCTGCCACCAGAGATCACAATGCCCGTTGATCCTGTCCAGGTACGACAACTGCGACAGCGACCCGACTACTCGCCAAGCATCGAATTTGGGCTACTCTTCGACAATCTTCCTGGACGCATGACTACTCCTGGTGGTCAAGAACTTGCCCGCGAACGCTACAACTACATGGCGAATTTCTTCGCCCGCCTTCACAGCGAGGTTTCAGGTGAGCTGTAAGCCGTTTGATAGAACCGCATAATTGAATGGAGTGTGCGCCTCTGTAGCTGCCGTAAGATGCACAGTGAAGCCTATACCTGGGTGCAGTGAGATATATTGCACAACAACTGGCCCAGGATTGCTCGTCAAAGTGACCAGGACGACGCTCGACTCGGTAACTGCGGCACATGCTACAGAGGTATTACGTTGATGAAACATAAATGCATCCGTTCCAGTTACCAGACCAGGCATTGACGCTGCGTCTCTCCGTGCATCTCGTTGAGCAGGTGCACCAGTTGAGGAGGGGACGTCTACCTCTTTTGCCTCCATCCATTCTGCTAGAACCGCGGGAAGTTGCACATTTGTATCTGGTACGGCTTGCGGTGCCCGCTCCAGCGGCTTCTGCGAAAATACTGGAGAAAGATGCTCCTCAGTGTATACCTCGTCAACTCGCTGCCACGAATCGAGTACAGCCTCAGAAGGAAATACAGAGGCAACCTGTGCAGAATCTAACGTTGGCTTAGGTGCCTCTGTGTCTGATGCTGAAACGGTTTGCAGACGGACGCGAGTCGCACGTCCCGCCAGCCGTTGCCGTCCCCTTGCCACGTTCTTCATAGCCTCCTCAGCTCGCAAAGAGGGCAACAACGCCTCGTCTCCAGCGGCTTCATCATCCTGCCCAGGTGAGACATAGATGGTAGACATGGACCGAGACTGTATACTCCACCGCGGAGGAATAACGTACGCTCCACGTGTTGTATCAACAGAACTCATCTTTTCACTACTCTCTTCCTGCCATTGTTCCTCATCCACCTGATCCACCTGATCCACCTGCCCATCATCTAACGCCTCCATAATCGAGGCAGAAAGCTTCTGCCGCTCGCGCGCGGTCCGTCTCAACCAACGCTGTGGCATTGGTTCCTGGTGACCTTCATTCACAATCATGCTCTATCCTACTATAACTTTCCTTACTCTGTTCGGACTAACTGCGGTCCCTCGTTCTACTTAAGGGAGAAGACAAGCCGCCCTACAATGACAACTCGTTTAGCCTGCAAGCCATTTTGAGCATCCCAGTGTCAACAAAAAATAGAGTGGCCTGCTAGTATTTCCAATCATACCTTCCTCCAGTTCTACTATTTATGTTTAGCAGGCTGGACGAGTATTTGACACAAGCTGAAGCGCATAGAGGCAGTATAACATGTGCTTTATTAAAGGCAGGTGACATAGCACCACTATTCCTACTTTTTTCCCAAGAAATAGCAGAGCTTCTCAAGCCAGATACAGCGTTTGACGCAAAATCATATCGCACCATGTCCACCCTGTCTCTATTCGCAAGCCCTCACAAAAAGAACTATGCGTGATAGGAAATTTGGCGCACATTCTCTCTGCATCTTGAAAGTCGATACTGAAACCGCTACAATAGTGCCTGATCTTATAGATCAACAGGGAATATCGTTATAGCCGGAAAGCAGACGTGGTAGGACGTTTGTCTATTTCAAAAGTAGAAAAAGGAAGGATTTTTTCCAATGAAACTCAACGGGACGCATAAATTTAAAGCAACAAGCACACAGGTCTTTAGTGCAATTCTTAATCCAGAAGTACTCCAGGCCAGTATTCCAGGTGCAAAATCTGTTTCATATACCGATGCCAATACAATGTCTGTTGCGATTGCAATCAATATCCCTGGTATCAGTGGAACATTCGAGTTGCCGGTTGTGATTACACGCAAAGAGGCTCCTCACTACGTTGACCTGCACGTTGCACGCAAAGCAAAAGGCGGCGCGGTCAACGCACTGTGCAAAGTCAGCATCGTTGACGAGGCTGACGGCGCACTGCTCACCTACGATGCCAATGCTGAGCTTGAGGGTGTTGCGGCAATGGCAAACAATCCGATCGGTTCAGGCATTGTCAAGAAGCAACTCGGCGATTTCTTCAAGAAGCTCGATCAGGAAGTCACCAAGACACACGTCTAAGCTCTTCCTCCCTGGGCAACGATGCGGGAAGAGGATGTGAGAAAAAGCATATCTCTTCCCTTGTGCTATTAGTGTAGAGCTGAATTATTCTGTTCCCAGGTGCTCATCGTCTGAAGAATAGACAAGATCATCCGGGAACAGTGGCTTGCCATCTGATCTGGCGTATATGGCTTCTCATGTTCGAGCCACGAGGTGAGTGCATCGATAAGCAGGCCTGTAACCATGGCAACCACGAAATCTTCGTGTACTACCAGTGATCTCATTTCGGGAGCATGTGAAGTTCTTCCGCGTTTACTAATGAGCTTTGTCAGGTACGAATGCATTTTTGTCCCGAACCAGGAGCTTCCTCACTTGCCAAGCAACGCTTGATAGAGAAGCCTTGCCCTTACCCCTCATCTTGTAAATGCGCCTGGAGACAGGTGAAGAATTGTCCGGTCAGCTTCTCAGCAGTGCTATTCATCAGACGCGCGCCAACACTGGCAAAGGTTCCACTTACGACGACATTGGCACGCCAATCCATGTGTGTCTCAGCCGCATTCACAGCACTGAGCCTCATCTGCCCCTCCAGCTCTACCGCACTGCCGGGAGCTTTCCCGCGCGCTTTCACCACCATAAAATCTGGCTCCCGCATCTCAGGTCGCCGCACGTCCAGCGTAAATTTCGCCTTTACCGGTCCAATTGAAATAGCGATCAAGGCTTTCCAATGCTCAGGTTCTAGCTCCTCTAGACTCTGAAAACCGGGAGCACACGTCGCAACCTTATTCACATCAGACAGGTACGACCAGACCTTTTCAATCGGTGCCGCAATGCTCTGACTACCGCTGAATTCCATACTACCGCACCTTTCACTTTCTAGAAATACTCTCTTCCCACGCCAGGCAAAGTTTCTTCTAAAGACTCACACCTATATTACTCTTATTTCAAATTGCTGAAATTCTTGTCCGCACGGACAAGAATTTCAGCAATTTGAAATGAAAAGATCCATTCATGGGCTAAGATAGATGCGTACTTGCTCTTGTCTTATCCTACAACCAATGAGAGTGCTCCATCAACCCATATCTCTGTCCCCGTTACATACGTAGAGGCATCGGATGCGAGGAAGAGAACCGCTTCCGCTATCTGCTCTGCGTCAGCAGACTTGCCTGTCAGAGGAATCGGGCCTTTGGGATACTCTACAGGAAATTTCACTTTCTCGACGTCTCGTTGCTCGGTATTTTGATCAATATTCGTCTCCGTCGCGCCGGGACAGATGACGTTGACACGAATATTGGAAGAGGCTAACTCTACCGCGAGCATTTTGACCAGCGCTACCTGTCCCGCTTTAGAGCTAGAGTAAGCGGTGGCCCCGGTGTTACTGAATATGCGGGTACCATTCACAGAAGAGGTGACGATAACCGATCCACCTCCCTGCTTCTTCAGATATGGAAACGCGGTTTTAATCGTCACAAAACTCCCTGTCAAATTGGTTGTGATGGTACGATTCCACTCATCTAACGTCAGTTCATCCAGCGGTGCCCAGACACCATTGATTCCAGCGTTCGCAAAGACGATGTCTATGCGTCCCCAGCGCTGTGCCGCACGCTGTATGGCTTGCTGCATCTGCTCTTCGCTACTGACATCGGCGACTTCGGCACTTGCTTCATGTCCTGCCTGCGTAATCTCTTTTACCGTTTGCTGAGCAGCTTCTGCGGTATGGTCTATAACGGCGATCCGCGCGCCGTTCTGTGCCAGAAGAAGCGCTGCCGCCTTGCCAATGCCCGATCCCGCACCAGTAATCACAGCTACTTTCCCTGTCAAACTTGCCATTATCTTTTCCTTTCAGGTTTTTTACTGCCTTTCATTCAGATGAGCGAAGCTAGCCACGAAGTGGCGTTTCTGAATGCGATTTCGTGTTTCTTCAAAAGGTTACCTACTTTCAACACGTAGCTCAACCTTTTATAGTTTCTTGCAAAACGCTCTGACTACACACTACACCGTTGTCAGGAGTCAGCAAGCGTGGGAAATTCGGTAATGCGTAGATGAGTACAGCCATATGGAAGAAGCGTCAGGCTTTCCAGAGCTTCATCTGAAGAGACTGGGCTTTCTGGCACAGGGCCAGCCGCATTGTGTTCAAGAGTCCACGCTGGCACACGCCTACCCCTAACGATAAGGGCAAGAGGAGCACCTTCAGGCGAGAAAGGCACTTCTCCCACGCTCCGTGCATTTAGCTGACAGGAGCGTTCGGGATGGCTACGGTCTATCTGCAGCGCGTAATTCCACGCTTGCAAAGGATGAACCTCCCAATCGGCATGTGGCAGTTCACCTTTGATCTGGCGCCACTCCTCAGCAAGCGCAAGAGCATACACCAGCGGCCCCCATTCAAGCGAGACGCTGTTATGATAGCGTGTCTGCGTGCGCAAGGACATAGGTAGGTGCAATAGCAAAGTAGTCACTGCATCCCAGGAACGCTCAATCCGATGAAATGTGCCCACCTGTACACTCTCTGCCACACCCTCGTTTACAGAGAGCGTTGCACCATCCGCCCAGGCCGGTATGCGTAGCAGCAAGGGGAAAGAGTTTCCCGGTTCCGCCGTTATCGTTATCCTTATGCGTTCCTCAAAAGGATAAGTTGTCTCTACTGTAAGCTGAACATGCTTGCCGCCCAACAGGGTGGAGAGGGAGCAGGGAGCATACGAGAGAGCAGCTAGCCCATCATCCGCAGTACGCATCCACAGCGAAGCCGCATATTTCGGCCAGCCCTGATGCATATTCGCAGTACAACAGCCATAGTTCGGCTCCAGCCCAAAGGTATTGGCATCTGGTCCATTGGTAGCAAAGACACGATCTTCGGAAACCGCGCAGAGCACCTGGTTCGCCTGCTGATCATACTGATGCGCCCACATGTCAGACGTAAAGGTGGCGGGTAAGGCATTGAAGGTGACGCGCTCAAGCATATCGGCAAACCCCGCATCACCAAGGACACTTACCAGCACTTCCAACGAAAACATATACTCGACAACTGCACACAGTTCGGTTCCCTGCGAGGGATTTTTCCCTGCGAGCACCTCGTCACCTGTAAAAACTCCTGTTGCCTGACCGTGATAGCGCTCAAGCGTCTGTATCATCTCTTTGACAGCCGCACGATCAGCACTATCATGCGAGAGCTGGAAAGAGAGCGCTGGCTGCTTCATCGCCATAGTGTGGTTGACGAGATGGTTTTCCAGCATCCACTGCGTCTGCCGCTCTGTATAAGGGAAGTTCGCGTATTGATTTTGCCAGTCGTAGCCCTGTTGCTGAACAGTACGTGCAAGATCGAGCAGCCAATCGGCTCCTGTTCGTCGATAAAGCCAGTAAATACTCAGCACAAGATCAGCGGCGCGCATCTGTGCCCACGAGGTCAATGGTTTCTCTGCCAGAAGCGTTTGCAGACGCTGGAAAAACCGCTCCATGACAGGTATTACACGCTCGTCACCTGTAGCCTCCTGGTATTGCGTAAATGCTTTGAGCGCAATAAAGATCGGCCAGGGATCATATTCATATCCATACTGCTTGTCATGAACCGGACCCAACCAGCCATCCTCGTGCTGATGCGTCAAAATATACTCCATCCAGCGCTTGACTTTCGCCTTAAGTGTAGGATCATCTAGGAGAAATGCCAGTGGTACAATGCCGTCCAGCCAGTAAGGACCACGCTCCCACCCCTCAGCCGAACCACCGATCCAGCCGCTCTGTGCAACGTCGGGCCAGAACTCGTCGAGGTGCCCGCTCAAACCATCTGCCTGGGTACGCAGTTGCTTCTCCAACCAGCCACGAGGCCGAATAGAGCCGAGCGACAATGGTTCTAGTTCATTGTTAAGCAGTTTCTGCCGTGTCATCATCGCATGCCTTCTTTCTATCAGTAACGGACAGGACAGGAGCAAAGCCGAGAAGCTTCATGCTCCCCCCTCCTCTCTCTGACACCTATCCTTAGACTACGATTGACACTATAGCAGGAGACCAGTAATAATAAAAGGGGAGGAATACATATTAATGAGTAAAGAACAGCACAACATTATCTACCTTGTACGTCATGGCGAGAACCGGGCAAACATAACCGGTGAGTTTTCATATAAGAAGGTTGATTACTTCCTGACAGAGAAAGGCATCCTGCAGGCAGAACAAACGGGAGCATATTTTCAGGATAAACACATCAGCGAAGTCTACACTTCACCACTCAGGAGAGCGAAACAGACGGCAGGCATTATCGCGCAGAAACTCAGCCTGCCAGTCACAATCCTGGAGCAGTTTCGCGAACTCAACGTTGGCGAGCTAGAGGATCGTCCACCAACAGCGGAGAACTGGCGCGTTCATGACCGCATTGTGCAGGACTGGTTTGAAGGGAAACATAGTGAAAGCTTCCCTGGCGGCGAAGACTACGACTCCCTGCTTGCTCGCATGCGCAACGGTCTGCTTGAAGTCACGCGCAACAAAACAGGGAAACACATCGTCATCGTCGGGCACGGCGGCATCTTCACACATACGCTGAAAGATATCTGCCCAACAGCCGATATGGACATAGTCACTCGCCACGAGAACTACAACTGCTCAATCTCGAAGATCGCGCTGTGTACCACAGGGGACCACGTTGCAGGCCGGCTGCTCCAATGGGCCTCGATAGAGCACCTCCATGAGGAGGCCGCACAAGTCGTTCCCGGCATCACACTCGTGAAAACAATTCCTACGACTAAGCAGATGTAAGCGACTCTGGATCGCATAGGGGAGGTCCTTATGCTCTTTGCGCTCTGTCGGGGTGCACTCCGATGGACCATTCTGCCCCACCAGGGCGACTGCAAGGGCCGCTCCCTACGCGTGATCATGTGTCTTCAGGGCGTCCGTCGTGCCGGAATTCGCATACGTTCGCCCTCGCCACCCACTTCGCCGACATAATTGTTCTGCGGCGTCCATTACCTCGGCCAGCTACTCCACGCGACAGAAGACAACTTTGAGATAGGCAGTCTCGGGCATCGCCAGGTTGATGGGATGGTCAACGTCGTGCGTATAGCTCTCTAGCAGTTGCACCTGGCGCTTGTGGCGCTGCGCACTCTGCGAGAGCACTCCGAGCAGATCGTCCATGCCAACCGATCCAGAGCAGGAGCAGGTCAGCAGAATACCACCGGGACGCAGGACGTGCATTCCCAGTGTGTTGAGACGGCGATACGCCTTGAGCGCCTGCGTTCGTGCCCCCTGCGATTTGGCGAATGCAGGCGGATCAAGCACGACAATATCAAACTGCTCGTCGTTTCGTACGGCCTCTTCCAGATAGTCGAAGACATCCGCGACAAGAAACCTGTGCGCGTCGGGATCGAGTCCGTTCAGGCGAAACTGTTCGCGTGCCACATCTATCGCAGGCACTGAGCTATCAACGCTGGTCACACGTGTCTCGGGACTGGTCTGCGCGGCGTAGAGCGAGAAGCCACCGGTATAGCTAAAGCAATTGAGCACACGCTTGCCTGCTGCATATTTGCGCAGCGCCTGTCGCTTGTCGCGCTGATCCAGAAAGAGACCTGTCTTCTGCCCATGCCAGACATCGACAGAGAAAGAGATGCCATTCTCACGCACCGGCACAAGCTCCGGTACCTCCCCGGCCACGACGCTCGCCTCCTCAATCTCCAGCCCCTCGCGCTTGCGAGCCTGGCTATCATTGCGCAGCAGAATACCACGCGCACCTGTCTCTTGCTCCAGTGCCGCCATTACCAGTGGGCGCAGCCGCTCCATCCCCAAGGTGTGGATCTGCACGACGAGGATGCCATCATAGTAGTCCACAATCAGCCCCGGCAGCCCATCCCCCTCCGAGGAGACCAGGCGATAGGCATTGGTCTGCGCATGATCAAAGACGCGCCTCAACTCCACAGCAGAGCGGATACGCCGCTGAAGAAAGGCTTCATCTATCGCCTCATCCGGGTCGTGCGTAAGAATACGGATCGCAATATCGGTTTGTGGATTATAATAACCACGAGCGACAAACTGGCCTGTGGACGATTTCACGTTCAGCAGCCCGCCTGGCTGGACCCAGTGTGGCGCTTGTTGCAAAGCACCGGAGAAGATCCACAAATGGCCTCCCAGCAGGCTCTCTTCCCGATGCTGTTTAAGACTAACCGTTGGATAATGAACGGACAACACAGTATATTAAGCTCCTTCTTGCTTTGAACTTTTGTATGTAGACACTATTATCACATAAGTGGGAAGGGCTGACACGAGTTCGTTTCTGAAGGTAGTGCAAAATTGTGCAGTTCTGCCGCAGAATCTCCTCAGGTGAGCGACGTCATCAAGCTCGTTATAGAAAAATGGACTGCACCCTCTCCTTTTTGCTATACTGTTACAGGAGAAAGAGATACTTTTGAGAACATTCGACATACTACTAATGATAATGGGGAGGAAACTAATGCAAGATCACTTTGTTAGTAGAGCCGCGCAACAAGGAAATGCAGGCACACAGCATTACTCTCTTATTCAGGCAGGAGTTTTTTGCCTGATCCAGCTTGCCTGGTTGCCTATTGCAATTGTGGCATATAGCTTCTTCGTGCTCAAGCTGGTCATTTTCAGCCGTAGGTCAGGTGTCTCCTCAACAACGCTTGCATCCCTCTATACGAGATGGATGCAGCACCAGTTGGGCACTCGCTCGGATGAGCCAGTTGTCCGCTTGATGCCGATCCTCCCTAATGTCTCTCCCCTGGCCTTGCAGCTCGTTACGGCAGGAACTTTGCAGGCCCATCGCCTGACCGGATACGTTCCGCGCATCTACCGCTATCCCTACAGGGGAACTCCAGTTCTCCACCACGAGGGCGCTACTCGCACCACCTTCTTCGATCTTGCTCTGGCTCGTCATCTGGAAGAGATCGAACAACTTGTTGTGCTTGGCGCAGGATACGATACCCGCTCTTACCGGATGCCAGAAGAGATTCACTGCTTCGAAGTCGATCTAGAGAAGAATCAGCGCATGAAACGCAAGATGCTGGAAAAGGCTGGGCTGGATGCAACGCGTATCACATTTGTTCCAACCGACTTTATGCGAGAGAACTGGTTTGAGAACCTGGTGCAAGCAGGCTTTGATCCTGGTAAACGCACCTTCTTCCTCTGGGAAGGTGTAACGATGTACCTGGACGAAGGGGCTGTAACCGGAACACTGCGCGCCATCGCCACTACCGCGAAGGGGAGCGCCGTCTCGTTCGACTACCTCCGTGCCGACCTCATCAAGTCACAAACGCTCTTCTGGCGCTATGCAAGAGCGGTAGCTAATTTCATTGGCGAACCGCTCAGGTTTGGAATAGAGACCACGACACCCTCAAGCCAATCCATTGCAGCTTTTCTAGAGTCCTGTGACCTGACAATGGAAGAGCAGCGCAACTTCGAGTCAGAAAGCAACGACAAACCTGCAATGGCTGGCTTCACAACCGCAATCGTGTAGGTAGTTCCAGTTGAACACTCAGGAGAGCACAATGACGACTTCACCTCACACAAGCGTTCGCTACAGAGAATTAACCTATCAGGAAATACGCGCCTGTGCTGAGCAGGGCTGCCTCGCCGTCGTTCCTACAGGCTGTACCGAACAGCAAGGCCCACACCTACCAGTCGATTTTGACACCTGGTTTGCCGAAGCATTAATGGTTGCAGCAGCACAGGCTCTAGCCAATACGAACGTTCACGCGCTCGTGCTACC
>DAOUDD010000262.1:0-8185 GCA_034431765.1 Ktedonobacteraceae bacterium | reverse complement strand
AAAATAATTCGTGTGAATGGGACACAAGGGTATGTAGAAATCCTATAATAATGCAGTTTTTTCCCAGGAAACGCGTGTACCAGTGCTCACCTTGGAGGGCAAGTGCTTACGTCGGAGGGCCAAACCTGCTCACTTGGTACGGCATTTACCACCTGCCGCGTTTGGGCAAGGGAGGAATATGGCGTTGCAGCGTTTCCCAGTCCGCTGAGGTTCGATTGCTTGGATGACTGGTCCTCATCGATTCAGCTTATCACACGTGAGGTTCTTTGCCCATTTTCAAAACGCGCTCTTAGGAGTGCAGTACCCAGCATGAATGTCTTGACGAATCTTCAAACTCGACCTAGAATCAGAAAGGGAGCTAGATGGTGGGAAACCAGAGGGAAATGAAGGGGTGATGAAGATTGGAGAAGTGCGCGTTTGCAAAATAGCAAAGTAGGCCCGAAAGCGACAAACGGTGCGGATTCACCCACCAGTGGAGTGCATAGTTTTCCCGATAAAAACTGAAAAGAGTTCTTTGCATGATTTATAAGAGCCACATTCCATCTCCCCCTCTCAACTCCTATATTGACGATCTCTATTACCTGCATGGTCCCGCACCCCATTCCCGTCTGAAAACCTTCCCTATGCCATCGTTACACTTGATGGTTAACTTCGGCCAAGCTTTCTCCGTGTCTACGCCGGATCAAGCCCAACCCTTTGCCACCTGTACTCAGAGTTGGTGGGTAGGAATGTTTAGCACCTACCACATCGTCGATTGGCCGTCCTCCGTCCAATTTTTCGGCGTTCATTTCAAACCGGGTGGAGTTGCTCCATTCTTGCACCTTCCCCTCTCTGAATTACACAACCAAGTCGTGGCTTTGGATGCTATCTGGGGGCGTTTTGCCGCCGAAATGCGGGAACGGCTCTATGATGCGCCGACTATCCAGGCGGGGTTTGCTCTCTTCGAGCAGATCTTGCTTGCCCGCCTCTCCTGGGAACCGCAGGGTTTAGGTCTGGTGTACCATGCTCTTGGAGAAATTACCTCCCATCATGGCACGCTGCCAATTCGAACGCTCAGTGATCAACTCGGGATCAGCCAAAACCATCTGAATACTCAGTTCAAACGGATCATCGGTATCTCCCCTAAGGAGTTCGCACGGCTTTCGCGATTTTTCCATGTCCTGCGCTCGATCGACCCAAGCCAGCCGGTTGATTGGACGCTCATCGCGCACCAAGCAGGCTTCTATGACCAATCACATTTCAACAAAGATTTCGTGATGTTGGCTGGCTACAGCCCAACCGACTACCTGCGGTTGCGCCGCAGGTTCTGCGCTCAAAACCCACCACAAAGTCAGTCTCTCGGCCAGATGCCAATTGAGTGAATTTTTACAAGCAGATGACCCTTTCTGGCGATATGATAGATTTATCGTTTCCCTGCGCAGGCGTGCATCGAGAGAGGGTGGGGAAACACGAATATCTAGACAACAAGCAAGAGAGGAAAACCTGCATATGTCTGAGAATCATGTATCATCACAAATATCCCCTTTTTCAGGGTACGCTCCTGGACCTCTGATGGTCTGTACAATTAACCCACGCTATTTCACCGTTGCCACCGATTCACCTGATGGGCAGAAGGCGGTCTACCTGACTGGCTCACATATCTGGAATAACTTCCATGATGGGCTTGGTCCCGGTCTAGATTGCTCCGAGGAACCAGAGCAGAACGATTACGGTGCGTATCTCGCCTTTCTCAAGGGACATGGTCATAACTTTATCCGGCTCTGGCGTTGGGAGCAGTTCAAGTCACAGGCGGTTCCCGCCAACTTCCATCTCTGCATGACGCCACAGCCGTGGTTGCGCACTGGTCCAGGGCGGGCCCGCGATGGCAAGCCGAAGTTTGACCTCTCGCAGTTCGATCCGCGCTACTTTGACCGGCTGCGCGACCGCGTCATCGCTGCAGGCAGAGAGGAGATCTATGTCTCGGTCATGCTCTTTGACGGCTTTGGCCTCCACCTTAGCCAGGCACCCGAGCATGTGGAAGGCCACCCCTTCTTCGCCGCCAACAATGTGAACGAGGTGGCTCTCACCTCGATCAATAATTACCAAGTTCTGCCCCTTGATCCGGTCATCCAAGCGTTGCAGGAAGCCTACATTCGCAAGGTTATCGATACCGTCGCTGATCTGCCCAATGTCCTCTACGAGGTCGCCAACGAATCATGCGGCGGTGGGCACGTTGACCAGACGTTCGCAGACGTGTTGGGACTCTCCGAGATTCCCTCCTGGGGTGACTCCACGGCATGGCAGTATGGGGTGATCGAGTTCGTCAAGCAGTACGAGCAGCAGATGGGCTACGCCCGGCATCCTATCGGCATGACGATGCAGTTCCCCGTGCCAGATCAATCTCGTGTCAATGAGGTGCTCTCCAACAGTCCCGCCGACTGGATCTCACCTGGCGACGACGAGCTGTTCGTGCCCGGTGAGTACCCGGAGAACGAAGCGCAACGTTCTGCATCCCTCTGGTTGACGAACCCACCTGAACATGGAGGCAGCAAGGTGGTGCTGACCGACACAGACCATTATGCCGCAGGCAGGGGCGATGCACTCTGGGCCTGGAAATCCTTCCTACGCGGCCACCACCCAATCCTCATGGATTTCGGCATCATCGATGTGAGCAGTCCGCTTGATCCGTCGTTGGGAGTGCCTTCCTACGAGTCGTTCGAGCCGACGCGCTACGCGATGGGCGATACGTTGCGCTTTGCCTCGCGCATAAGGCTGATTGCGATGGTGCCGCGCTCCGACCTCAGCTCCACCAGCTACGCTCTCGCCAATCCTGGCACAGAATACCTGGTGCTCCAGCCTAACGAGGCTGGATCTCCATTCACGGTGACGTTGGAGCCAGGCACGTACATGCTCGAGTGGTTTAGCGTCAGCAGCCGTCAGACGGCATCTGATGGCGAGATATTCGTTGAGAGATTTGGGGCAATCACCTTCACCCCAAAAACCACCTTGGCTGGTCCATTCGTCCTGTATCTCAAGCGAGGTGAACGCTGATCGCGAGAAGTTTCGCTCGTCCCGTTGATGGAGAGAGGGTACGTTTAGTTGACTGTGCCGCAACAACGGTATCGCCGGACTCACGAGCAAATGGCCCAGACGAGCGTTTCTCTCGTCCATGTAGCGATGATACGGCTTGACCGAATTGAGCACGAGAAAATACACAAGGAGTATGACTTATGAATGAGCATGCTGAACGCCCACCACAACCAGGCAGTTCGCTTAAACAGTTTGATATCCTGGTTGGTGAATGGAATATGGTAGGAATTCATCCTGCTTTACCTTCCGCAGTGCAGGGACATTCTTCTTTCGAATGGCTGGTAGAAGGGTCTCTGCTGGTCTGGCATTTTGATTGGCAACCCGATGGCATTCCCAGTGCTCTCAGTGTTATAGGCCGTGACGAGACGATCCAAACATGTTCCATGCTCTATTCCGATGAGCGGGGTGTTGCAAGGATCTATCAGATGAGTCTCGAAGGCAACGTTTGGAAGATGTGGAGAGATTCTCCGGGCTTCTCACAACGCATGACTGGTACGTTCAGCGATGATCGAAACACTATTACCTGCCATGGAGAATTGTTGCGCGATGGTTCACATTGGGAACAGGACCTGAATGTGACGTATACGAGAAAGCAACAAAAGAGGTCTGCTCACTCTGTCTTCCATACTGGTAAATGACATCCGCGCGTGAGCGAATGTTGCCCACCGATGTAAGCACTTGCCCTCCAATGCGAGCAACAGTACCACCGCCTGACAGAGAAGCTGCCTCAATTGAAATATCTGGGACGGTTGCTTATAATAAACAGCATGTTTGCTCTAGAACAAATTAATGAACTCCACAATCGCCTTGGCAACGCGGAAACGCTCAATCTCTACTTACAGGCACTGAATGCCATTGGAGTAGAAAAATTTGATTCGTTCATAACCGACGGGCATTCTGAATTTTTTGGGAAAGATGGTCAGAAAGTCGTCTCTCCCCCAGCGCATGAGATGCTCATTGTTGCCAACACGGGCCATCGAGAGAATTTCATGGAACATCTTGACCGACATCTCCAGGGGAAAACAAGCTACCTGGAAATGTCCAAGGGTCTCGCCGAGAGCGGCATAGCAAAATGGACGTTTGATACCAACCGCATGACGGCGACATACTACGACAAAGCTGGCAATGAAATGCTTGCTGAGGAAGTGAAGTAGTGTCAATCCCGATTAGTTATTTCGCTATTTAACTTGGTGCTACAACTAGGGCTTGCTTATCATCTTCTCTAAAAATGCAGGATTTACTGCTGTGTTAAATAAAATCAAGATGGCAACACAAAAACATCTAACCTATCATGGAGGCTTTACAGAATTGGGACAGGGGCATTTTTGCTCAGTACACACCTTTCCAGATGATCCGCAGAAGAAAGTTGAACTTCATATCCTAGTATATAACCTGTACTACAATAAAGAAAAATTTCCATCTTAGGCACTTGCAACTTTCCTCTCGAGCTAGCTTAGCACTACGGTTTTTCAAACATACGAAGAAGTGCATTATGCATAGCTCGTATATTTTCACCATAATGAGAATAATCACGAGCAAGGGACTCTAGGACAGGACCAGGTGCATACGCTACTTCCTGCTCTATTCGATCTGGCAATTCGGGATGCTGAGCAATTCTTTGCATCATCTCGTAGATAACAGGAAGACGTACCTGATCGTGTGTTTGGTAATGCTCAAGATACTGCTGCCAATGGTTCTTCAGAAAAGGCTTACCAAATGCGCAATCTGCTGCATCAATACCAAAGAGAACATTTCCCTTGATCATTGCTTGATGAATATCTCCCGTTCCACAGTAGTAGTGCAGTACGTCATGTCTCCAAAAGTCCTCCGCGTTCGCAACAAAATAGGTTTTTCGGCGGTACACGGCTGTTTTTGTCGAGACATGTATTGTCTTTGGGTAAAATGCTTCTTGCTCATAGCAGATAGCCACAGCAATAAGATCAGTATGAGGTGGTGTTACTGCCCAAAATACATGTTGCTGTGGCAGATTGAGTATTCGTGCTAAAACGTAATAAAGCCGTTCGTGGACTGCATCGCTCCCCACTTTAAGAAGATAGACGATTGGAGCTTTTCGTCGTTGTTCCCAATCATCTATAGTTGGACCAACATACCGTGCGGCACCAATCCAATAACTCATCCCACCTTTAGGGTATTTGGAGACATAATAAGGGGTAATGTCTATGGGGGTGTGATCGTCAAGGGGCCAATACCATAAAGCCTGTTCTGAGTGAGGTTCTTTTTGTGCTGTTTCCTCCATAGCTCTCTCCTTCTGCTTGTCGAATTGATACCTTATTCTAACCGCACAAAGTATTTTTTTCAAATCATTATATGCTGCACTACAAGACACCAGCACTCCCAGGATATTCTGATCGAGCAATGAGGTAAACAGATACAAATCATGATTCTGGAGAGCCTCGACGGGCAGCAAAAAGAACACGCCGTACTGTTTCATACGACACATCATAATCCTTTGAAACCATGCGGAGCGGTTCTTGATTTTCAACGACTCGTCGCACTACATTGAGCCACTCAGTCTGAGGAATACCTTGTCGTGGTTTTGCAGGTCCTGGTCGCTTTCTTGTCGCTGGTGGAAGTGGCGTACTCGCATCCAACTGCAACTGTGTAAGGACCTGTTTCAACTTGAGATACAACGCTCCATGCGGTGCAAGGAAGAGTGTGAGCGTTGGTGAGAGAGGACCCGTTGCCCGTCGATTCCGGTCGCACCAGTGTTCTGTGAGAAGCAGACCTCTGGTCTCGTCAAATTCCATCACCCCGTTCAGCATTCGCAACACAGTATTAACGGCAAGGTATAATTGACCCTAGAACGCCAGAATAAAGTTGACCAACCCCCGATATGACTGTATTCTGAGGGAAATGTTGTTCGGCATTCACTCAGGAGGTAGTCATGATCAGGAGTCAGACAGTGCATACGATACACGAATTAGCAACACAAGGGAAGTCTATTCAACAGATTGCGATCACGCTCGGACTGGCAAGAAATACCGTCCGTAAGTACTTGCGGCATCCTGAAGCTGTCCTTCCCCGTCCTCGTCGCAAGCGAGGGTCGAAACTGGATGGATTCAAAGAGCAGATTCAGCAGTGGATGACCGTCGATCACTGTTACAACTGTGAAGCCATATTTCCACGGCTGCAAGCTCTGGGGTACACAGGAAGTTTGAGTTTACTGAAAGCCTTTGTGCATCCGTTGCGTCCTCCAATGAAAGGACATCATCCGGTTGTGCGATATGAAACGAAACCAGGAGAACAAATGCAATTCGACTGGGGAGAGTTTCGCTATGAGCGCGATGGGCAAAGTCACAAGGTGTACGGGTTCGTCGCGATTTTAGGGTACTCACGCATGCGCTTCGTCATGTTCGTCAAACGCTGCGACACTCCCACCTTGATCCGGTGTTTAATGGAGACCTTCGAGTACTTTGGCGGACTCCCCAAAGCGGTGTTGACAGACCGGATGAAGAGTGTGTTATTAGAAATGGAGGGCAAAACACCGAAGTGGAATCCTGTGTTTTCAGACTTTATTGCCTCTGTGGGTGTGGTACCCAGAGTGTGCAAAGCCTACACGCCTCAAACGAAGGGCAAAGTGGAGCGAACGGTTGGCTTTGTCAAACAGAGTCTGTGGGCTGGCATCAGCTTCACGGATGTCGATGATCTTAATCGCCAAGCTCGTGCGTGGTGTGAGCGGATCAATGAACGACGACATCGTACTACTCATTCACGTCCGATTGATCGCCTCGAAGAAGAAAGGCTCAGCCCACTGCCAACCGCGTTTGCATGGGAACGCTTTGCCACTGAAGAACGCAAAGTGAGCTTTGATGGCTATCTTTCCTACGATGGTGTGCTGTATGGATTACCTTCAGAGCCTCCCGTTGCAGGAACGGTGGTGCAAGTGAGTGAGCGACACGGAATTCTTTCGGTGTGGTCACGAGGGCAGGCAGTCGCACGGCTTGCCAAGCGAGCGCGTTCTCAAGAGAGTGTGGAGCATCCTGATCAGTTTCGTACGGTGTCTCCCGTGGCAAGTCTGCGGCAGGAAATGATTCCGCTCAGACATCAGAAAGCGGCACCCCAGATTGAGCGTCGGCCCTTACAAGAGTACGACCAACTCTACGGTGTGGAGGTGGCACGATGCAGCCGCAGTTGAAAACGTTGGGGTTATCCCAATTAGAGCAGGCATTACCGACCCTTTTTGAAGCAGCACGGACGGAGCAGTGGACCTATGAAACCTTTTTGAGCCGAGCGATTGCAGCGGAGATTGAAGGACGAGATCGGCGAGCAGCGGAACGACGGATGCAGGCAGCACGATTGCCCACGCTCAAGACGCTCGAAGCCTTTGACTTCTCGTTTCAACCCACGCTCTCAGAACGGCTCCTGTGGGAATTAGCTGATCTCTCCTTCGTCAAAACGGCCACCAACGTCATTTTTCTTGGGCCACCGGGCGTGGGAAAAACGCATTTGTCGATTGCATTGGCGGTCAAAGCGTTGGTCTGTGGCTATTCCGTTCTGTTCACGACGTTAACGCACTTAGCTGAGGCATTAGAGACAGCTTCCTATCCAGGTCTCGTTCGTCAACGGCTTCGTCGGTACACCACTCCTTCTGTGCTCATCATTGATGAAGTGGGATACACTCGACTCACGCCAGGACAAGCTCACCATTTCTTTGAATTGGTGACGGCTCGCTATGAACATGGGTCTATTTTGCTCACCAGTAATACGAGTTTTTCAGAATGGGGAACATTGCTAGGAGACGACGTCTTAGCAACAGCTCTGCTGGATCGTCTGTTGCATCATGCGGAAGTGATCCCAATTAATGGACGCAGTTTCCGCATGAAAGAACGTCGTCTTGGAGAAACATTACCCTCTCAAGGGTAGAAGGGGTCAAAGTGTTCTTGGCGCATCGCACGTTGGCGTTGGGGTCAAAGATGGTTGACGCGTGGAATGTTGGCGTTTGAGGTGCTTTTCCTGGGAAGATGAGAAAGGTTTCACGACTACGAAATTTGTAAGAGGGGCGGTCAAAATCATTTTGGCGCAAGATTAAGCTGGCCTTGACACCATTCTGCGCAACCATCCAGAACTTGCAAAGGATTATCAGAATTTTTATGAG
>DAOUDD010000261.1:0-10680 GCA_034431765.1 Ktedonobacteraceae bacterium | reverse complement strand
GACGCAAACTCTCCTTTTTTCTTGCCTCTGAAAAACTCCGGGAAGCCCACTACCCGAAGATACGTGTTGGCAGAGGAAGCTCCTTGAGAGAGCGCAAAAATGGCGTTGCTACATATAGCAACGCCAGCGATTTTCTACGACAATGGATGATGGTGAACGAACAAATAGGAGAAAATTGAGCACCTGCGGATGTTGAAGGTGGATGGGAGCCGGTGAAGGGATTCGAACCCCCGGCCAGCGGTTTACAAAACCGCTGCTCTACCCCTGAGCTACACCGGCTCGCGTATTGTGGCTTGACCACAGCGAGCATTATACTCGACCTCGTGCATTGTGTCAAGCGTTTTTTCTCCCGGATCTTCCACCTCCCAGAATCTTCCCCTTTGGTCGTCCTCTAAATAAGAGATATTGTTACGGTAGAGATAATCGCTAAGTAAAATTTAATGCAATATGCGAAACGAGATCGTTGTCTTCCTCGTATTGTAGACAAGCAGGTTACGGATTTGTCTTCGAGAGGGGGAATCGCTATGCAACATCTGAGACAGCACACCTTGTATGGGAGAGATATACGCGCTATGCAACAGCATATAAATGATAGAAATAATCCTGTTATTCTTGTAGTAGAGGACGACGATAGTATTGGCTCGCTGCTTGTAGAGGCTCTCACACAGGAGACTCCCTACCAGGCATTGCTGGTCACTGATGGCTTGCAGGCGCTCCGTCTTGCAAATACGGTGAAGCCCTGTCTGCTGATCACGGATTACCGCTTGCCCCATATGGACGGCATCGAACTCTACGACCGCCTCCATTCAACCCAAGAGCATGCCAATACACCCGCCATTATCATGAGTGCGTGCTTGCCGCCAGAAACAGAGGTGAGGAAACGCAACCTGGTCAGCTTGAATAAGCCCTTCGAACTCGACGATTTTCTCAATACAGTTGAAAAGCTCCTGGCCTCCTGATCTGAGCATGTTGAATACCTGAAGAGAACATAATAGGCCAGGGTGTTCTCTTTTTTGCTTTTTCCTTGCATACAGATGATATATTCTAAAGAACAGAGCGGTTTGCTCTTCTCAAAGATATACTCAACAGCAAGGAGACGGCTATGCAGGTTGTGACTGGTATTTTCGCTCTTCTTCTGATCCTGATCGTTCTAACTGATGGCTTTGAAACAGTGATTCTGCCACGCCGTCCTGCCCGCAGAATGCGTCTGACGCGCCTGTTCTACCGCTTTACCTGGAAATTCTGGTCAATGCGAGCGCACAAAATCAAATCAAACGAGCGCCGTGAATACTATCTTAGCTTCTTTGGTCCACTCTCACTAATACTTCTGCTCGGTCTATGGGCTGGCCTGCTGATTTTTAGCTTTGGGTTACTTCAATGGTCGTTTGGGTCGGTAGTCAACGCACCCGAAAAAACAGTAACATTCCTCACCGACCTCTATATGAGCGGAACTACATTTTTTACAATTGGTCTGGGTGATGTTGTGCCCCGAAGTGGCTTTCCGCGCCTCCTCGTTGTTATAGAAGGTGGCCTCGGCTTCGCATTCCTGGCGTTAATAATTGGCTACGTTCCCGTCATCTACCAGGCATTCTCGCGCCGCGAGGCGCAGATTTCGCTCCTGGATGCGCATGCCAGCTCTCCACCAAGCGCTCTGGAGTTTCTGCGTCGCCATATTGCAGATGGCAACCTTGATGAACTGCTCACATTTGTGCGCACCTGGGAAGAGTGGTGCGCCGAACTGCTTGAAAGTCATCTTTCTTATGCTGTTCTGATCTACTACCGCTCTCAGCATGACCGCCAATCATGGGTTGCAGCGCTAACAACTGTGCTCGACGTAAGCGCTTTCATGATTGCTAATCTGCAAGGCAATGCGGAGCAGATAGGTCGTTTTACCTTCGCCATTGCACGCCATGCAGCAGTTGATCTAGCTCAGGCCTGGGGTGTCCCACCTCAAAACAAGGGAGGCGGTCGTCTCACAGACGATTCGCTCGATGAGCTTCGTGCCCTCTTTCAGGATGCGAATATTCCTCTGAGCGATCTCGTACAGTCAAGAGAGAAGTTGAGGCAGTTGCACAGCATGTATGAACCTTATTTGGATACGCTGGCAACCTACCTGCTAACACCACTTCCAGATTGGATTCCAACACAGGATACGGTTGACGATTGGCAGACAAGCCCGTGGGATCACTTTGCTCTCACCTCCCAACGTCCTCTGCACAAGCAACACAGAATTGCTCACAGGTAGGATATTTTTGTCCAATACATTTCACAAGGGCGCTACACGAGCGTTCAAGGAAAGCAGAAATGCGCGGCATGTAGTGCTCTGTCAAGCTTCATTTCGCCCTTGAGAGAAGAAACGATGAGCGCGTAGGGGGCGTGCTTGCCTCGCTCCTGTTGAACGAAGGAGTGTGCTTGTTCCGCTTCTTACGCGCCGTTCGTTTCAGTCTTCTTTAGACAACGATCTCCACTAAAATGTATTGAAGCTTGCCTTGCTTCTATTAAAAATCAAGAGGTGTTTTGTCTTACGTAGATTGTATTGAGACCTCAATCTGTTCCACGACTCTCCAGATAGACCTCATCCTGCTTCTTAAGAACACGAGAAATATGCTCGGTAAGCACAGGAGCGGCACCATCCCAGTGCAAGAGGAAGTACAGACTCCGCAAAAAGTTCTTGACATTTGTGCCACGCGTCCATGAGGTGACATCCGCCTCTCGCTCGACGTAACACGAATCAACCCAATTCGAGAGTGCTTCGTCATCAACCTCTTTGCCGAGAATAATATGGTAGGCAACTGTAGCCAGCCGGATATCTTCTTCCGCATATAATGGCTCTGATAAACGTGCCAGTTCACTGAGCGCGTCTAGAATTTCTTTGCGGTCCTGCTCGTCCATCTTGCGATTCTGCGCACACTCATCCAGCGCATCAGCCAAATGTGCCATAGCATGCACCCAGCCTTTCCCATCAACATAGCCACGCCAATCTTGCTCTTTTTGGGCATAGTCCAGAAGTGCACTTTTTGTACGATCAATAACCTCCATCGACAGCTCTGGTTTTCTTGCATCACTGTAAAGAATAGCAGCTATGATAAGCGTTGAGAAGCTTCGCATAAACACAGTATCAGTATCAATTTCACCAATACCATAAAACAAGTGCCTATCATCCATCACAATGTTCAACAACTTTTCTAATTGCTCTGCCGTAAGTTTCTGCTTATCAATAATGGCATTAGCGAGAATCATATAGCTTAATTCGTCACGCAACTCACTATCTGTGGAAGCAAAATTCTCAATCAATGTTATCGAAAATGCAAACGCATCAACGTCTTTAGGAAGGTGGTAAGCATTCTCGACGATGCTTTGTAGAAATTTCTTATCTCTCGCTTGCTCTCGAATATCTGCCATAAAAAGGCTCCTCTTAATCTACTACTTCCATATAACATTCCACTACACGTCATCTACCCCTGGCAATTCTCGATGGTGCCAGTCGGTAAGCTGCTGATAGGCATGAGCAATGCGCAACACGGTTGTCTCCTCTAGCGGCCTGCCTGCAACTTGCAGACCCAGTGGTAGACCTGTAGCACTGAATCCACAGGGAAATGAGATTGTTGGGAGGCCAGAGAGGTTGAAGGGCATGGTCAGGCGCAAATATGCTGTCGTTGCATTTTCTGTTTGTGTGTCAATCTCGATAGCTTGCCCCGCTTGCTCTACCGGGATAGCTGGCAACGGCACTGTTGGCAAGACAAAAGCATCTATCCCCTGCATAATCGTACGCAGTCGGCTAGAGAAGAGCCGCCGCTCGTGCAGGGCACTCAAATAATCAATTGCTGGAATCTGCTGCCCTTCGAGCAAGCGCTGTCGCACTGTCTCGCCGTAGAGTTCACTCATCTCAGGAAACCACTTTTTCTGCATATGTCCCAGCGATGCCTCAGGCTTCTGAATAGTGCGGTAGAGATCCATGGTCGGACGAGGCAATTTCACATCGAGAATCTCGGCACCCTCCTCCTCCATCACGCGTAGCGCAGCACGCCAGGCTGTACGTACTTCAGCGTCCAATGGAGCCACAAACTCTTCCTGTGGCACACCCAGCCGCAATCCTTGTAAAGAGAGCGGTCCACGCCCCTCCACCCCCTGAGCTAATATCTCTGCATGCCGACCTGGAACCTCACGTGGCCCCATAATACTATTGGGATCGCGCGGGTCATACTGCGCAATCGCGTCCAGCAGCACAGCGCAGTCTTCAGCGCTCCGTCCCATCGGCCCAACATGGTCCAGTGTCCAGCTCAACGGAATTACCCCGTAACAACTGACGCGTCCGTACGTAGGCTTGAAGCCAGTGATGCCACAACAGGCAGCGGGAATCCGAATAGAGCCACCTGTATCTGTCCCGATTGCTCCCAGGCACATCCCCGTCACTGCTGCTGCTGCCGAGCCTCCACTCGAACCCCCAGTTGTTCGTGTGAGATCCCAGGGGTTACGCGTTGGCGGCGCGTATGGACCGTAGGCAAACTCAAACGTGTTGGTCTTCCCGATGAGAATAGCGCCCTTTTTACGAAGCAGCTCCACTACCGTCGCGTCTTCATGCGCTATATGATCCACCAGCACACGCGATCCCGCCGTCATACGTACACCCTGAACCGCAATCAAATCTTTGATCGCGATAGGTATACCATGCAGCAAGCCACGATACAAACCAGTCCGCATCTCTCGCTCAGCCCGGTCTGCGTCCTCCAGCGCCTGTTCACGCATCAGCGTGGTAAAAGCCTGAATCTCGTCATCTTGCTCTTCAATGCGTTGCAACGTCTCCAGCACCAGTTCGGTCGGTGTAATCAGCCCACTATGCAGTTCATCGGCAGCTTCACGTATGGAGGTGTAGGGCATACAATTCGCTCTCTTCTTATATTTCTATCATTCAGAAACAAAAGTTCATTTCCGAATATAGAGGAGTTCTCTCTGTTTTTTCGAAAAGAATAAAGATGGCAGGGCTGAGGCAACTGCCAGACTGAAAGCCGCTCGCTTTCATCCTCTATTGTATCAGACGGAGAGTGTACAGAGAGTGTTTCTCTCTCTATCACGCCGCTTTGTGCTATACTAGCTACAGACTTGCGGCTCCTTAGTCCTGTCGCAGGAAGCCGTCTCTATGTACATCAGGACTACAAACCAGAAAGGACGCTTCCTATGTCACTACTCCTTATCGTGCTCATTCTCTTGATACTTCTTGCTCTCGTCTTCGGCTACATGAGTTACCGTGAAAAAGCTGCAAAGCGTGCAAAAGAGAAGAAACGTAACCAATATAATGATAGAGTGTGAAGAAGATTTCTCCAGCGCAACGTTCTAGTTCTGTTTCTGTATAGCTTGTCGAACTTTAATCGTGCCATTATCATCTGTAGAGACAAGAAGCATACTTTTAGGTGCCCAGTTCAGTGCCCATACAGTATCTGTTTGTTCTCTATATACAGCAATATCTTTTCCAGTGTTAGCATTCCAATCAACAATGGCACATGGTCACATCAGGTGAGGTTTCTCCTGTCCAAAGGAGGAAAGGGCGAAAATGTCGTTCACAGAAACGGCCAGAAGTTCGCTGGTGCGCAGCGCCAGGGCGAGAGAAGGTATAACTTTGCCAAGTTCTATATAGCCCAGAGCTTCACGACTCACCCCAAGCTGTTGTGCTAGCTCATCTCGTGAAAGACCTCTTTCTGCACGTACAGCGGCTAGACGATTATAGACCGGAATTTCTTTGTTCATATAAATCCATCCTTCTTCTCTTACGCATGCACTGAACCATCAGGGAGAATAGCCCCTTTAAGAGACTTCGCCTTAGCAAGCTGCTCCATGCTCACACCCACTGCATCCTTCAAATTTGCACGTGTAAGATCTGCTCCAGTCAGGTTGACATTGTGCATATCAGCGGCTTGCAAATTAGCCCCTTCCAGATTCGCATTACTGAAATCGACAAACGTCAGCGTCGCATCACTCAAAATTGCACTGCGCAGGTCCACCTCATACATATTCGCACCCACCAGGTAGGTATCACGCAGGTCAATCTGGGCCAGGCGTGCCTCACGCAGATCCACCTGAGCCATACGGACAATGTGATAATCATTATTGATCAGATTTGTCTGGTAAAGGAAGCGTAGCACGCTGGCTTTGTGCAATGCATCCAGGCTTCTTAGCACTTCCTGCGTCCGTGCATCTGTCACTCTTTTCGCCACATCCTCTACACCCGCGTGTAAGAGATTGTCATGTAACAGCATATTTGAAATAGCATCAGTGTAATTATTTAGCAGCGTATTCTGTCTCTGCTCAGAGGCAGTTGCCAGGGCAGTTTCTCGCTGCTCCTGACTCAACTCCTGCAGCTCCTGTCGCTGCTGTATGCCTAGCCACAGCAGTCCGGCCCCTAACAGCACCAGAAGCACTAGAAACTGCAACCAGTTCCAGGATACTCTAGCCCACCAGGATTGTCTCGTCACTCGATCTGAAGATGTGTTCTCCTGTGTCCCATCAACTGTCTCAAATTTCTTCAATCTCTATACCTTCCATGGGCATCTATCTTTCTTAATGTCAAATGGGTTTATTTACTCATATTTCCTGTCTGTACATGTTGGACTTAAGAAGCAAACGGAAATGCAACATCGCCATCTTCGATTTATACGAAGGCGCTGCATTAGTATACGTATACGGACAGGAATTGTTCCTGAGCACCTCGAAATAAGTTCTGTCGTACTTCCCCCACATGCCAACCGACGATTTAACCGTTTCCAACGTAGTAAAAAAGAAGAGAAGAATAAGAGGAATACACCGAATTCTAGACAACGGCAAGGAGAACAAAAATTATGTGTGGTCGCTTTACGCTCATACACCCTATCGAGAACATCGCGACAACGTTTCGAGCGACCGTCCCTCCAACGCTCCAAACAGGTCCGCACTACAACATTGCCCCAACACAGAATATCCTGACTGTGCTCAATGAAAGTGACCCTAGCGAGAACAAGACTAACAGACAGTTGGAGTTGCTGCGCTGGGGCCTTATTCCCTCCTGGGCAAAAGAGGAGAGCGTCGGCTCACGCATGATCAATGCCCGTGCCGAAACACTCGCGGAAAAACCAAGCTTTAAGCGCCTGCTGCATAACCGTCGCTGCCTGATCGTTGCCGATGGCTTCTACGAATGGATGCAGGAGCCGGGATCAAAATCAAAAACACCGATGTACATTACGCTCAAAGATTCCGAACTCTTCGCCTTCGCAGGCCTCTGGGATAGCTGGAAACGACCAGACGGAGAGATTTTACGTACCTGCACCATCATCACAACAGAGCCAAATGAGTTGATGACCTCGATCCATAATCGCATGCCTGCCATTCTCTCACCGCAGAACTGGGAAGCATGGCTCAATAGTGAGAAGTCGGATGAAGCTCAACTGCTCAACCTGCTTGGCCCTTATCCCACTGAGCAGATGCAAGCCCGCCCTGTCTCTCGTCAGGTGAATGACCCCAAACACGACACTCCGGCCCTCATCGCTTGAAACGTGACAATACCTGGAATAAGATTTTCTCTAAAGCGTCTTTAACACCACTCCACAGACAAGTAGATATGATCGCGATCATGTCTACTCCATTGTGATCAAAGCTTGTTTTTTGCTTCTCATGTAATTTGAATACGAGAAGCAAAAAACAAAAACGTTTGAGCATGCAAAGCGCGAGCATACACACCTCCAAATAGGATATAATATTCTTACAAACATCCTATTTCGTTTCACTAGCCCCAAGGAAGGAGTTCTCTTCATGGCCATCGCCAAAGGTACAACACTCGCTGATCATCTTATTCCCGCTCAATCCTCACGTAACGCTACTATTTTAAAAGACATAATACTGGTGATCGTTGCGAGTGCTTTAATGGCATTATCTGCCCGTATACAAATTCATCTTCCATTCACACCCATCGCTATTACACTCCAAACATTTGTACTTATGCTTGTAGGTGCAACGTTAGGGAGCTGGCGCGCAGCTTTCGCAATGCTGCTCTATCTTGCGGAGGGTGCAAGCGGCCTGCCAGTGTTTTCCGCTGGTGGTGGCTGGCTCTACCTGCTGACGGCACCGACCGCGGGCTTTCTCTGGTCCTATCCTGTTGCCGCATTCGTCGTAGGATTTCTCTGTGAGCGCGGCTTTGACCGTAAACTCCTCACCTGTGCATGTGCCATGCTTATCAGCTCTCTCATCATTTATGCCTTTGGCGTCACATGGTTCTCATTCTGGATGTATCTTGTCACTGGCACACCACTGCACACAACACAACTCGATCTCTATCAAGGCTTCCTGAAAGCCATGCTACCATTCATTCCCGGCGACCTGGTCAAAATAGTCGCCGCCACAGCCCTCCTTCCCGCCACATGGCGACTCGTACGCGCAGTGAAGGGTGATGAAGCAACGCGCAAGTAACCGACTTGCTCTCCGTTAAGCCAACTCTACAGGAGCAACAGCTCAATCTTAATGGGTTGACATGCAAGAAAACCGGAAGCGAGACAAGCCTGCTTTACAGGGAAAGGCAGGCTTGTCTCGCTCCCTTTCTGCCTAACTCTTTTCTTTCTCGCGGCCCAAGGCGAGAAAGGAAGTCTAAAAGCTCTATGTATCATAATCAGAACCGTTGACAATAGAAATAGGAGTCTATAGAATACAAATGACTTAATATTGCTGAGATTCTTATGCTCCATTCAGGGGGTTTACAGATTGAGTTCACCTGCGGTACATTTTATAGTCGGACGAGATACGTTTTTAGAGCAGCTTCACAACACATTGAGAGATGGGCAGATGGTGGTGGTTTCTGGCGAGAGTGGAATCGGCAAAACTACAGCTGTCTGCGAATATACGCAACGTTTTGCCCGCGAGTATGCAACGATTGTCTGGATTAATGCTGCCAGTGATGAAATGTTGCTCGGAGATATTCTTGCAGCTTTGCAAGCCCATGCTTTACCAGGAGATATGGGGCAAGGGGTAGCAGTTCTGTTTCAGCGTTTGTATACCTATATGGGTACGCAACAGAGTGCGTTGCTTGTTCTCGATAATTTTGCCTACAATTTCATGTTGCAAGATGCATTTACACCTCCATCTGCGCTTCGTACGATTATCATCACACGTGCGCTGCAGACACCGCCAGAGGTTCCACGTCTAGAAGTGATAGGATTGGATGCGGAGAGCAGTGCAAAATTGCTTCTTTACGAGGTGGGACTCCCCTCTATACAGGAAGAGGGAGTTAGAGATGAGCAGTGGAAGATTGCTCTGGAACTTGGGCGTGAGTTGCAGGGCCTGCCGATAGCACTTGTCCTTGCCGGAAGGTATATTCGTCTGAGTAAGAGCAGCATGCAAGACTATCTATCTGCCTTCCGAGATGCCCCTGCACCACTACAACCACTGATGGATTCTAATGGAAGAGCGCTGGAAAATGTTGCTGTTGTTTGTGAACGGAGCCTCAATTATGTGCAAGCTATAGATAAAGATGCATTTGCTGAACTGCAAATGAGTTCCTTGCTCTTGCCAGAAGCGATACCAGCAGCTCTTTTTGCCTCACAGAGCGAGTCGCCTGGAGCGCAGAACGGAGTAGGACAGGAAGCACAGAGGCGAGAGCTTTTGCTCCAGAGCAGCTTGCTGTTCGCTACACAGAATGCCTCTTTTCTCCTTATGCATCGCCTGGTACAGAAGAGTATTTTGCTTTCACTGGTAGAAGACCAAAGACAGAAGTATATAGTACAAATATTGCATCGGCTGCATCAAATGATGCCTGGGATACAGGAAGAGCCATTATCTACACGTTTATGTCTTGCGGGTCAGGTGCAAAATCTTGCCATGCAGAGTGAGAGTGAATCGGCATTTTTTGACTCATTGCGTTCTGACGTTGAGGCGGCAGAGACATTTGCTTGGGCGGCGCTACTCTTGTGGGAAGCAGGACTTGTCATACGGGCAGAGCCGTTGTTGCAGAGAGCGCTGAGAATCTATCAGCATAAAGTGGGTGATACGCACGAGGTGGTAGCGAGTTTCTTAAGGCTTCTGGCAACGATGAACCACCAGCTCAAAAACTACCAGAAGGCAGAAGCCCTGGCACATCGAGCGATTGACAGCACAACGCAGGCCTTAGGAATAGCACATCCTGACGTTTTGCTCGCACTGTATCAACTTGGTCGCATCTACGCAGAGCAAGGCAAGAGAAAAGAGGCGCGTCAATGCTATGAAAAAGTTATTGATATTGGGAGACGGGTCAGACTTCCGAAGCATCCTGTCTTTAGTGCCACGCTATACGATTTGTTTCTAATGAGTAAAGAGCAGCGAGAGTGGCATGAAGCAGAAAGTTTCCTTAAACACATTTGCATTTCCCGTAACTATGCACACTCATCACAGCATGTAGACAATCTTGATTCGATAGAGACCTGGCATAATGTGGCAGACATGGCTATCCGACAAGAGAGGTGGTCAACTGCTTCAATAGCGTATCGAGGCGTAGTACGTAGTAGTAAGAGTGTGTTTGGCGAAGAGCATCCAGTGACCCTCGGATACATAGAGCAGGCGGCAGATATTTTGCTCCAGGAAGAGAAAATAGCTCAAGAGAGACATAAAGGAAAGGAAATAGCTCAGGCCAAAAGCATGCTGCGGGATGTACAGGCAGTGCGAGAGCGGATTGGGGGCGAGGAGAATAATCAG
>DAOUDD010000260.1:0-6665 GCA_034431765.1 Ktedonobacteraceae bacterium | reverse complement strand
ACGTGCTTTACGCTGGTTCCAGGGGCTACGATCCGTTTGAGGATTCTGCAAGTTCGACAAGTGGAGCACAAGGACAAATAGTAAACAGTGGTTCCAGGGGCTACGATCCGTTTGAGGATTCTGCAAGAAAGACATAAAGAGAATAACGGCTAAAGTGCGTATAGCGTTCCAGGGGCTACGATCCGTTTGAGGATTCTGCAAGCGATAGATGCGATCTGCATCCGCATCCGAAACAAGGTTCCAGGGGCTACGATCCGTTTGAGGATTCTGCAAGCATCGGCTACGTTTCCTTGCAGGGGGCGCAATAATTGTTCCAGGGGCTACGATCCGTTTGAGGATTCTGCAAGTCAGCAAGTGGCTCATCGCAATTCGATGCATCATCTGCAGTTCCACTCGGCAACGTAGGCACGCTCGTTGTTTTCTTTGACCCAGGCATAAATATGCTTCACGTCGAAGGCAACAACCTCACCGAGACCAGGGATTTCGTGCTGCAAGTCTGCAACAGTGGAAGCAAATAGATCCTGGAGCAAGGTGGGATCAAGCTGGCGCAGCTTCTCACCGAGCCAGTACCGGCAGGGAAGGGTCTGTTCCACGTCAAAGCCGTAGTCAGCGTGTGGATCAAGGACCAGCTCAAAGTCCAGGTCGATGACTAACAAGGGATGAGAGAGCAAGAAGTCGTGCACCTGCGTGCTGTAGCGGAATCCTTCCTTGATGCGAATGAGAAAGGCTTTGAGGTAGGCGGTGAGCCGATGACCGTGGGAACCGAAGCAGGCAGAGCGATGAGCAAGCCAGCGCTGGATAACGGACCAATCGAGCAGGGAGAAGAAAGCACGGTACTGCTGGACAAGTGGGTCAACCTCAAGGAGGGAAGCGATGATGGACTGGTCAAAGCGGTCAGAAGAGGGTATCATGGGACAAACTCCTTTGTGTAGTGATGTGTTCAAAGATACTGTGCAAAAGGAGTTTTCCTTTTATCAAGAGGTACAGGACGTTTTTCCTGAAAGAGGTGAAGGATGTTGAGGAATACGTTACTTGCTCCTCTTCTAGTCGAGATCTGATGCGAGTGAGAAATGAGCTATTCTAGCAGGGATAGAGAGAAAGGGCTGATTTCGACTGAGAAGTTACTTGCTCTTGTTTTTCAAGAAACGCTGCTTGATTAGAAATCGGGGAAATCATGCGTTTTTACAAATGAGTTACTTGCACCCCTCAAAAAAGAGATTGAAATAGCCCTGAAAAATTCATTCGGGGGGTTGACACATCCTCACTGCTACATTATTATGTAGCCAGACAACGATTAGCTAGGCAGGTTTTAACAATGCAAGAGTTTGAGTCAATACCCTTTCAGGTTGTTCGTTCCCGCGCGGATCTCGGCGATCTAGAGAGCCAGGGGATAGCCGCCCGGATGTTTGTCATCGAGGAAAGTTTCGGCTACCTCGTGAGCTATCTAGCCAGGCTATTTGCTCAGCTCCTCACCACCTATCTGGCCCCTCACGGAGTCTACCCTGGGCAATGGGCGATACTAATGTTCTTGTGGATTCAGGATGGTCTGACGCAACGGGAACTGAGTCGCCAGGTAGCTATTGATGAGGCGTCCATGGTGCGCTCTATCGACCGCATGGAGCGCGACGGCCTGGTCCGACGCGCCCGCAATGAGCACGACCGTCGCCAGATCAACATCTTCCTGACTGAGAAAGGCCGTGCCTTGCGTGACCAGTTGATACCCTCTGTCCTCGACGGAAACGCTCTTGTGACGAAAGGCTTCACTGAATCTGAGCAAAATCAACTGTTTGCTCTCTTACACCGGATGATCGCCTCACTTGAAGAGGTCCTACACCAGCAACAAGAAAAAGCCTGACTCTGTCTGCCCACAGCATTCCCGCAGCGTTTCCAACAAGCAGATCCGTGCTATCCAGCGCTACAACCTCTTGATATAAAAAGAGGAGAAAGAGACACATGAATATTCAACCATTCAAAATATCCATTCCTCAGTCCACCCTGAACGATTTGCGTGAGCGCCTGGCTCGGACGCGCTGGCCCGATGAGGTCGAAGGAGCCGGCTGGAGCTACGGCACGAATCTAGACTATCTCAAGAGTCTGGTAGACTACTGGCAGCACGAATACGATTGGCGCAAGCAAGAGGCGACACTCAACAAGTTCACCCAGTTTCACACAAATCTCGCTGGCCTGGGCATTCATTTTATCCATGAGCGAGGTAAAGGACCGAATCCACTGCCGATCATCCTCACCCATGGTTGGCCCGATTCGTTCTACCGTATGCACAAGATCATCCCCATGCTCACCGACCCGCAAAGCTTCGGCGGCAATGCGGCTGACTCTTTTGATGTGATTGTTCCCTCCATTCCCGGTTTTGGTTTCTCCGATCCAGTGCGCAAGCCGGGCGGGACGGTGAAACAGACAGCGGAGTTGTGGGCCAGTTTGATGTGCGACGTGCTCGGTTACCAGAGCTATGTCGCGGCTGGTGGGGATTGGGGCAGTCCCATCTCCCAACTCCTGGCGCTCAATAATCCCGCATCGGTCATCGGCATCCATCTGACCGACATCGGCTTTCACGTCACGATGAACCTGGACCCAGCGAGCCTGACACCCGTCGAGCAAGAGTATCTAAGAGCGAAGCAGCAGAAATCCTTTCAGGAGAGTGGCTATGTTATGATCCAGTCAAGCAAGCCACAAACGCTGGCCTATGGCCTTTCCGATTCACCTGTCGGACTCGCTGCCTGGATCATCGAAAAATTCTATGGGTGGAGCGACATCGATGGTGATCTTGAGCGTACGTATACGAAAGATCAATTGCTTACCAACATCATGATCTATTGGGTGACTCAAACGATCAATTCCTCGATGCGCTTCTACTATGAGGAAAGCCACGCGCCATCCCTCAAAGCGAAGCAGCGCGTCGAGGTTCCGGTGGCAATAGCCCTCTTCCCCAAAGATAGCCCTGCTCCACGCGCCCTTGCGGAACGCACGCTGCGTATCGAGCGTTGGACAGAGATGCCACGAGGTGGGCATTTCCCTGCTCTAGAGGAACCAGAACTGCTGGTGGAAGATTTGCGGGCCTTCGCCCGTTCTTTGCGCTAGCCAGATCAAATGGCAAGCAACGGAGAAGAATTGACCACTCCCCCAAGATGGTGGTAAACTGAGGCATTCCAACTACCATCCCAGGAGATCACTCATAACATAACTCATAAGGAAACCATCATGCCTGAGAACACTACTCGGCAGCCAATGGTCATTTAGAGAGGAGAATTTCTCGTGTCTCTTGAACAGAACAAAGAGGTAGCACGGGCGTACTTTGAGGAAATTTTCAATAAGCATAATCTTGAGATCATTGAAGCCATCGTTGCTCAAGACTATGTTGAACATGGAGTTCCGGCATTCCAGAATACCGGACAACAGAAGGAAAACCGCTCTTCCAATGGAGCAACGCAGATGCGGGGCGTTGCCCAGTGGGTTCTTGCAGCGTTCCCTGATGTGCAGTTCCATCTGGAACAGGTGATAGCTGAAGGAGACCTTGTTGCTGTACAGAGTACCTGGCAAGGAACTCAGCTTGGTACGTTTCAAGGCAATCCTCCCACTGGCAAGCAATTTCATGCGACCCGCACTGATGTCTTGCGTATCAAGGAAGGCAAGGTCGTCGAGCACTGGGCGAATCGAGATGACTTAGCACAGCTGCTTCAGTTAGGGATTGTGCAAGCACCGCAAAGGCCGCAAAGACCACCAAGCGAAACTTGAGCGGTCTACTCGCGTTACTACCTACAGAAGTGTCTTTCGCCTGTCCATAGCATCACATACTGGACAAACATTTGTATCGTGTACATTCAAATACTCTCAGGGAAAGGAAAATACATTGAAAACACCGTTTCACTCCCATGTCTTTTCGTTAGAGAAAATTCAGTTGGCGAACACCGAAGAATACATCTTACGCGGTGGTCGTCATCTTTTCCCATTGCTGCCCAAAGCATTTGCAGGAATCAAACAGATTGGCGTTATTGGCTGGTCATCACAGGGGCCGGCACAGGCTCAGAATCTGCGCGACTCCTTGCAGGGAACCGATATCAAGGTCGTCGTTGGTCTGCGCGAAGGCTCTCGCTCTTTTGCATCCGCCGAGCAGGCCGGTTTCACCCGGAAGAATGGGACACTTGGTGAAATGTACGCGGTCATCGCCCAATCAGACCTGGTCCTGTTACTCATCTCTGACGGTGCGCAGACAGAACAGTATGAAAAGATCTTTGCCGCCCTCAAACCAGGGGCCACGCTGGGCTTTTCGCACGGCTTCTTACTTGGCTATCTCAAAAACATTGGCGTCACATTTCCAGAGAACATCAACGTCATTGGCGTCTGTCCAAAGGGCATGGGCCCTTCTGTGCGACGGCTGTACGAACAGGGAAAAGAGATCAACGGAGCAGGCATTAATTCTAGCGTCGCTATCGAACAGGACATAGATGGCAGAGCTGTTGACTATGCACTGGGCTGGTCTGTCGCGCTCGGCTCTCCATTTACCTTCTTCACCACCCTTGAGTCTGAATATCGATCGGACATCTTTGGAGAGCGAGGCATTCTGTTGGGAGCCGTGTATGGCACCGTTGAAAGCCTCTATCGCTGGTTCCTCCAGCATGGAGCATCACAAAAAGAGGCTTTTCTCCATTCAACCGAATCACTCACCGGACCAATTAACGCTCTCATCTCGAAAAAAGGCCTGTTAGCAGTGTATGAGAGCCTGGACGCGCAGGGCAAGGAACTCTTTCAACAGGCATACACAGCCGCCTATCATCCCTTCTTTGAGATTTTGCTGGAGATCTATGAGGACGTTGCATCCGGCAATGAAATCCACAGTGTAGTTGACGCCGTTCGTCGTCATCAACGCTATCCAATGGGACATATTGACGCAACAGAGATGTGGAACGTTGGGATCGAGGTCAGAGCGCAGCGTCAGGAAGGGCAAATTCCTCTCGATCCAGTGACCGCTGGTATCTACATCGCGGGCATGATGGCACAGGTCGATCTGCTTAAGGAAAAAGGACATCCTGCCTCCGAGATTGCCAATGAATCGATCATCGAGGCGGTTGATTCGTTGAACCCCTATATGCACTACAAAGGGATCTCGCATATGGTGGATAACTGCTCAACGACCGCGCGTTTAGGTGCCCGCAAATGGGCACCGCGCTTCGACTATATCCTGACGCAACTCGCGTTCCCGGTATTGGACAAGCATCTTCCGGCCGATTCTCGGCTCTTTGAGAATTTCCTAAAGAACGACATTCACGAGATTCTTCGTGTCTGCGCCACGCTGCGCCCCTCGGTTGATATCGCGGTTCTAGCCTAAACACGTGTACTCAAACAAAAGGAGAGAGACTTTCTCCTTTTGTTTGTCACGGATAGTTGACCAGCGAGCAAGCTCACACAGAACTTTTCGCTGCTTCCCTGCAACAGGAGAGTGTGCATCCATGATATCTCCTTTGCCTAGCTCTTCACACTCCCCACGCCCAGCCCGCTCCGCCAGAAGCGTTGCAGCAGGATACAGCCGATAATCAATGGAATCGACGAAATCAACGCCCCGGTTATAATCTCGCTGTAGAGAAACTTCGTTGCTCCACCCGTCGTTGCGTTCCAGGTCTGCAAGCCCAACGTAATGGGAAAGAGCTTTTCATCGCTGAGCATCACCAACGGCAGGAAGTAATTGTTCCATACGGCTACAAACTGGAACAGCAGCACCGTCACCAGCGCCGAGGTCATCAGACGCATCGCAATATTGGTGAAGATATGAAACTCACCCGCTCCATCAATTCGCGCCGCCTCGATCAATTCGTCCGGCACTGAAGCCGTTGCATAGATGCGCGAGAAATAGACGCCAAAAGGACTGATGAAGCTGGGTAGCAGAATAGCCCAGTATGTGTTCGTCAAGCCCCATTTACTCATCAGCAGGTATAAAGGGAGGGTGAGTGCCGTACTCGGAACAAGTGTTGCCCCTAAAACCAGTGTGAAGAGCAGCTTACTCCCACGAAAGGAGAATTTAGAGAGGGCATAGCCTGCCATCGCAGCGAGGAATGTGGCAACAACGGCGCTCACACCTGCGTAGAGAAACGAATTGATCAACCACTGCACGTAGATCCCATTATCATACGTGAACAAGAGTTGCAGGTTACCGAACAGGTTGAAATTGGGCGCGAACCAGAGTCCGAACGTGCTGAACAGGTCCGCAGCATTCTTTGTCGAGGAGACAAACAACCAGAAGAAGGGGACCAGAAAGTAGATGCTGCAAGTGAAGAGAAAGATCATACTTATCACACCACCCGGCCTGATACTCTGCCGACGTGGCCTTCTCTGCCGCACTACCGGGTGCTCCCCAACCTCTGGAAACGGAATGAAAGCAGTCTGACTCATCGTTTTTATACTCCTGCATAGCGCTGCGTCAAACGTAGGAAGCTAAATGACACTACAGCGGTAACAAACGCAAGTACAACAGCAAGCGCCGATGCATAATAGTAGTTGTTGTTCCCAAAGGCCGTATAGTAGGCGTATAGGTTCGGCGTATACGAATTGGATATATTGCCTGAGATCGATGACAATACCACTGGTTCGTTGAAGAGTTGCGCCGTCCCGATAATGGAGAAGATGCAGGTCAGGACTAATGCCGGGGCGATGAGCGG
>DAOUDD010000259.1:0-9316 GCA_034431765.1 Ktedonobacteraceae bacterium | reverse complement strand
TCCGCTCTGGCACCCCTGTCTTTTTCGGCTGCACGCTCGACGCCATCTCCTGCCTGTTCATGAGCTGTTTACAGGAGAGAAAAGCAGTGAACAGAGTGTTTGCAGAAGCTTTCACATCACTGTATCGATCAAACAGTACCTGCCGTGAGCTTTTGATAGAAGCGTTGAAGGGATGGCCCTGGAGATACACCCAGTTCATCCTGAAGCATTTCAAGACAGCGCTGGTACTGACGGAGCGCCAGTCCACGTCTACCCAGGCGCAGATAGCAACGCATGAGATTGTAGTGAGCCTCTTCCAGGCAGTTGTCAATCGTAAGAATATGTTGCCAGTGAAGAACACTTTCCTCAAACTGGCCATCCTCCGCGGCAAGCGACGCGAGTTCTCGGCGTGCGTCAACATAATTTTGCCGCAGCTCATCACGTGGTATACTACACCATCGACTATAAAACGAGTGCACATAATCACCACGATACCCATCAACTGCTATCTGAAAATGGTTGCGAGCCAGGACACTATTCTCTTCTTTCAGGAAATTTTGCGCAGTTGCATAATTTTGCCGGAAAATGTCTACATCGTATTCAATACTCTCGCCATAGAGTGTTGTCAGATCAAAGGTATACAACCCGGCTTCGTATACAACACAAGGTGCACCAATGATCTTGCGTAGATAGTGGATCGCGGAACGCAATGTTTGATCTGTGTTCTCATCAACCTCTTCACAAAGAGCCGTGAGAATTTGCTCTTTGCGAAGAGGGCGTTTGTAATTGAGCAGGAAAAAAAAGAGTTCAATAGAGCGAGCCATGCGCCAGCGTGTAACAGTTTCCCCGTGCAAAATAACTTCAGGCTCTCCAAAGGCCCGAATTTTGAGGTGCGGATTGGTATCAGCAACTGTAGAAAGCTCTCCCGTGAGTACAGGTACTTGTTCGCGACTCTCTATCGATTCATATGGTTGGGTACGCCATAACGGCAAACAAGCTCTTTCAGGCATTGTCTGCACAACTGTCCAGAACTGCGGAAAGCGTCGCAACTCGATAAGTGCCTGTTGCTCACAGTGGCAGCGTTGGGAGAAGGTAACAGCGCGTTCCATAATCTGCTGAGCTTCTTGCATATGCCCCAATGATACCTGACAAACAGCAAGACGCAGGAGTGTTTGTATACTCAGGCGTGTAAAACCGGCATTATTCAAGGGTTGCTCAACAGCCTTCAGGTAGCTATACGCCTCTTGATAATGGCCCTGCCAGAGAAGAACAGTACCTCTTGTTTGTTCTCGAAGAGCATACTCATACGCGGTTGTGGATGAAGACTTGACGATGACACGATCAAGGAAGAGGGATACAGACGTGAAATCACCCATAAAAAGATATTCGAGTGCAAGGCTACACAGACACTGATTAGTAAGGTAGTTGTCATCTATTTTGCGTGCCAGAGCAAGTGCATCTTCGGTCATCAACAACGCTTCTTCAAAGCGGTTCTGATCGAGATATGTCTCTCCCAGACTAAACAACGCATATGCTTGACCACTCAAGAAATGCTCTTGTCGCGCCATACTTATAATTTCCTGAAACATACTTTCGGCTTCTGTCAACAGTCCTTTGTTACGTTGCAGAATAGTCTTCCATATCATATTGTTGATCTTGCCACGAGTATCAGCGATCTGCTCACAAATTGTTATAGCTCTCTGTCGATGATGTTCCGAGAGCGCAATGTTCCCAAGCAAACTATAGGCATTCGCCAGACTACTGTGAATATCTGCAAGCAAATTTCCGCCAGCATGACTTCCGCGCAGTTGGATTGCCTGGTGTAATTGAGCAATACCAGTTTGTAGATCACCAAGAATGCATGCACAGGTACCTAACCTCTGGTAAGCCAGAGCGCGGAGTTCTTTCTCATCTATAGGCAATTGCTCCAGAGCCTGCACACAGAGCTGTTGTACTTCTGGATAGTGGCCCATACGAAAAAGGACAGAACTTTTTGCTATGAGAATTTCTGCCAAAAGAGCGGGTTCAATAGACACAGGTTGCAACTCTAAGAACTTAAGAGCTTTCTCAAGAGGTGCATGAGCCTGAGCATATTCATACCTTTGCAGGTGAATATTTGCACGCGTAAGGAGGAGTTGTGGATGACCCTCAAGTGTCTCTGGTTGGAGAGCATCTATCCAGTTCGCCAGCAACTCTGTATATCCTTGTTGTAGAAAGTGTTTGGAGATATGTCGAATGATTGTCGCAGCCTGCTCCTCAGCCTGAATGGTCATCGCATGAGCTATCGCTTGATGATAATCTCCCTGTTCATAAAAGATATCTATTAAGCGCAGATGGAGCGTAGTGATGCGTTGCATATTCTGACAACGAGCCTCTGCGTAGAGAATCTCACGAAGCACAGGATGGCAGGCATACGTTAGCTGTGGCTCATCGCTAAGACGGGTGACAAAGAGACCTCGTTGTTCAAGAGCTTTCAAGCGGTCTTCCCCATCAGTGATCTCTAGCAAGCGATTGCAGATTTCAGGAGTAACCTGCAAAAGCGGTGAGACTTCCTTCAGAAATTTATAGGCCTCAGGCTCATCTTTAAAAACTTCATCCATGAGATAGGAAAGTAATAGTTCGTGACTCTTACTCAGAACAGATGTAGATTGCACAGCACCTTCTAAGAGCGCTGAGGACAACATTTGGGTATTTCCGAGGTGAGTACATAATACTATTCCGACGATCCAACCTTCGAATGCATTCGCCAGATACGTTGCTTCCTCTCCTGAAAATACCCTCCCCTTTTGTAAGCCGGACAGTTCACGAATCTCTTCGGTCGTAAAGCGCAGCTTGCTGCCTCCTATACCGAGAAGATGTCCCCGCACCATTAATGAGGTGAGCTTTAGAATAGGAACAGCTCTACTCTCAATTACCAGAATACAATGACGCGGAAGAGAGCGTAAAAGCTGGTTTAAGAAGTTCTGAATAAGCTGATTTTCATGGACTTCGTGATAGTTGCAAAGGAAGATTGCAAACCGTTGAGAAATATCGGCTTCAATGGCTGCGATAAGAGAATCAACAAACCTTTTTAAAGCTGGGCTATCGGGTTCTTCGCCTGAACACGTTGAAAGTGAGTGCATCAGTTGCGCATCAAGATCTAGCTTCAGATGAGGAAAATGATGGCGTATACTGCTTAGCAATGTTTGAACAAAAATACAGAAGTCGTTATCGGACGGATCGAGGAAATACCAGCAGCAAGGCATATCGGTCTGCTTAGCAAAGTCAGCCAGAAGAGTCGTCTTCCCATAACCAGCTGGAGCACAAAGTAACAAAAGTTTATAAGCTGACAAGTCGTTTGCAAGTGACTCCTGTAGTGTTTGGATAAGAGATGCTCGATGCAGTATATGAGATGATAAAATAGGTGGTTGAATTTTGACCTGATGGAAATTCTGCATGCTGTATCCCTATCATTTCCATTAAAGAGTAATTAAAGAATTTTCTCTTTATCCTATCAGAACTTATAAAAGCTCCAAATAATCAGCTGATGTGAACTCAAGGAAATTATACAGCAGAGATAGTAGGTTGGCAAGGATAGAGGAGAGTCAGGCAGATGCCTTTCTCATAGAAAAGAAGGTGACAAAGCGGGAGACCCGCTTCTTTGTCACCTTAGCTCCTGTTGAGCTTGCACGCCAATTTCCAGGTTTCCCAATGGTATCTTCTGAGGTTGTGTATAAACTCATTAGAAGTGGTGCGCCAACGGCGCATGACGTTTCAATTCGGAATGACTCGTGGCCCTTACACGAAACGTCGCTATGAATGTACCTCTTCGAGAGCCACGAGATGTCCCGTGCCGTTAAGTGTTTCCAGATAAATATCAGTGATGCAGCGTACTCTAATATAATTGAGCGTTAACGTGCCTTCAACATGAGCTACTCCTGTGCCCTGATCAAAATGAGCCTGGCTCAAGTCGCTCGCACTTTTATCAACTCGGACCCCTAAATCGGTTCCTCCTCTTGTATCGGTAAATTTGATAAAGACGTAGCCCATATCTTCAATACGTTTGCGAAATTCTTCAAGAGAGGGCTTTGGACCGCCCACAGTCACAGGGTGGTCACTGCGGGAGAGACGCTCCACCAGTTCATCCATGGACCTGGCTCCTTTCTACCTGTATGTCAGATTTTTCTTCGAGCAACTGCTCTGCTCTACAACCTTGCCCACGCGGAAGTTTTGTTTGTTGTTTAGCCAGCTCTTCCATCCGTTTACGCAGGCTTAGAGGCCGCATGTCTGTCCATATTTCTTTAATGTATGCTAAGCACTCAGACTTTGAACCGCTTTTGCCCGCGTCATTCCATCCAAGGGGATTCTCACGGTCAACAGGCCAAATAGAGTACTGTTCCTCGTGATTGACAACGGCCTTATAAATAGTAAGGTCCTCTTTTTCGTCCCAGGGCATGATTCTGTCTCCTTTTAGTAAAAGCACGTACAATAATGTTTTGCGGCACAGGCAAATGCATCTGACTGTACCTCTTGCTGGATCTCCATCGTATTATAGATGATGCTCCAGGTATTCCATGAGTCTTCTACTGAACGATTGAATGTTGTCGGCTTGGGCGTGTTTAAGCGCCTCACGCTCTTCATCTGTCAGTGTAAAACCCCTTTTTTCGATAGCTGCCAGAGGATGCTCCAATATCTCTTGGGCAAATTCCTGGTCGATGGCAACAAGACCGAAAATCTGGTCAATAACTTTCCAAGACATACTAGTTCAGCTTCCATTCTTGACGGCCTTCTACACTTCCTAAGCAAGGAGTGGAAAACCATATGTTTTCTCTTTCTCTCGCAATTCTACCCTGGAAGTTATTTCTAAGCTGTTGCCTGATTGTTTGCAGATTGTTTACACTTTTGTTGTACGTGAGTCTGTACGAATGGCTTGCAAGGGCATGAGGTAGATATAAAAAGCAGTGAGCCTCCCGTTGCTGATGAGAATGAATTGGCATTATATAGCTTGTTGAATGCGACTTACTCCAGAATACTCTATCTCATCAACAATCAGATCAATTACCGCTTCAGGTGCGTCAACAAAGACAAAATGTTTACCATGCACAGGAGTGCTGCTATACGTCCCTGTCGTTAAGGCTGACCACCCCGTAAACATCGTTGGTTCGACCTGTGGATCGTCCTGTCCGTAGAGGCAGAAGATGGGAGCATGCAAGCGTCTGCCAGGATTAAGCCGGTAGTTGTTGAACAATGCGAGATCCTGACGCAAGATTGGCATCACAAACTCTACCATCTCAGGCACTTCCAGGATAGCAGGGTCGAAACCCCCATTATTTACAACCTGTTCTAATAACTCCTCGTCATTTACCTGGAGCTCTACCTGATCCACCCGAATATTGGGTGAAGGCCGTGAGCAGATGATCAGAGCATCAATAGGTGTGCCCTCCTTTTCCAATTGGTATGCAGTCTCGAATGCGAGAATCGCACCTGAGCATTGCCCTAGTAGGAAAGTGGGCAAGGTTTGCCGTTCGCGTTCCTCTTTGAGAGCATCTGTCAGTGCCCGAACTACTTGCGCCATCTCGGACGGCAGTTGTTCGTGATAACGGTTCTCTCGCCCTGGCAAACGAATTGCGGCCAGGTCAAGCCAATCAGGAGCAAGATTGTCGAGCTTCTGAACAGCCGCCGCCCCCGCTCCAACATGGGGAATAGCGTACAGACGCGCTCGCGCATCTTCGTCACTGCGCCAGCGATGAATCCAATTTGATCCCATTTATTTACACCTCGATCGGTTGCAATTGCGCTTGAGAACGGAGAACTTCTGTAAGATACGTTAGTGTAGGCTGTGCATAAAAATCTTTGAGAGAGAGATTGACGTTGAATTGCTTACGCACTGTACCCATTAATCGCACCATACGCAGAGAATCGCCCCCGATATTGAAGAAGTCATCCTCATTCGTGAACGAGGAGTGTTGCAAAATGTTTTCCCATATTGCTCTGGCCTGGCTGTACATTTCATCTTCGACAATTGCCACCTGCTGCTGTTTCTCTGGCTTGACTTCCTTTGCCATCTTTTCCAGCATCCTGCGGTCAATTTTGCCATTCTGTGTGACTGGTAACTGCTCAACAAGCTTCCAGAAATGAGGCAATGTATAGTGTGGTAACTGTTTACTGGCAAAGTCCTTGATCTCCTGAAGAAACTCGTTTCCTTGTTGCCCTGTAGCTACCACGGCGAACAGGCTCTTCATTCCGTTTGCGTTGTTTACGACAATGACGACAGCATCAGTAACAGCATGGTGCGTGCAGATGACCTGGCGAATCTCTTCCAGTTCGATTCTGAAACCACGAACCTTTACCTGGTGATCACGCCGCCCTAAAAAGTGCAGGCGATTTTCCACATCGAAACGCGTCACATCTCCTGTTTTATAGAGGCGTTTGTCAACGTCCTTACTGAAGTGCCCAAAACAGTGTTCCGTTTCTCCTGGGTTATGTAAATAACCAGCAGCCAATCCATCACCTGCAATGACGAGTTCGCCTCTCGCTCCTAATGGAAGCAATCTATTGCGCTCATCGACAACATAGACCTGCGTGTTAGGGATTGGATAGCCGATTGGCAGTGTTGTTTGGACTTCTTTTTCGCTCGCCACTGAAAAACAGACTGCAAAGGTGGTACTTTCTGTGGGCCCATATCCGTTTGTAATGTAGAGATGCGGATTTCTGTGCAAGAAACGCTTCACATGATCTGCCGGTACTATATCACCGCCACTTATGACCTGCCGTACAGCTCGAAAACTTTCGGGCGAGAAATCGACGATGAGCCGAAACAGCCCTGATGTCAAAAACATGCGCGTCACTCGGTGTCTGGCAATAAACTGCCCTAACTCAATGGGAGACGGTAGTCTATCAGGAAAAATGACAATTGTTCCACCTTTAAGTAGTGGCCCGAAGATCTCCAGGGTTGAGGCATCAAAAGCCAATGGAGCAAAGCGTAGCCACCTTTCACCAGGACCACATTCTGTATATGTTGCGCTTCCATCCACCAGCCGCACAACATTGCGATGAGTGATGCATACCCCCTTTGGCGTTCCAGTTGAGCCAGACGTAAATGAAACGTACGCCAATTTATCCATATCATCTCGTGGTGGAGGAAGAGCTGTAGCTAGCTCTTCTTGCCAGCTACTTTGCCAGCATGCTACTGTAGCGATATCCTTTTCTGACAGCGCGCTCAGCCTGGCTCTATCCTTTTCGCTCGTTATGATAGCAGTGGGAGATGCAATATGCAGTAACTGTTGGAGCCTTGCCTCCGGCCACTGTGGATCGACAGTGACATACACTGCGCCTGCACGCAAAATGCCTGTGACTGCCACTATTTCTGCTATGGAGCGCTCTATCGCGACAATGACCATATCCCCTGCTACCACACCAGCGCGCAGAAGCTTTGTCGCCTGAATTATGGCTGCGTGATTCAGTTCGCTAAAGTTCAGCGTTATCCTCTCAGCAGGACTTTCAAGTGCAAGCGTATCAGGAGTTGCTTGCGCCTGCTCCTCCAACAAATGATCAAGGCTTCTTTCTCGATAGATCTGCTCTGTTGCGTTAATCTGCTGTAATCTTTGCATCTGAGATGGTGCAATGCCACGCACATCTTCTAGTTTAGAGTCTAAATGAGAAAGCAACTCTTCGACTGTAAAGAGAAAGTTTTGGAGAAATGTCGCTGCCTCTGCATCTGTAATTACCGTTGTTGCATACTCCAGTTCGCCTCCTGGCAATGAATCCGCATATTGCACAAACAAGCTCATATCAAAAGGAGAGCCACCGCCATGCCCATCCTTAATTATGACATTCAACTGCTCTAAATTCAGGTTTCGCTCTATAAGCTGATCGTGCATGCCCATCACAAACTGGATTATAGTATTGCGATCCTGCTCTCTTTCACAGTCTAAGGTATGAATCAGTTCATCTAATGACACCTCTGCATGAGAAAGGCTTTCACCTATGGAGTGTTGCAGCGCTATAAGATACTGCTGCACCGAAACATCTTCATCAATATTTATAAGAACTGGTATGCAATTCACACATGGCGCGATTAATTCTTGCAATTCTGGTGTAGAGCGGTTAGGAGATGGTATACCCAGCAAGAAGCGTTTTTGACCAGTGTAACGAGACAGGAGCAGTGCATAGCCGGCTAGTAAGCCTGTAAATGCTGTTATGCCGAGCTGTTGTGAGACCATGCGCATTCTGGTTGTCGCTACTTTCGACACTTGAAATGGGATGCGCTTTCCAACGGGCTGTTGGCGAGCAGGACGAACCAGGTCGGATGGCAATTCCAATACAAACGGGACATCTGCGAGATGAGCGGACCAGAATTGCAACTGCCGATCTATTTCGCCGGACTGGCGCAACTTCTGCTGATGGCGTAGCAGCGTATCCAGTTGAGGTGCTCTTGAGCGTGTCACCTTCTCCCCTGCAATCAGCGCACTATAGAACCGAAACAGGTCACGGAAGAGTATGCCTACCGACCAGCCGTCAAGCAAAATGTGATGAACAGCGAGCAATAAGGCATGTTTTCCTACGCCGTCTGATATGAGCGTGAACATTAATGGAGGCTCTTTGACAAGATCAAACATCTGCTGCCCTCGCTCCTTCATCTGAACTTCTAGCAGTGCCTGAAAATTCGCTTCCACAGAGACGTATACACGTTTCAGTTCAGGTTCGTAATTCGGCACAACCACACGCTGATAATCTTCGTCACTTACACGAAAGTAGGTGCGCAGACCCTCGTGGCACGCAACTGTCTGCTTTATCGCATCTACAAGCATATCCTCATGCAGCAATCCATCCATGTGTGCAACGAACAGCAGGTTGTAAGCCGTTCCCCCTACAAGCTCCTGCACCAACCACATTCCTCGTTGCACAGATGTGAGTGTCTCACTCGGGGCAGCTTCTTCATGCACTGTCTCTCTCTCCTCCTCTAGATTAAAAGGCTGGATCGGTTGAGCCATACCCAGAACATGCTGTAGAGGTTGGTTACTGAGCAGTTCTCCAACAGAAATGTGGAGGTTGCATTCGCGTAGAGCCCGTGCTGTAATATTCATTGCCTGCAAAGAATCTCCCCCTGCCTGCACAAAGGAAATTTCAGTGGTATTTTTCTGTAAGGGATCAAATCCAAGAACATCTGCAACAATAGTTTGAAGTAGTCTATCTGTCATAAAAAAAGTTACCTTTACTAGTATGAGAATAGCGTGCGTAAACCGGTACCGAGATCATTTCCCCAATGGTAGACGTGATGTCCGCCGGTAAACTCAGAGTAGAGAGTAGTGGGCTTCCCGGAGTTTTTCAGAGGCAAGAAAAAAGGAGAGTTTGCGTC
>DAOUDD010000258.1:0-20897 GCA_034431765.1 Ktedonobacteraceae bacterium | reverse complement strand
ATGACGAGTCCACATTCCGCGCAACTGTAGGTCCGTTCCCACAGTGGCATAGTCTGCGAGTAACCAGAGCCACTACACTATTTGGACGTGTTGCGTTCATCTAATCGGTAGAGGTCTTTCCCATAACGGTGACATTTATAGTCGAGCATTTGCACAAAGGTGTACACTCCCCACTCGTTGTAGACCGCTCGAGATGCGGTACACCTAACTGACTGGCTCCCGGTACTGTTAGCTATCCTCGTTTCCAATGCATAGTCCTGTTCACACAAGTGGGTCAAGCTCGGAAGAGCATTGGTTTCCGTATACGATCTTAAAAGTCTTCTGGTAAGGAAATTGGTTGCGATCCAAGTGTTGTGATAGCCACCAATCGTTCAGCATCGAGGCTTGGGAGCAAGCGTTGACGTAAGTGCACCAGGTGTTGCCCGAAGGCTTCCTCTAGCTCAGGCGCAAAGCGTTCGTAGATTGCCGCTACATATGCTTCATCCCGAATCAACTTCTCTACCATCCGTACAAGCGTCCGATTTTGCGTCACTACCCCCGTCACCGGTGCGTCAAGGGAGGCTACAAGCGCCTCCTCAAAATCTACTGCCAGAGCCAGCAGATGCCCACTGACCACCTTCTCCGGCCCCTCGTGCTGATAGACGGTCGCGAAATCAGCACTGGCACTGCCAAAGAGATTGAGAATAACTGTACAACCACGATCCCGCGCAGCGCGTAGCGCATCTTGAAAGTGTTCCAGGTCAGCAGCCCACAAACTCGCCGCTATACGATGCTGTGCTGATGCGATAAGCTCTAGAGAACGAGCTTCGATACGGCGCTGCTCACCTAGCTCCCAGAAGTGCCCGACGCTATCCGGTCTCTCCAACAGAGTGAGCTGTTGCTCTAACTGCTGACAACGCAGCCTGGTCTCCTCCTGAATGCGTTTAAGCAACTGCATAGGTGGAACAACCACATAGCGTACAGGATCATAGCTGATGGCAGCAATGCGCTCCTTGGTCACTAACGTCTCCAACGCCTGATACGTATTTGCACGTGGCACTCCTGTGCCTTTGCTAACTTCGTAACCAGTCGCATCTGGATGCTGAAGAAGATAGATATACACCTGTGCCTCGACTCCTGTAAAGCCGAGCCCCTTCATCTCTTCAAGTGTCGCTGCAATCATCTCTCCTCCTCTAGTAGTAGTAACCACTACTACTATAAAGAATCGTCGTGCACGTTGTCAAGGCGCAGACAAAAAGAAAGAGAGCATCTCGCTTCCGCGAAACTGCTCTCCGTAACACCACATGACAATGAATGATCGTCCATGGAAGGTGGTCTGTATGATATTCTTTCTCTATAAAGAAAAAACGGAAATGTTTCTTGTAATAGAGAAACGAAAGGAAAATATACATGTGAATTCTCGCTATTTCCGGTAGTCTGAAAACCAGCTCAAGCAACACAGCCCTTCTCCGCGCCGCCATAGCTCTGGCACCTCAAGAAATGGAGATCGTGATCTACGACGGTGTGGCTGATATTCCACCGTTCAGCCCCGATTCCGACGATGACAAATCACCGGCATCAGTGATATCTTTACTTCACTTAAACAGGCTATCGAGGCTAAAAAAGAATAACTTCTCATCGAGAACTCTGAGCGCGAGCGGCATTCGATTTCGCATAAGATCCAAGTCAATTTCAAGGAGTACTTTCTGGTAACGACGAGGAAACCTTCCTTGTGTAGGGCATACAATAGGTTTTTAACGAATGTCAGATGAAATGGGGGAAAGTATGTCCGAAGAAATACTGGTGCAGGAGACACCAGAGCCACGTACACGCGAGAGCCTGGTCGCTGATCTACGTCGCTTAGGTGTAGTGCCGGGCATGACGCTGCTTGTGCATTCTTCGCTCCGTGCAGTAGGCTGGGTTGCCGGGGGAGCAGTCGCAGTCGTACAGGCATTGCAAGACGTGTTAACGGAGCTGGGAACGCTGGTCGTGCCAACGCAGACAGGCAACTACTCAGATCCTGCACAATGGAGCAATCCGCCCGTGCCACAGGAATGGTGGCCGCTTATCTATGAAGGGATGCCTGCCTTCGATCCCGCCCTGACTCCTTCCTATTTGATGGGACAGATTGCCGAGACCGTACGCACATGGCCCGGCACCTTACGCAGCAACCACCCAATGGTCTCTTTCGCCGCATGGGGACGGCACGCGCGCTATATCACCGCTAACCATTCGCTGGACTACGGCCTTGGCGAGGGTTCACCTCTAGCCCGTATTTACGAGCTCAATGGAGCGGTTCTGCTCCTTGGCGTTGGCTATAACCGGAACACCTCCATGCATCTGGCCGAGTACCGAGTCCCTGATGCAAAGCAGGAACGCTTAGGCTCACCAATTTATGAATACGGCCGCCGCGTCTGGAAGTGGTACGCTGACATTGAGATCGACGCTGACATCTTTCCTCAGATCGGCCGCGATTTTGAGCGCGAGGGACGGGTCGATATCAGCCTCGTTGGTTCAGCTCAGAGCCGACTGATGTCACAACGGGAACTGGTGGATTTTGCCGTAGAGTGGTACCTGCGCAAACGAGAGGAAGAACAAGGTAGCTGCTGACCAGCAACTTCCGCCGCTTCATACTTATTAGCGAAAACGCGCGGGCTACAGTAGATATTGCGGCGTGCAAACGGTTCGGGTGCCTCGCGCATAATCCGCTCACGCACATGGGGTTTCGATTGTGCGGCTGGAGAATGAAACTACGGTTCCGACAATGTATACTCTGGTTTCTGTACCCATGCAGGGCATTGAAGGCCGTAGCGCTCGCTCAGATATTCAACACTTGCCGCACAAAAAGATGCCCAGTGCTCTTGCGTTGCGTTGACTAGTTTCTGCACAGGCTCTCTCAGCAACTCTTCGCGTTGATCAGGGTAATTCCCAAAGAAATCGTTCATGAAATTACCGAGGGCGATCCAGGGTTCCTCGCCCTCTGCAATCTCCCGAAAAGAAAGAGCTATCGTTTGCAACTTTTGATGACTTTTCCTTGTGCTCAACAAGAACGTATCACAATCTCAGTAAACCATAAAGGAATTTGAAAAGCAGCGTTGACACTTTCTGTAAAGAATGGAGTCGCTGGAAGGACTATTTTACGCGAAGCTGCTCTATTAGAAACGGCATGTCACCACAACAGCGCTCATATCATCGGGCTTTGCACGTATCGTCTGGCTATAATCCTCACGTGAACGGATGCGAGCCTGCTCTACCAGTGCATGCCCAACAATGGAACGAGGTGTAGAGCGCATAATCTGCTCGATCTCTTCATCTGTGAGATTATCGTGAATACCATCTGTGCACAACAAAATTCTGTCGCCCGGCTCAACGTTCACTGTGTCAGTATGAACTGTAGGAGGAAGGGGGCCGCCTAATGCCTGTGTGATCCCCCCGCGAAGACGAAAGTAGCGGTAGTCAATATCCGTCAATTGGTTAGCTCGCATCGCCTGATCGATACGCAGCGCATGTGCTTCATTGAGAATTTGATTCTCGATCAGCTTTGTCAACAGACCGTCATCGCTCGTCAGCCTGCGCAGCGTTTCCTGACGACGTAACAGGTAGATACGACTGTCCCCAACATGCGCATAAACCATTGTATAATTTCTGCTCTCAGTTGGTTGACAGAATGCGGCCAGCGCGACTGTTGTTGCCAGGTCATCGGTTCCTGCACGTTGAGCACCATCCGTACGTACTTGCTCATCAGCTTCTAGAATCAGTTCTTCCAGGATTTTACAGAGGTCAAATTGCTCACACTTTTGCAAGCGCGTATAAATTTTTCGACGTTGCCTATCCTGCATCAGAACGCTTCGCCAACTCTCTAATGCTGCGCGAACCCCTGTCTGCGAGGCAATTTCGGCAGCAGCACTTCCACCAACTCCATCAAAGACTGCTACCAGGCCAGTCAACTCATCGACAAGAATGCTATCTTCATTGCGGGTAGGATGACGCTCGTTTGCCGCACTACGAGAAGAGTATGAAAATACAGATTGCCTGCGCCTGCGTTGCTGCTCAACTTTTCGCGAAGAGTGTTTCATAGCTTGTTGCGGCTTCCTCGTCGCACGCTGTTCCTGGGGAGATATTTCATGTGCCTGCGTCCTATATTTTAAGACTAAATGATGCATATCTTATACCATTTACTTATAAAATAGATCGCGTCGTCTTTTATAACTCTGCGATACTTTTTCCCAGTGTCTATCCCCTCTCCTCCCAGAACCTCTACCCGCTTTGCCTGTACGCACACAAAACTATTGCTCATTTTACAAAACTCTTTCAAGAAAGCATGGACTGTTGTGGCAAGTATAGCAGATAGTTGGTTGAAAAGGAAAGAGTTTCGACGATTTCGTTCACGCTTTCAAAAAAAAGTTCCTCTATGGTGCAGGCTACATAGATCTATTCCTGCACGCTTGCTTTTTATCTAACTCTATTCTTGCTGTGTCTCTACTTCTAGCCCACTGAGTCGCAGAAAGTTTTGCAGCAGAATGCGCGTGTGCTGGTGATAGAGCGGAAAATGCACAGCTCTAGCTTGTTCTGTCTCCTCATGTGCTGCCTGCCCAAGTGTCTGCAAAATGCTCTCTTTGCATAAAGGATGATAGAGCCAGGTGTCAAGCGTCGTGTCGTCAATCTCAATGTGATATTGTATTCCATACGCTCGCTCACTGTAGCGAAACGCTTGATTCTCTGTGTTCTCACTGGTCGCCAGTAATACTGCTCCCTCTGGCAGATCGAAGGTGTCTTCGTGCCAATGCAGCACCTTCTGATATCCAGGCAGGCCCGCAAAAAGTGGATCTCGTTGGCCCTCCTCTGTGAACTGCACAGTATAAAAACCAAACTCAGGTACTGTATGCCTTTTTACCTTGCCACCAAATGTATCCGCAAGTAACTGTCCTCCCAGGCAGATACCCAGGTAAGGAATGTTCTGCTCTACCACCCGTTGTAACAGGGCTCGCTCCTGCACAAAATACGGGTACTGTTCACTTTCGTAAACATGCTGTGGTCCGCCAAGAGCAATCACAGCGCTATAATCACATGGATCTGGTAAAACCTCTTTCTCGACGTCAACAACGTCAAAAGGGATTGCATATTGCTGAAGTAGATACCCAACATATCCAGGTGTATCATCCCAGGCATGTTGAAGCAGCAAAATACGCCACACCATCTGAATCCTTTCTTTGTATGCTATGAAACGATTTTACCTCTACCCTTTAAACAGAATATCCCCATCAATCGTCAGTCAGTTATGGCGCGAGAAATAGGGACCCGATTATGCCCTTTCACAAATTACTCTGGGTAGCTGTGAGCAACTCATTGCCCGTGGAATAGGGACCCGATTTATCGCGTTCACCGCGATTTAGCGCACAAACCGCAATTAATTACAAATTCATGATAGCACCTGTTATTCCCCACTACTCAATCAGCTCCGAACCCACTGCGACAATCTCCACCTCCCAGCTTTGCCCTGGATCGAGCAGCAATGGCCATAACAGCGTGCAACAGCTTCCCTGATGCGTCCGCTCAAACCCTGCCTCCGAACCCGTCACGGTTTCTATAGAGAAACGCCACAGCGTCGCAGCCTCACTCATGCTAAAGCTTACCTCTTGTTTCAGCCAGGTATTGCCTATCGCGAAGCTGTTGACTCCATCTACAACACCTTCACTATCAAAGGCAACCGTTTCCAGAGCGCTCCCCTGAATTCTATAGTATGCCTGTGGATTATGTCCACCTCCAAGTAGATTGATATTCCACTCGCTGGCGAAGTTCGTCTGTAAACGTGCTGCACTTCTGTTCTCAATTATATAACGAACCTGTAACTGCTCCTCTTCAAGCGGTACAAAGAGCGTTTTAGTAAGTTGTACAGGAATAGGGTTCAGTGCTCCCGCGCGCTTCACCATTCCCTGACGACAGAGCGTAACGGTCAGGCCCTCCTTCTGCTGTTCAACGTGTGTCTCGTATGGCTGCTCCACAAAATTCCCTTGCTCTTCATAGCGCTCTTGCACAAAATTCGCTAATGCAAGACCAGGCGGGAGAAAGTGATCGACCAGGCTGGCTCGGCGATGGCGATCCAGCACCAGGTAGGTATCCAGATCCGGCTCCTTCGTGCGCACAGTAGTGTGTGGCGATGCCGGTTCACTCGCTTCTTTCGCAGGGTCTTGTCGCCCAGTGACCAGCGCTTTTTGTTCTTGTTCCCGGAGGCGGCGTTCCTGTTCGTGTTCACGCAGCGTACGATGATAGCTCTCTTCACGCCGTGTCATGACGCTCAGCAGATTGTGAGCACTCAGGCGCAGATCCCACTCAAAAAGTGTTCCCCCATGCCCAGGATCAATGTAGAGATTTTGCCTATCGCTCTCGATAAGCAGCCTCTCCGTTGTGTCCCGCTCGAAATCGCTGAACTCGTAGCTTTGCCAGTGCGCTCTATCATGTAAGAGCGCATCAGCAGCGTTCTCCGCTCGAATCAGGTGATGGTAGATGGCCGAGCGCACGTGTCCCATGTAAATACCGCCGAAGAGTCCATGCCAGTATGTATCGTTTGCCTGCGCTTTCCACAGGTGCACAATCCCGCTCTCTTCACCTGCCCCCGCACGGTAGACGCGCTCGTGGACACGCAGCATTTTCTTGTGCTGATTGTTGATCTCGGCATAACGCACGAGAAAGTTGCGCCAGAAGCCACCGCGCATAAACTGCAACAGATCCTCACGTTTCTCATCCTCCAACTGGTGCAGCAGCTTGCCGAACGCATACGCCTTCTTAGGAGGAAAAGCCCACTCGGTCATCTCAATGTAAGAGGAGGTGGGAAGATAGATCCGCCCAAGTGCTGCCTGCGTCTGCGCGTGTTCGCCCAAAGGAATGGTATGTAGCCATGAGACGTTTTCTTCCAACCTGCTAAAAAACTGGTCTACCCAACCAGATTTTCCATCGCTGCCCCAACAGTATTGCTGTGTCTCCGGCCAGCTCCCAAACTTTTCGCCATCGTCACCCATAACGAGAATCCGCGTCCTGTTCGTCGTTGCCAGTGAACGCAGCGCCTCGATAGTCTCGTCAGGTGCGCGCCAGGGAATTGTGTAGCGCAACGTTTTGCTCGTCGCATACACCTTCAGCGTGCTCCCCTGATCCTCTGTGACGTAGTATCCATAGAGATCGCTGTCATCAAGCCCAGCATTCTTGAAATGCACATCATCGAGAATCGTCCATTCTACGCCCGCATCCCGTAGCAGGCGCGGCAGAGACGGCTCCCACACACGCTCGGCCAGCCACATCCCGCTCGCCTTTACACCAAAGCGCCTCTGCAGATACTCCGTCAGGCGACGAATCTGCGCCACTTTGTCCGTGTCAGGAATCGCCGGCAGAATCGGCTCATAATAGCCACCGCTCACAAGCTCCACTTGCTTGCGCTCTACAAGGGCTGCAAGGCGCTGCAAAAACGCTGGTTGCGCCTCCTCAAACCAATCCAACAGAGACCCCGTGTAGTGCAGCGAGAGACGCACGGATGGATGACGCTCCAACGCTTCGAGTAGCGGAAGATATGCCTGCTCGTACACTTGCTGAAACACCCATGGAAAGTTCCCCACTGGCTGATGATTATGCAGCAGTAACCCGAGATATATACTTCCATTACTAAATGACCCTTGTGTCATATCTCCACCTCTGACTCATTCTACTAACAATGGACTGGCACATCGCCCTCCACTATATCACAACATCCCAAATCGGTCAGTTGTGCTTCACCGCGCATGCCAGAGCAGGTAGCACAAAAATTGAACAGCCTCATGTCTAAAAAGAGAGAAGAGATGTAACTGCCGTTCCCTTCTTTACTATCGTCATAATTGACTCTAAAGAAATAATTTGGTTTTTAAGACATTATTCTAATCTTATAAAGTGCTTTAAGGATTTTTTGAGGATAAAATTGTTTAGGAGAAGAGAGAGAATAACACGTTCTCCTCTTGTTTTTGGTTGTAAATAGAATTATACTTATATGAAGGGTGCCAACTCTAAAAACCATCTCCTGACCCTGGATGGAACCGACTTCTTGTGCTCGTAGTCTAGCCCGTAGTCCTCTCCCTATCGCGAAACGCTGAGTGCCTGTTTGTACCTCCTCCAATACTCGGATGGAACCTGTAGTTGACAGTGTCGTTAACATGTGTGGTCGTACCCACAACAGGGGGGTTCTTCATGCTGCGTCTTGTTTTGCGTTCCCGCCTTCTCTCCGCAGTAACGCTTGGCCTCTTACTCTCTCTGCTCGTAGTTCCAACACCTGTTCATGCTCAAGCCCGTAGACTGGTCGGTCCCAAAGCTCATTACCTCGCTCTTGGTGATTCGCTCGCCTATGGCTATCAGCCGGATCTCAATTTTAGCAATGGGTATGATACCGTCTTCGGTAACTACTTGCATAATCTCGCTGGCACCGATAAGGCAAATCTCGCCTGTGCCGGTGAGACAAGCGTCACAATGGTCAACGGAGGGTGCCCCGCTGGACTGATACGCAAGTATCCCTACATCGGCTCGCAGCTCAACGCCGCTCTGTTCTACATCTATACGCATCGCGGGCAGGTCAGCCCGGTAACGCTGGACATTGGAGCGAACGATGTCTTGCCCGATATCGACAAAAAGACCTGCACGATCAATACAGGCAAGTTTGCCTCCGATCTCGCGGCAGTTGACGCCAACCTGAAAAACACTATCCTACCCAAACTCCAGGCCGCGCTCACCGTCAACAATAGTTTGACTGGCGACCTGCTGGTAATGAACTACTTTGACTCCTACCAGAATCAATGTCCCAATACCGTCCCCTACGTGCAACAGCTCAACGAGCATATCGCGGCAGATATTGCTGGCTTCGGCACGCTGGTTGATGTCTTCAGTGCATTCGGCGGGGCGGCAGTTCCCAATCCCAACACCTGCTCGTACACCTGGATCTGCTCCATCTTCAACGACATCCACGCCAAAAACATCGGCTATCGTGTCATCGCCCAGAGATTCGAAGATACCGCCGGCTACTAAAAAATATCCGTTCATCCACCTGGAATAGCGTGGATGAACGGATATTTTTACCATCTGATAGCCTTGTATCATCTCTACCCATGGCACGCGTGTATTTAAAGAGAGTGATGCAGTGGTGACTAGGGATAAATGACTCGATAGATCTTGTGTTCATCAGGAGGGATTCCAGAACAATATGACGAATTCTCATACAGCGCTTATTACTGGGGCAAGTCGTGGGATTGGGGCCGCGACAGCAAAGTTGTTGGCTGCGAAAGGCATGCGGGTCGTTATCAATTATCATACACAGCGAGACAAAGCCGAAGAGGTGATGCGAACGATTCAAGAAGCTGGGGGGCTGGCGATGATTGTTCAGGCCGATGTGCGAGATGCAGAGGCAGTTGAAAGGATGGTCGCCGCAGCGGAGCAGGAGTTTGGCTCGCTCGATGTGCTTGTTAGCAATGCAGCAATGTCGTTTGTGCAGAAGTCAATTGGAGAACTGACCTGGGAGGAGTTTGCGCAGAAGCTTAATGATGATATGCAAGCAGTCTTCAATGTGACAAAGGCTGTGACTCCGCTCATGGTCAGGCAGCACTACGGGCGCATTGTCTATGTTTCAACAGGTCTCGCACGCCATCCTCAGTTTGGCTTTGCTGTTCACGGATCAGCCAAAGCCGCAATCGCGCACTTTGCACGCTTCGTGGCGCAGGAGTTTGGGCCAGCAGGAATTACCGCCAATGTCATCGCCCCAGGCTTTGTTACAACTGAACGGACGACCCATCAACCACAAGCTATACGTGAACAGATGCTGGCAAACACTCCACTCAGACATCTCGCTACCGCTGAAGATATCGCCGGAGCTATTGTAGCCTATACCGGTGATGAAACTCGTTTTATCACCGGTTCATACATTTCCGTTGATGGTGGTATGTTCATGGACTGAAATCGCTCATCCCCGTGTGCGCTTTTTCGCGGTCTCAAACACTCTTTTCTGTTGCTTCAACTTGCTATAATCTATGATGCAAAGGTTATACAAAAAAGCAAAAAATCAGGATAAGGTGGAGCGTCATGGGGCGAATCAAAGTTCTTGTCGTCGATGATCACGGGCCATTGCGCAAGGCACTGCGCGAGGGGCTGGAGTCAACGGGATCAGTGCAGGTAGTAGGCGAGGCAGCAACCGGGCATGAGGCACTCACTCGTGCTCTGGATCTGGATATGGATGTGATCCTCATGGATGTGCAGTTACAGGACCCCCAATTGGGCCGCCGCGCGCTCAGTGGTGTGGCGGCCGCTGTCTCAATCCGTCGCGAGCGCCCACGTATGCCCGTGGTCTTCTACTCGATCCAGGACGACGACGAGTATTACCGCGAGTTCCGTGCCTCCGGCATCCTCACGCACTACGCCTACGTGCGCAAGAGCAATTATCTCCTCCCCAGCATGCTTGTCCCACTGCTCGCCGATGCGGTGAACGGGCGCAGCCTGGTTGATCCTGAGATCGAGGATCGTGTGCAGGAGGTGCGCGATCTCGATGAGCAATCTCCGCGTGCTCTGCTGGAACCCAACGAGTTGCGCGTGGTCGAGCTCATTGCGCAGGGTATGACCAATGAGCAGATCGCCGCCCGCCTCAATCTCCACGATAAACGTGCTGTGAGCCGTACGAACGGACGCATCTATGCCGCGTGGGGCTTGAGCGAAAACGCTGTTGACGATAAAGTCGCCCGCGCCCGCGCCACATTGATCTATATGCACAATCGTCTGCTGATCTGGGATGAAGATGGCAGTGCACTCATGCAGGATCGTCGCGGCGAGTGGGTGCCACTCTATAAAGAAGAATAACCATGTCATTCACTGCCTTGCTCCAACCCGCGCACCTTTTCCAGACACTTGCGCTTTCCCTCTCAATTTTCAACCTGGTCGCGTTCCTCTGGCTGGCTTGTACTGTCTGGCTCAACGGAGATCGCCAGAGCTTGATTGCACGTGTCGGGGTGGTTGGCCTCAGTCTCTCCGCGCTCTTTTTCTACATTCACTCCCTCTTAATTTCTGGTTCTCTCGCGCAGGAGTCTATGCTGGTCTCGACCAACTTTCTCTGGCACCTGATCTGGCTGCCTGCGCTGGGCGTGCCCTACATCTGGTTTGTCATCGGACTCTACTATGCCTCACTGATGAACGTACGCTGGCAAGCGCGTCGTCCACTCTTGCTGGCAATAAGCGCTGTGCTTGGGTGTTGCGTCCTGCTCTTGCTCATCGTGAATCGCGCCACATTCTCCTTTAAGGATACACTTTTGCTCCTGAGCTATGGAGTTGCTCTGGGCACGACGCATGTGACGTTCTTCTCTCCATTGGTCTGGTTGCCCATCCTCTTCCTGCTTTACGTCACGTTCTGTGCTATCGGACCCTGGTTTACACCTGCACGTATCGCCCGACTCTTGCATGTCCTCTGGCTTGCCCTTCGTGGGCGTCGCCGCCATCAATCGTTGCGCCGTAGCCTCACCGATGCCTTCTGGCACGATCAGGTACCTCTCGATGAACTGGAAGAGCCGCACTTTTCCTGGCACCTTGCGCGTCCCGGTCTCTTGCTTGCTGCCCTTTTAATGGTCGGCTTGACGATCAGTCTGGGCGTTTTAGGCGTGAATTCAATGTTGCGCTGGTTGGAGACGAATACTCTGCATAATGCACCTATGCCAGGGGCAATCACTATTATAACAATCCCGCTCAATCTGCTGTTGCTCGATATCTATACAACAGGGTCGGTAGCCGTCATTATCTTACTTATCGGCTACTCAATTGTGCGCTATGGCATCTTGATCGAGCGTCCTCTGGCGCATCGTGGCTTCTTTGAGCAGTGGCGCGGTATCGTCATCGTCGCTACAACCGTGGCGCTCTTTATAGCTCTCCTCGTACAACTGACAGCCAGCTCGCTTGGCTCGCTCTTGCTCATCACTTCCATCGCCACTGGGACATACGCCCTCTTTACCTGGAGTAGCTACACTGAACATGACCGTTATGTCTCGCTGCTAGAGCCGTTCTTACGCAGCACCAACGTGCGCCACTGGCTCAACACCGATCTGCAGAAAACAGAGCAAAGTATGGAGACGCTCTTCTCGCACCTCTGTCAATCGGTTTTAGAGGTGCAGTGCGCGCGCCTGGATCTCCTTTCGGGGCCGGTGCATCACAACTTTTCCTATCGCTGGCCTCACTTGGAGACATCAGATATAGCTCGCACACACAGTCAATCGCCTGAACTATCTCTTACAGGGACAGAGCGAGCTGCAGGATCGCACTATGGGTATACCTATCGTATCCGTACAACCGTGTACAACGTTCCGACTATCTGCTGGGTTCTTCCACTCTACGATGAACTGGGATTGGTTGCTCGCCTCTACCTTGGACCTCGCGCAGATGGTGGCGTCTTCTCCAATGAGGATATGGACCTGGCGCGCGTCTGCGGACAACGCATTCTCGATACCCTGCGCAATCACGAAGCAATGCTCACTGTTGCCAGTCTACTGCGGCGACGCATCGTGGACGTGAAGCTCCTGGGAGCACAGCAGCGCCGTGTTCTGCACGACGAAATCCTTCCTCTGCTGCACCTTGCGCTCTTGCGTATGGAGACCCTGCACACCGTCCTGCCCAGCGACAGCGAGAGCGGCGCACGTAGCCGCGAAGCCCTCACAGCCTCCATCACCTCCATCAGCAGCGCCCATCGTCAGCTTGCCTCGATGATGCGTGCCATGGCAACCAGCGCACCACATCATCTGGAACGTGATGGCTTGATGCAAGCCATTCGCACCATGCTAGAGCAAGATTTTCAACATGCCTTCGACAGTGTCACCTGGCACGTCTCCGACGAAACGGCGCAGTGTATCGATGATGCCGTTCCTCCCGCGATCGCCGAACTCGTCTTCACAGCCGTACAAGAAACCCTGCGCAACGCCGCCCGTCACGCACGCGGCAGCGACCTGCATCGTCACCTCCACCTTACCCTCTCTGCCTCCTGTAACTCAGCTCTGGAAATCGTCGTCGCCGACGATGGAGTCGGTATGCTCTCCTCCGAAAGCACCACCACCGGCACCGGTAGCGGTCTCCTCACCCACAGCGCCCTGCTTGCCATCGCTGGGGGCAGCCTCACCGTCAAAAGCCTCCCCGACGAGGGTGTCATCGTCAAAATCTCTCTCCCCGACGATGTGCTGCACTAAAAACCACCTCTCACAAAAAATTGCTCAGCATGGAGAGAGAACTGGGGTACTACCTGAGAGGAAAGAGGGATCGAACCACGAAAAAGGCCATGGGAGATGTGTATATCCTTTTCCTGTTCCGAAACAACGAATATATTGAGCGCGTAAAGAAGAGGAGTCACGCTTAACAAAAATTATCACAAAACCATTGTTGAGCAGAGAGCGGGTTGATTGCTGACACCATCCATAGCATCTCACCTCCTGACACGTTAACGCTGAGTCCTACCTGACAGACACTTCTGAAGCATCTCTAGCGTATAATAACGTGTAAGAAGAAAGGGGAACCTGGCCATGCTATTGATCACTGGCGCAACTGGTTATATAGGAAGACACCTGGTGGCACGGCTTGTAGCGCAAGGTGAGCGACCACGCTGCCTGGTACGCAATCTGCAAGCAGCACAAAAGACGTTGCCTACCGATAAGGTAGAACTTGTTCAGGGGGCGACGACTCAGCCCGAAACACTTAGCGCCGCTGTAAAGGATGTCGATACGATTGTCCATGCTGCATTCATGACCGCTGACCGCAAAGAGTCGCCCGGCAACCACTATGAGCAGACCAACGTACAGGGGACCGCAAACCTGGTGAAAGCCGCGCAGAACGCTCATGTGCGACGGATCATCGAAATAGGCGGCTTGGGTACGAAGCAGGATAAGCCGCGCAGCTATATGCAGGGTCGCTATCTCGCCGAACAAGAGGTTATCAAGAGCGGTCTCGACTGGACGATTATTCGTCCCTCGGTTGTCTTTGGTAAGGATGCTCCCTTTATCAAAGGCCTGGTAGACCTCTTGCGCACTGCACCAATCGTCCCTCTCATCGGCGGCGGCAAGATCCTCTTCCAGCCCATCTATGTCGAAGATGTTGTGACGGTGATTATGAAGGTGCTGGAAGACTCAACCCGCACAAACGGCAACATCTACACTATTGGTGGACCTGAACAGTATTCATTCACGCAGGTCTTCGACGAATTATTGCACGCGCTCCATCAGAAAAAGCCAAAGGTATACGCACCGCTTCCCCTTGTCAGTGTCGGTGCGGCAGTCATGGAGGCAGTTCTCCCAAAGCCACCCATCACTCGTGCCGCCATGACGCTCTTCTCCTTCGACAACATCACCGACCTCAACAGCGTCGAACGCGACTTCGGCTTCACACCGATGTCGTTTCACCACTATCTACAGCAACATGGCGTATAGTACAATTTAGCTGGACTATACGCTATATTGTAGAGATATGCAAAGAGAACGGGTCAGGCTATTTACTATCCTGGCTCGTTCTCTTTACTATCCACGTAAGGATGTTTCTCCCAGATTGATACCGTGACCCTGAATCGAAGTTTAGCTCTCCTTTTCAGAAAGTGTAATGACAACTTTGCCGTGAACATGCCCCCCGCGCTGAAGCGTTACAGCCTCACGAGTACGTTCTATTGGAAATGTTGCGACGATTGGGACGATGAGTGTACCACTACGTATGGCATCGGTAATTCTATCGAGTGCACCAGGACTCGCGTATACCGCACCTGTTGCATGGACACCACCTGGCGGATTCGGTCCTGCCGCCGTTGCCGAGATTCGAGCAGGTGAAACACCAAGCTCAAGGGCTACGTCTATGGTCTCTGTCCCCACAAGCACTGCTGCCGCGTCAACCCCGTTTGGGGCAAGTTCACGAACTCGATCTGCCAATCCTTGTCCGTAGGCTACTGGAATAGCACCAAGCTTCCGTAGATAGTCGAATGAATCCTCTGACCCCGTACCGATAACGGTTGCGCCAGCCAGCTTTGCGAGCTGGACAGCGAATGTGCCGACGCCACCCGTCGCACCTCCTATGAGCACCGTATCACCTGACTTTACACCGATAACGCTCAGTGCCGCATCAGCGGTAAGACCTGCAATCGGAAGAGCGCTTGCGATTACGTCTGAAATGTCGCTGGGAGTATGCTGCAATGGTTCTCTTGATGGAACATTTACTACAATGTAGTCAGCGACGGCACGACCAACCGCTCCGCCAAAGACACGGTCTCCGCTATGAAAACCTTTGACATTTGGGCCAACCTCATCAATGGTACCTGCGAAATCATGACCGAATCCTGATGGGAGCTTAATGTCAAACATTGCAGCTATATCGGGCATTGAAGATAGCATCCAATCCATCGGGTTCAAGCCCGCAGCAGCCACTCGTACTCGTATTTCATCTGGACCAGCATGTGGTTCTGGAATGTCTTGCAACTCTAAGACGTCGGTGTCGCCAAATGACGTATACCTGATCGCTCGACTCATATAACGTACTCCTTGAAATGCTATATAGCACTCTTATAACGAGAACATCTTGTTCACCTGTTGTAATAAAGGGCCATTCACAAAATGAACAGGCTCAACAGCCAGGATTTTTCATCTCATTTGTGAGAACTCTCTCACCCAGAATCGGCCTCTATTCCGCTCCACCATAGATTCCTCCGGGAAGGCGAAATAGCAATGTCAGTTGCTGACATAACTATGATACAGTATAATGAAAGTGATGTCAATAGCTGTCATGAAGGAGATGTTGAAAGTATGAGCCGATGGGAACCCAATGCCAGGGGACGCCTGGAGCAGGCGGCTCTGGACCTGTACCGGGAACGCGGGTTTGAGCAGACGATGGTGACGGAGATCGCTGAACGGGCTGGCCTCACTGAGCGAACGTTCTTCCGCTACTTCGCTGATAAGCGCGAGGTGCTGTTCGGGGGTCAGGATATGCTGCGCACTATCTATGTGAATGCTATCGAGGCTGCTCCCGCTTCCGCCACGCCGCTCGCTGCAGTCGCTGCGGCCTTAGAGGCAGGTACACCAGTCTTCCAGGAGCGCTATAAGCTTGTTCGGTTGCGTCAGGCTGTGATTGCCGCAAACCCGGAACTCCAAGAACGCGAGATGCTGAAGCGTGCAGCACTCGCCTCCGCCATGGCCGATGCACTGCGAAGTCGTGGCGTGACCGACCTTACGGCAACACTTGCTGCAGAAGTCGGGTTCATTGCATTCAAAACAGCGTATAACCGCTGGGTCAGCGAACCTGTTGAGCAAGATCTGTCGCAGCTTATCCGAGCGTCCTTCGAGCAGCTTAAAAGCATCGTTGCTGGTACATAACCAATCCTAACAACTTGTGGATAGTAGGAGGACGTTATCACTATATGTTAGAGAAGCAAGCAGATGGGTGGCGTATCTCCACTATCACGTTGACTCCCATATGGGTACGCGACGAGAGGAATACCTATGGCAAGTAGAATTGCACTTGTGACAGGTGCCGATAGGGGAAGACGCTTACCTGGCCTTCGACCTTCAAGGCGTCATCCTCAACAGGCTTGAGTACCCAAAGTGCTGAGGATTGGAGAAAAGAGAGTTTTCCAGTAGTATCACACATATAACAAAACGCATATGGTAATATATAAGCACGTGCTCGCTTTTTGGGGCGAATAGACTGGATGGAGGCACGCGCGTGGTTTTACCTTCCGATTGGGTCGCGAAGACAAATACGGACCTGCGTCGCATCGGCGAGTCCCTGGTCAATATTTCGCGCCTGCTACACGAACATACACATACTTTGGAGATCGCCGTCGAGGGAAGGTATGCGAGCCATGCGGCAGACCCACGTGTGCAGTTGTTAAGTGATGCGCTGCGTGTCAGCCGTATGGCTGATCTGCAGCTTGGTCAACTGAATCTAGAACTCTACCGCATCTCGCGTAACCTTTCAGGACAGGCAAGCAGCATACCCGCTGCGCCCGCTATCGGTACAAAAGGGGCCATCTCTTCCCTCTCCTCTCTCCCCGCCTCCTTTCAGCGTGAACGCGAGGAACTCACGATCAGCATCACCCACCTCAAACAGGAGCGCAACGAGCTTGAGACGCTCTATGATATAGCGCGCACCCTCAATTCAACGCTGGAGTTCGATGCAGTCCTCTCCCTGGTGATGGATCGTGTGATCGAGTTCATGAAAGCTGAGCGCGGCTTCCTGATGCTGGTGAACGAACAGACAGGCGAACCCGAATTTAAGATCGCTCGTGATAAGCACGCTCATACTATTGCTGAAAGCGAGTTCGCAACTGCACAGATCAGCCGCAACACGATCAAGCGCGTTATCCGCACTCGCCAGCCTCTCCTCACCGATGATGCGCAGTTGGACGATGCACTAAGGGCGCAGGAGAGCATCATGGCCTACGGTATCCGCTCGATCATGTGTGCTCCCCTGATTGTTCGCGATACCTGCATCGGGGCGGTCTATATCGATAGCCGCTTCACTGCCCGTCTCTTTGAGCCACGGCATCGCGATATGTTGCTGGCCTTCTGCAATCAAGCGGCCATCGCCATTCAGAATGCACGCCTCTTCGACCAGCTCAAGAGGGCGATCCAGCAGGTCAAAGATGACAAGCAGTATATGGACAACATCTTCAAGTCTATCGCGAACGCTGTCATCACCACCGATTCAGCCGGTACCATCACCACGTTCAATGCTTCGGCCAGCGTTATTTTACGTCTCCATCCTGAGGGCGTGCACGGTAAGCATTACCGTCAGGCATTTCGCTCCCTTGCCCACACTGGCATTATTGAGCTGCTAGAACTGGCGTATGTTCAGCACGAGTATGGAACGCTGGTCACACGTTCCATAGAAAGCGTTATTCCTGGTCGTGAGAACGAAGGCCAGGTCAACTTGAACTGCTACGTCAGCTCCTTGCGTGATACCCAGGGCACGCACATCGGTATGGCGCTGGTGATCGATGACCGCACCGAACTCAAGCGTTCAGAGGCGAAGGCGAAAGAGGTGCGCCGCATCTTTGAGCAGTATGTCCACCCCAAAGTTGTGCACCAGCTTATGCAAGACCCTTCTGCTCTCAACCTGGGTGGCGAGACCAAGGAGATCTCCGTTGTCTTCGCCGATATTCGTGGCTACACTCGTTTGAGCGAAAGCATGCCTCCTGCGCAGGTTATGGATCTCATCAACCGTTATCTCAAGATCATGTGTGATGCAATTTGGGAGGAAGAGGGAACGCTGACCGCTTTTCAGGGAGATGCGCTGATGGCTATTTTCAATGCCCCTTTGCCGCAGCAAACTCATGCCCTGCACGCTGTCCGCGCTGCCTGGAAGATGCGTATGGCGGTGCTCGACTACCAGCGCTCACTCCCCCAGGAGACCCTCGTCTCCTTTGGCTTCGGCGTTAATACCGGTCTTGCCACCGTCGGCAACGTCGGCGCACGTGGCCGCCTGCAAAACTATACCGCCATTGGTGATGTCATCAACGTCGCCTCGCGTCTCCAGAGCAATGCAACCGATAACAACATTCTGCTCAACGAACCCACCTATGCCCAGGTCTATCGCCACGTACTCGTCGATGCGCCACAATCCCTCCCCGTAAAAAATAAAACCGCCCCCCTGATCGTGCGACGCCTCGTCGGTTTGCGTGATTAGAGTGCCTTGTTCAGCACAAATCCCATCTGCTGCAGCCGTACAAAACCAAACCATTGGTACAAGCGGTGTGCGTGCGTATTCTCCGCCTGGGTATTCAGCATAATACGCGATACGCGTGCGCGCTGAAAATACTTTATCGCCTCGGTCAGTAAACGCGCCCCGATTCCCTGACCACTCGCTGAAGGATGCACCGCTATGCGCACAAAATACCCATATTCATCGTCCACTGCATTGAACTGGTAGCCAACCACTTCACCATTAAGTTCAGCCACCACAAAGTAGGGATGCGTCGCCTCAATATCCTGAAATGCCGCACTATCATAGCGCCATAAATCCTCAAAGCATGCTTCTTCGATACGTAGCAACGCCCCCATATCATCTCTCTCCGCTTCCTTGCTCGTCGCTGGCATACGCACCTGCCGGATTCGCACCTGCATATTCCCTTCCGTCGGAATTGAGTAATCATATTTATCGTACGAGTACAGGCGACGATAGGGGATGAAGCCACGCGGCAACAGCAGTGAGCGCAACCAGTCGCGCTCAGCATCGTTTCCCGAATAATAGAGATGCCGCGCACCACGCATCAGCAGCGGCTGCTGAATCTCTTCGAGCAGCGTAGAGAGAATAGAGCCATGCGCTTTGCTCTCAGTCCAACTGACGCCAAACCCACCAATCCATGCACACGGACGTGTGAGCACCTGCGTCACCAAAAATCCATACAGCGAGGTATCATGAAACATCCCCACCGCCGGATAGCGCCTCAGCAACAGTGGCAGCTCACTCAGGGTGAAACGCTGATAAATATACTCAGAAGTGCGAAAAAGGCGCTCAATAGCATAAATGTCACCCTCATGAAGCAGACGTATCTGCTGTTTATTACTGTTGTGGCTATGCGGCATAACTTTCCCTTTCTGCTGGCAGACGCTAGCGTACCCATCTTAGTTTGTACTACCTTTCTCTTCCTTGTCAATTCTTCCCATAAAGAAAACTCTCAAAAAAACCTTGACTTTTCGCAAGGAATACAGTATAAATGCTTGAGAATATATTTTTGTGAGAGGATGAACATGTTGACTATCCGTTGACAACCTACCAGGTCTTGTTTTTTGTAAGGCATAAGCCAGTACTACCACTTTGCTCTTGAAATGGCTTTACTGTGCAGAGCTCCCTCTGGTATGAGATGTTAGCGGCTACGCAACGAAATGTTCATCGCTTGACTGTGGAACACCTATATTCTTTCTTTCGCTCTCCTCGTGTTTGCTTACACAGTCTTCCTGACCTCTTCGTGTGCTGAACTCCACCTTCTCATTCCCCAGAGAAGCTACCACTTCCTGGCACTCAGAAATGCAACCCTTGTTTCTGCCTGCTATGGATACGGGAAGGAAGACAGATGCAAATTCCGCTGCGCCAATCTTGGCGCTTGCTCTCAACCTATCTGCGCCCACAATGGCCGCGCGTCCTACTCCTGGGACTCCTGCTCTTCGGCAGTATCGCCCTCGACTTACTCAAGCCCCAGGTCTTGCGCATATTTATCGATACTGTGACAACGCGTGGGGCACTCGCTACGCTGACCCGGAGCGCTCTGCTCTTCGTCGGCATCGCCATCGCTATTCAGCTTGTCGCGGTTGTCCGTGCGTTTGTCAGCGAGCAGTTGCGCTGGGAAACAACTAATCCGCTACGCGTTGATCTTGCTGCGCACTGTCTGCGCCTCGACATGCCGTTCCACAACACCCATACACCGGGCGAGATGATCGAACGTATCGATGGCGACATCAACGCGCTCTCCAATTTCTTCTCGCAGTTCGCTATCGATCTGCTCGGGAGCGTCCTGCTGCTGGTCGGTATCCTGGTCATGCTCTTCCGCGAAGCGTGGCTCGTTGGGCTGGCCTTTACCCTTTTCTCCTGTATCACGCTCGCCACCCTCCTTCGTTTACGCCGCGTCATGGTTAAGCTCTGGGAGGGAGAGCGTCAGGCCAGCGCCGATCTCTTCGGCTTCCTTGAGGAACGTCTCGCCGCCCTGACCGATATGCGTGCAAACGGCGCACAGTCCTACGTGATGCGCCACTACTACCGCTATGCCCGTGCTCTGTTCCGCATCGCCTGGCGCGCCGACCTCTTCACGACATTCATCTTCTGGTTGGTCATCAATCCGCTCTTCCTGCTTGCCTCCGTTGGCATTCTCGCGCTTGGCGCATATCTCTATCGCATCGGCTCTATCAGCGTCGGCACCGTTTTTCTCTTCTTCTCCT
>DAOUDD010000257.1:0-4984 GCA_034431765.1 Ktedonobacteraceae bacterium | reverse complement strand
ACCACCCCACGGCGCAACCCCTGTGAAGGGCAGGTGCCAACGCCAACAATATTCAGCTTCCCGTCACGATCCAGTTCGCCGACCAGGATACAGATTTTTGTTGTTCCAACGTCGATTCCGACGATCACCCGCTCTTGCACGATCCACGCTCCTATCGGGCGGTACACCTGTGAGACGCATTATAAATCCTATCATTAAGCTTTTGCCTGTCATGGTATTTTACTGTGATCTTAGACGAAAACCAATGCCGCTTCTCTTTTTGAGAGGAAGTATGGCGGCCCGTGCTCTGCATTCAGGTTTTCGATAGGCTGTATGCCTATGTTTTTTACAGAGTCGGCTATTTTTTCAGAGTAAAGACTGGACGTAAGCCATAGCGTAGATCTATGGTGTCAACGGCAAGTTGCTCTTTCTGCACAAACTCCAGGATACCATGCAGTTCACGAAGACGGTTCTCCAGCGAGTTCGCATTGGCTGCGTTCCCCAGATTCGCTTTCCAACCGTCTGGACTCTCGACAATGTATGCTCCCTTACTACTTGACCCATCCACAGAGGCATCCCCAACACTGTTATACAGCGTACCATCGTAGTGTAGTTTGAATGCTGACACACCAGCCAGGGCAGGCAATTGCTTCGCTGTGCTAACAGCAAAGCTTACATCTGTCGCATTCAAATGCATTCCAGGTTGCAAGGCAGAGCTCCCCTTGCTCTGCGTCGCTCCCTGTGTCTGAGTTCCCTTCTGCTTCCCCTGTGCAGGTATGGGTGTCTCATCAATCACGGTACTCAGGTTATCTGTCCCTGTCGTCTCACTCATTGGAGCGATGACGATCCCCTGGTTATCTATACTAAAGGTGCCCTGCCTCGTCTGCCATAGAAGGGCAGGCGTTCGCTCAACAATCGAGATCGTTAAGCGATTCGGCAGACTTTTGCTTACTGCAACATGCGCTACACGCGGTAGAGCCGCGAGGCGCTTGACGACATCCGCATCATCTAGCAGAAAAATGTTCTTTCCCTGCACCCCCAGGTGTTGAGCGTTGGAGACTATACTAGCGTTTTGTGTTCCTGTGACGCTCACTGAGCTAATACGAAAGGCACTACCGGTCAGGGCATAGGTGACTACCAGTATGACTATAGCCCCTGTCACCAGGGCAACAAGCCAGCGCCACAGAGAGTTCCCGCGTCGCCCCCTTCGCGCCGGAATAGGCGAACTTCCTTTGGGCAACGCTCGCGGTGCCGCGTAGAGTTGTCCATTTGAGGCTGGTGCACCTGTCTGTGCGAGCGTGCGTGGAACCATGTTGACGTACTTTTCTGGACGTTTGCGAGTACGCCGCTGTTTCTGACGCTCTGCAAACGTCTGCCATGCCTCAGCTGGATCTGCTTCCGGCACCCTGACAACACGCTGCGCAGTTGAGCCGCGACGGGTATACATAGAAGCAGGGTGATGTGTCGCGCCCACGGCTCGCGACGGCAGAGGTTCTTCCTCTGTCTTCGCCCAGTAATCGTGTGACGCCATTTGCTCCGGTATCTTTTGCTGCTTCCTCATGTTCCTGATACCCTCCACTGACCGCGCAATTCGACCTCCAGCTCAAGTTCAACACCAAACTGTGCCTGCACGCGGCTGTGTGCTTCCCTGATAAGAGCTGCAATATCTGCTGCCCTCGCACCGCCTACATTGACGATAAAGTTCGCATGCCGTTCCGAAATCTGCGCCCTCCCACATCTACGCCCTTTTAGACCGACTGCTTCTATCAACCGACCAGCGTAATCCCCCGGTGGATTTTTGAAGACGGAACCAGCGCTCTGTTGAGGCGGCTGTGTCCGCTTTCGATACTGTTTATGTTCTTCAAGTGTGGCACGCAACTGCTGCGGATCTCCCCGCTGCAAATGAATACCCAATTGCCAGATGATCTCTGTTGGCTCGATTAATTTGCGCGGAGCCACAAGTGGATTTCCCTCAGCATCAAATTGCACGCGGCGCAACGCGCGAAAACGGCTATGCCGATAGCTCAAGCCGAGTTGCTCGTGCTCATAACGCGCTGTAGCTGGCACTTCTGCTCCCTCTTCGCATGCGCGCACATCAACAACCTCCACCCATTGCAACACCTCCCCCAGGTCATGGCCGTGCACACCTGCATTGCTAACCACGCCTCCACCCAGCGTCCCTGGTATCCCTGGTCCGAACTCCAATCCTCCCCATCCCTGTGCGGCCAGCTCATTGACGAGACGCGGCCAGCTTACTCCTGCCCCTGCTGTCAAAAGTGCGCTACCATCGCCTCTATCTTCAATACGGTAGGTATTCAGGGCTACTCGTGCCACTATGCCACGCACACCCTCGTCAGCATAGAGCACATTGGTACCATTTCCTGTAATTAAGAGCGGCCAGCGCTGCTGCACACAGATCTTGATCATGTCCAGCAGCGCCTCCTGCGAATCGAGTGAGACCCAGATATCAGCCGGCCCCCCCACGCCAAATGTACAATGGCGGGAAAGAGGCTCGTCACGCCGAACGCGCGTGCCAAAGCGTTCGAGTAGCTCTTTGTAGGCTGTCTCTACATCAAATCGCATATTTTCCTTTTCGGGCTGATAGACCGCTCTTTGCATATCTTTAAACATGTTCTTGTACCAATTGCTCAGTCACTTTATAGATATCGCCAGCACCCATGATGACCGCCAGATCGCCTGTACGCAATATTCTTTTCAACACAAGGGCGGTATCTGTAACACTTCCACCATACAATACCTCTGCCTGCCCACTGCCAAAGTGTGATCTCTGCGCCACAGCAGTCACTAAATCGCGTGTAGAAACGAGGCCGCTATCCCGTTCCCGCCCTGGAAAGATATCGGCAAATACTACCAGATCTGCCACGTCAAACGCCTGCACAAACTGCTCGAAAAATGTTTTTGTGCGACTATACATATGCGGCTGATAGACCGCGACAAGTCTTCGCTCAGGATAGCGCTGTCGAGCCGCCTCTAAAATTGCCCTGATAGCTGTCGGGTGATGCGCATAATCATCGACAAGTATCACGTCTAATGTTGTACCCTCTACAGGCAACGGTCCATTATGACGAATCTCAAATCGTCGCCTTGTGCCGATAAAATCTCCCAGTGTGCGGATCAGCGTGTCCGCTTCCACACCTATGAGAGAAGCCGCGACAAGTGCGGAGAGTGCGTTTTCGACGTTGTATAAGCCGGGGAGTTGCAGGGCGATTCTTCGCTCCACTGGAAATTTCCCCTTCATGCGCGTTCGGACACAGAAACTTGTTTCGCCATCCAGACGTATGTCGTATGCCTCAAAGTCTGCTCTCTCACCAACTGGCATTGCGTTCTCAAGTGAGTAGGTGATAATGCGGCCCGTCCAGTCGGTGAGGCGCTCCCGTAAGTCTCGACAACCGGGATTGGCAATGTTTAGCAGCAGCGTGGGCGGGAAAGGCCACTTCTCGCTGCTATCCATCCCACGCACGAAATGCTCAAAGGCCGACAAAAAAGCCGAATAATCTGCGAAAAACTCCGGGTGATCAAGCTCGATTGCCTTCACAATCGCCAGGCGCGGATGATAGTGCCAGAAATTATGATTGTATTCATCCGCTTCATTGACCACAAACGTGCCCTGACCCAGTCGATAATTCGCGCCCAGGCGTGGCACAACCGCTCCAATCAGACAGGTAGGATCGAGACCAGCATCGACCAACATCAATGACAGTATGGACGTAGTGGTGCTCTTCCCATGCACCCCACTGACTGAGAGAACACACTTATCCTTGATCAGATTGCCGACCAATTCCTGCCAGGTGACGATTGGAATATTTCGTCGTTGCGCCTCCTCCAATTCAGGGTTGTGCGGATCAATCGCTGGAATGGCAGGAGTAATTACAAGCATATCGACATCAGTCAGATGGTCCACACTATGCCCAATTTGCACATTTATCCCAACCTTCTCCAGCTCACACACAGTAGCAGAGGGATGATGATCACATCCGTTGATACTCTCCCCGGCTTGAAATACCATCTGTGCAGCGGCTGACATTCCCGGACCAGCGATACCCATAAAATGCAAATGGAGCTTCTTCACACGATCACCCTCCCCTGCTCTTGCACGCCATTCCCCGCACGCCCTCCCAGGCGCAGCACTTCAGCGACAATCTGCTCGGTCGCCTCTAGTTGTGCAAAGCCACGCAGTGCTTCGCGCATTGCCAGCAAGCAAGCAGGCTTTGAGATAATATCTTTTACACGTTGTACAAGTAACTCATGATTCAGACTGTCGTTACGCACGACCTCAGCAGCCTGTTTGCGTGCAAAGGTAGCAGCGTTTGCCTCCTGTGGAGAACCGCCGAGCGCGGGTGGCAATGGAACAAGAATGCTTGGTTTCTCCAATACCGCTAGCTCGCTCAGTGTTGCGGCTCCCGCACGGCATACCACTAGATCAGCCGCGTGCAGAGCCAGTGGCATCTCGTCAGACATATACGGCACTAGGTGATAGCGCTTGCGCGTCACTTCATCCATGTCTGCCAGGAGGCTTGCGGCCTGCGCTTGCGTCTCGGCGTGCAGTTTCTTACCACTAATCTGGAGCACCTGGCAGAACGAGAGCAATTCGGGTAGAGCACGCACAACTACCTGATTGAGATGGCGCGCTCCCTGGCTCCCACCTGTTACCAGGAGAAGCGGTAGCTCTGGTGCAAGATCAAGCTGTGCACGGGCCTGCTCAGGTGCCGTCTTTCGTACTTCCAGGATTGCTTCGCGCACTGGATTGCCCAGATGCAGCGTCTTATTCGCTGGAAAGTAGCGCAACGAGTCGGCGAATGCTACGCTGATACGTGTCGCAAGCGGAGCAATGAGCCGATTAGACAGATTTGGCGGCACATCCTGCTGATGCATCAACAGAGGCACACCATTGAGCCGTGAAGCCAGTCCCGATGGAACCGCGACGTAGCCACCACTGGTAAAGGCAATCTGCGGACGAAACGCACGCACAATCCCCACCGCCTGC